>NZ_JBLJBT010000044.1:0-388788 GCF_047637665.1 Bdellovibrio sp. | reverse complement strand
TAAACTCAGGGTATTCCCTTTTATTTAAAAGTCCACTTTTTGGGGTACAGATCAGGAAGCCCTGGTTTTTTTATTTGTCCTTAGCTAAGAAGTCCGTTCAGGGCTTTGATGTTTTATGCCTGGATGGAAAGATCTTTCTTTAGCATGTCCCCAAGAAGGTGAAAATCCACCGGTTTACTTAAAAAACGAGTGGCACCAAGACTGTCTGCTTTGATGCGAAATTCGGGGGATTCGTAAGCACTCACCATGTAAAAGGGAAGCTGCGGTTTTTTTTCGTGAACCTTTTGAAGAAGTTCAAAGCCATCCATGTCGGGCATATTGATATCTGAAAGGATCAGGTCCACCGGAGGCACGTCGCTTCTTTCGAGATACTTCAGGCAATCGGGAGCATTTAAAAAGGAAACAAGATTGAGTTCCCCCAAATTGGCAAACAGCTTTTTGAACTTCAATTTGTACAGCAGATGAGTATCCGCTTCGTCGTCAACAATAAGAATATTAATCATGAACCGAGTCTTTCATGTGCAAGTGGGAGGGCTAATACGAATTCACTCCATTGTCCAAACTCACTTGAATATTTTAATGTGCCGCCATGTTTTTGAGCAATATTAAATGCAACTGTTAACCCAAGACCGGCCCCTTCTCCGGCAGCTTTGGTTGTTAAAAAAGGGTCAAAGATTTTTTCACCAAGTATTTCAGGGATCCCTACGCCATTATCGCGAATGGTGATTTCGACCATGTCCCCGCGAATTGCCGTCGACAACGTTAATTCTGGTTCAAAGACCTTGTTAGAGAGCACCTTTTTCTCGAGCGCATGAATAGCATTGTCGATGATATTTGAAAGTGCTCGTAAAAGGGAAGTTGCATAGACCGGGGCAATGACGGAGTCCCCGAGGCGATAGGTCACTTTGGGAGGAACGTAACTAGAACCGATGGCCCTTGTCGAGACGGTATCCTGATAAGCGCGTTTCACAATTTCGCTAATATCTGTCGCCTCCAGGACATCGCTGTCGTATCCCGATAGGATCTGCATAGAGCGGACGATTTGATCAATGCGTTGACTGTGTTTAAGAACCACGCGGCTGATCTCTCTGATTTCTTCAATGTTTTCTGAATCAGTGAGGAGTTCGCTGAAATTCAGAACAAAATTTAAGGGATTACGAATTTCGTGGGCGACGCTGGCAGTGAGGCTTCCCAAAGAGGCCAGACGTTCTTGCGCGACAAGGGTTGCTTGCATACGTTTGATTTGCAGCATGGCCTTTTCAAGGCTTTCGTTTTTAGTTGTTAACTGTCGCGTGCGCTCGATCACTTTTTGCTCAAGGCTTTGGTTTAACCGTTCCAACTTTTCATTGGCCAGAAGAAGATCTGAACGAAATTGATTGATGGAATCAACCAAGACGTCTAGTTCATCCTCCCCTTTGTGGCCTGGGCGTTTCAGCTGAAGATCCGTTTTACTGCGGCGATCCGTGCTTTTTAGGTAGCCGGCAATGTGCTGAATATGAACGACCAAGATGTGATTGAAAATAAAGTACAGCAAAGAGACAACGACCAGGGTTTTAGCGGCTTGGCGAATAAAGATCCAGATGGCGTCTTGAAAATATCGCTCTCGTAAATTTTTAACGTCTAACTCGACGTCGAGGCTTCCCAGAATTTCGTTCGTGTTTTTGTGGTAAATCTCAAAGCGTTTGTGGTTGTCGTCGCTGGGATCAGATTTCCCGGATTCATAAATGGTTTTATTGTCCGCCACTAAGCGAAGATAGCTCACGCCTTGCAGGCGACTCAGTCCGTCTAGTTGAATCTCCAAAAGTCGAGTGTCATAGGACCAGAGGTGCTCGGCCATCGAGTCGAGGTAGGAGTTTTTGATGATGGCGAAATTGTTCTGTAACTTATCAAAATCTCTTTGATAGTCCATAATAAGCTGGATGGCCGTTAGAATTAACGTAGCAAAAGAACTCACGGCCCATGTTGCAATGAGAAGCTTTAAAGAGAGTGAGTTTCGGCGGAACCAGCGTCTGGAGTTACTAGATGTCACAATGCACTTATCGAACAATTTGGCCAAAAAAGGCACGAAAATTTAACCCCGGGGAATTACAATTCGGAAAGATTCTCAAATATCGACACTAATAAGAATAGTTTTCGGTTAGTATTAGGCTTCATTATGATGCCCAAAATAGCGGCAAATTGGACTCGGTGCCGGGGCCAGAACTGTTTTTTTTCCGAATATATTTACTTCCCAGTAATCGAACACATAGTTAGACTGAGTGTAGGAATTTGCATAAGGTTGATACGGATATTAACCCCCGCAAAAACCTCTTGTGTCTTAAAAAGCGCAAGTGCTCGTTAACCCACAGGGAGGGAGAGGATATGAGCGAGGGAAAAGTACAACAACTACCACTTTTGCCCCTAAGAGACCTCATCATTTTTCCACATATGATGATGCCTTTGTTTGTTGGTCGCGAAAAGAGCATCAATGCTCTGGAAGAAGCGATGAGCAAACAGACCGATATCGTGTTGGCGGCTCAAAAAGACGCTAAAACAAACAATCCCGAACCCAAAGATATCTTTGCTATCGGTACTGTTGGAACAATCATTCAACTTCTTCGTTTGCCAGACGGAACAGTGAAAGTTCTGGTTGAGGGTAAACGTCGTGTAAAGATTAAGAATTTCGTAAACAACGAGAACTTTTTCATGGTGTCTTGTGAGTCTCTTGATGAAGACTCTTCAAACATCGTTGAGGCGCAAGCTTTGGTTCGCTCTGTGAAGGGCACCTTTGAGACTTATGTGAAGCTTAATAAGCGCATCCCTCCTGAGATCTTGATGCGTGTGTCGACGATCGAAAACCCAGGCGAACTTGCCGACATCATTGTCGCGCAACTCAATCTGAAGTTGGAAGACAAACAAGCCGTTTTGGAGATCATTGATCCATCCAAGCGTTTGGAGCATTTGTTGAACTTGATGACAGGTGAGATCGAGATTCTCGAAGTCGAGAAAAAGATCCGCACCCGCGTGAAGAAGCAGATGGAGCGCTCTCAAAAAGAGTACTATCTCAATGAGCAAATGCAGGCCATTCAGAAAGAACTTGGTGAAAAAGATGATTACCAAGCTGAGTTGCAGGATCTAGAGATCAAGACCAAGAATAAGAAGATGAGCCAAGAAGCCAAAGACAAGGTCATGAAAGAGATTAAAAAGCTCAAAATGATGTCACCGATGTCTGCGGAAGCGACGGTTGTTCGCAACTACATCGACTGGGTTCTTTCTCTTCCTTGGTATGACTACAATGAAGAAAAACATGACCTTAAGAACGCTCAGCGCATCTTGGATGATGATCACTGGGGTCTTGAGAAGGTTAAAGACAGAATTTTGGAATACCTTGCCGTGCTTTCGATTTCGAAAGACATGAAGGGGCCAATCCTTTGTTTGGCGGGCCCTCCAGGGGTCGGTAAAACATCGTTGGCAAGATCTATTGCCGAGTCTTTGAATCGTCCGTTTGCCAGAATTTCTTTGGGTGGCGTGAGAGACGAAGCAGAGATCCGTGGTCACAGAAAAACGTATGTGGGAGCAATGCCAGGTAAAATCCTTCAAGCTCTTCGCAAAGTTGATAAAGGAAATCCACTTGTTCTTCTGGATGAGATCGACAAGATGGCCAACGACTTCCGTGGGGACCCAGCGGCAGCGATGCTGGAGGTTTTGGACCCTGAACAAAACAATAACTTCCAAGATCACTACTTGGAGCTTGAATACGATCTTTCAAAGGTGATGTTTATCGCGACAGCGAACTCACTGCATACTATTCCAAGACCTCTTTTGGATCGTATGGAGATCATCAATCTTGAAGGTTATATTGAGCAGGAGAAATTCCACATTGCGAAGAACTACCTTGTTCCGAAGCAGTTGGAAAACCATGGTTTGAAAGACTACAAAGTTTCGATCAAAGATGAAACGATCCGCGACATCATTCGTTACTACACGAAAGAGGCTGGCGTTCGTAACTTAGAAAGACAGATGGCCAATGTGTGCCGTAAGGTCGCTAAGGAAATCGTGATGGGCGAAACCGTTGAGAACTTTAAGGCAGAAGCGAAGACTGATAAGAAGTCCGCCGCTGCTAAAAAAGGTGCGAAAGCAGCAAAGACGACGGCTTCCAAAACATCAGGCTACGTGGTGACACCACAAAAGCTGGTCGAACTTTTGGGACCTCACAAGTACAAGTTTGGTGTGATCGAAACGGAAAACGAGATCGGTCTTACCAACGGAATGGCTTGGACGGAAGTGGGGGGAGACCTCCTGGCTGTCGAAGTGAGTGTTGTGCCTGGAAAAGGCAAGTTCACAGTCACGGGCCAACTGGGTGACGTGATGAAAGAGTCTTGTTCTGCGGCGATGAGCTACGTTCGTTCCCGAGGTCCTTTGTTCGGATTGGATAAAGAGTACTTCTCAAACATCGACGTGCACATCCATTTGCCGGAAGGTGCTGTTCCTAAGGACGGTCCTTCAGCGGGTATCGCCTTAACGACTTCGATCGTCTCTGCGATCATGAAAGTCCCTGTGAAGCGCACAGTGGCGATGACGGGAGAGATTTCTCTTCGTGGTCGTGTGATGGCAATCGGTGGCTTGAAAGAGAAGATTTTGGCGGCTCATCGCGGTGGTATTAAAATTATCATCTGTCCTAAAGAGAACGAAAAAGATCTCAAGGACATTCCTAAGGAAGTGATGAAGGATTTGAAAGTGATCTTGGTAGATCATGTGGACCAAGTGTTGATCAACGCTTTGGACATTAAATCTCCAAAGGAACTTTTCAAAATCCAAAAAGAGCGCGAGTTCGGCATCAAGGCCCAATACACAGGCCAAGCCGTCCACCACCACTAAAAACGGTGCCTGGTGACTTTTTCTAACTAAAGTGCGTTATCTAGAAGGCCCTCCATCGAGGGCCTTCTTTATTTTTCCCTTGCGAAGATCTTTGGTACGCAAGGCGATATTCTTTAAGCCCATCGCGTTATTTTAAGCCCCCTCTTGGCCCCACGATTACATTACTGAAATCAATTCTCATTATGCCCACTTTTTAAGCAGCTGTCCGCGTCTTGCATTGACGAAATCCTGACAATCTGTAAAAACCTGAACCCCTGCGAGTAATTTTGTATTTGTTTTGGAGTTTTAGGAACTTATGAATGAACTAGAGCGTGCCTTTGAGCTCGGCAAGTTATACTGCGATCGGGGTGAATTCACACCGGCCGTGCAGCATCTTCAGGATGCTTCGAAAGGATATTTTGCTGAGAAAAATTTCTCTCAATACTTGAAGTGCTTAAACCTGTTGTTGCGTATCTATGCAGAGCGCGAACAGTTTGAAGAAATCAACCTAACAAAAGAAAAACTCCAAGATTTAGTTCTTAAAGAAGGCTTTGAACTGAACTCCAAGACTTACTACACACTCGCAGTGTGCGCGTCTTACAAAGGCCAACTTGAGACGGCGATGGACTATCTTCAGAAAGCTTTGGCAATCGCTCTGGCGTCTGACAACAAAGAAGATATCTGTCACGCGATCTTCGGTCTGGCGATGGTTTACTCTCATCCTTCGACAGGTCGTCATTCTGACGCTTTGAAAGAGATCTACAATCTTCAGGTTTTCTTCCAAGTCTATCAAATGCCTGATCTTCAAGCGGCTTCGTTGTTTTTGAATGCGGACATCTTAAAGCAAATGAAAAAGTATGACGAAGCGATTGAGGTTTTGTGGAAAGCCTACGACATCGTCAAAGAAACTCGCAATGTGGTAATGTCGAATTACCTCATGGGCGGCTTGGCGGACGCATACTTTGAAATCGGCGATAAGGATATGGCAAGAACCTACATCACGCTGGCGCAAAGATCTGTTGATGGTGAAAACCAAAAACGCCTGGCGCGCATGGTGAAGACACTCGCTGAAAAAATCGGTGGTGAGTCTCAGACAAACTTCGATCTTATCTTTGATGAGGTCAATCACTCGGTCATCGAGAAAAAACTGGGACGTATTGATTTTAAAAATCAGTTCATTTTGTTGGATCTTCTGCGCTTGTTTGTACAAAACCAGGGTCAGATTTACTCAAAAGAATTCCTGGTCGAGAATGTGTGGAAGCAGCCTTATGATCCTGCGATTCACGATAATAAGATTTACGTGACGATCAAACGTCTGCGTAAGTTGATCGAACCTGATTACGAAAAACCTAAATATATTTTTAGAGCCAAAAACGGATACTACATGAATAAAGCGGCTCGAGTTCATTTCGAGCACTAGGGGGGGATTCATGTTACGCAGAATTTTCTTATCAACTTTGGTTGTAATTTCGGCGATGACGATGTCAGTAAGTGCTTTTGCAGAGCCTGAAGAGCATGTGATGCCTGCCAGTGACGACCGTTGGGTTCCATGGCCGTGGGCTTTGGCTCAGCCGTTCCCATGGTCTGATATTCAAGGCTTGTGGAAGGTTGAACAAGGGGACTTCGTTTCCTACTTCGCTCTGAAGGTTGTACGTCAAAAGGCGACAGGCCTTCGTCAGTTGCAAGTGAAGCAGTTCGACGGAGACACTTGCCGAGTTCTCGCGACCGGCGTGGGTATTGAGCGTAATCAAAAGATCTTAGCGCAAATGACCAGCAAGGGTGGAATTACCTACAGAGTGCAATTGACGGCCTTTAACGAGAAAGATTCGCCAATTCCACCTTTAAGAGGAAGTGTTCCAACCCAAGGTGTGATGGTCCTTTCTATGGGTACTTTGGATGTTCAGGGGCTTGAGGGGATGGTTCATATGCAAATTATGAAGATCTCAGCATACCTGACTCAAAAAGTTTGCTTCGACGACGTAAAAAAGTAGGATTTTTTAAAAAAGTTATTGCCAATAATGAGGGACCACTGTTACAAATTGGTCCTTCGAGACGATAGGGAATTAGCTCAGTTGGTAGAGCGCCACCCTTACAAGGTGGATGTCGTCGGTTCGAATCCGGCATTCCCTACCATTTATTTTTAGATTTCAAAAAAAGGTCAGATGTAAAAGTCTGACCTTTTTTATTTTCCCCTCTTAAGAATTAATTTCTTGATTACACAATTGTTACAAAGTGACCAAAATTGATACGACCCTGCAAAAGTTTCTGCTAGATATCCGCGCACATCACTGTGACACACACTGTGTTTTTAGCGACGCACTTTTGGTGCTGGAGACTTAAATGAAGCAATTGCTGACAGTTTTCTCATTACTTTTATTTGCAATGTTGTGTTCGGTTCAGGTTTTTGCCCAATCCAGAACTGAAATTGAAAAACGTTTGATGGTTGAAGATCCTTACGAAGCTCCTTATGGAAAGCTCTTTGATGAGGCCGCATACTTCCGAGGGGAAACATACCTTAATCAATATACTAACGTGATCGTCATCAATAAGGCGGCCCGTGGTCCTAAAGCTCAGACACTTCGTCTATATACAAATCGTCAATTGATGTTAACGACAGACGTTTCTACGGGCCGGGAAGATCTGGAGTACATCAGCGCTGTTCGTGGAGTTATTAATAAGATCTTTAAGGGTTCTACGGAGTCTCACTGGCGACATACAACTCGCGGTTTTTACACCATCAAGCGCGTAGAAAATGAAAAATATCGATCGGGTGAAAGTAAGTTCCAGATGCCTTACGCCATGTTCTTTAATGAAAAGCGGGGTCTGGCGGTTCATCAGGTACCTCCCGATTTAAAAGGGGGAGAAGCCGTGGGGGAAGCGGCCTTGGGTTCTCGCGCCTCTTCAGGCTGTGTGCGAGTTCATAAGGACTTTATCACGCAGATCTATTATGCGGTTTTGGCGGCAGACAAAGGGCAGATTCCGGTGCTGGATACTCGAACTGGTCAGCCTAAATTGGACGACTATGGCCAAGTTCGCTACGAGCGTGGCTATAAGACACTCGTCATTGTTGAGGAGTACTAGGATCAGGTTCCGACGGACTTCGTCTTGACCCTCTTTTGAAAGGGACATAGAAAGGCTGGGATATTTCCCGGCCTTTTTTCTTTTAGGAGTCTGCTATGAATCTACTTGAGTTGGTCAATGTTCCCGATGAACGACGCGATCATCAGTGGGAAACAGACTTCTTTATGTCGATCACCCAAGGCAACCTCAAACTTATTCACGAAGTCCCTCAAAAAGGTCCCGATGGCTGGCCTTATCTTTTGGCAGAGACGTCACCGGAAGCGACTGAGCCTGCGAATAAAATCATGCAGTGGTTGGCGATGAAGGGGGTGGGCCTTGTTGTGAACCCTCGTAAAGAATATCCCGATTATGTGTTCACCTACGGAATGCTTTGGCATTTTAAGGAAACGGGACTGTTCTATAAAACCGCGTCGGAGTCTCCCGTGGGAACTGTGGAGATGGAAAAAGGGCAGGGGCTTCATGCGGGGCCGCCGGCGCCACACTACTTACCTCAATATGTTCGCAATATCTTAAATGAATTTTTTCGTGATCAAAACGTGCTTCGCCCACGCATCTTGGTGATGAGTGCAGATCGTAAACACTATGATTTGGCATTTTCTCTTGAGTCGTTGGGAAATCCGCCCACCAAGGAGCACCAGGGAATTGCCGAGGCCATCAGTTGGTTTTTGCCTCCGCACTACTCGGTGGTGTTGGTTTCTGAAATCGGCCTTCCCAAGTTTGTCGATCTTGTTTAAAAGAAACCCGCTGAAAAACCAGCGGGTTTTTTCCTATTCAAATAGACCCTGAATTCTTTCTTTAAAAAGTCGAATCTTTGTTTGCACGTCAGCGGAGCTTTCCATCAAGTTCAAAGAGCGTATCAAGAGATCTGCCTCTGCTCGACAAAGGCGAATCGATTCTTCTTTGCTATAGGGACCACGGTAAGCTTTGATGGCACACTCGGCATTGGCGGCGGTGCCTCCCCGTTTACATAGTTGCATGGATTCTTCTTTGCTGAAGGGGCCGCGGTAAGCGGTTGTGGCACAATCCGAAGGGCCATTTGCGAGGGTGGCTCGCTGGCAGAGTTCGATAGATTCCTCTTTTGAAAAGGGACCGCGATACGCGCTGATAGCGCAAATAGCCGGAGCTTTTGATGTGGCTCCGCGACAGATCTCCATGGATTCTTCTTTTGAGAAGGGGCCTCTATAGGCCTCGGCGACGCAGTCGAGGGCGTCTTCTGGGTTGCGAGGTTCTGTGGCGGTGCAAAGGTATTCACGGCCATCACGAATTGTGACAAAAGAATCCGCATAAGCAGATCCAGAAGCCATTAGAAAAATTGAAAATGTTAGATTAAAAAGTGGTTTCATTTTGTTTCCCCCGGAGTGGGGGTTTGCAGAACCTGTGCCAAAATGAGTGACACCACCTAAAAAAGAAAGACCCAGGATACAACCTGGGTCTTCTAACAAAGTCCGTTCGAGGATTTATTAGTCGAGCTCTCCGGGTTTAGGAAGAAGATCCATCAAACACTCTCTCCAGTATTCTGGCGCCTCGTCGCTGTAGTCGACAGCCACATAGAAACCTTTTTTACCAAGAAGTTGTGTGCGCGTGATGACGCCAGACACTTCAAGATTCATTTCTTCCAGATGCATAAAGACGCGATCGCCAATCAAGACATCTAAAGTCAGAGTTTTACGAAGAGCTGACGGAATCAAATCTTCACGCTTGATCAGCAACAAAAGTCCCGACGACGAAGCCTCAACAATCTCACAGTTTCTTGCAATTTTTGCGAAGTCGTCCAAAGACGTGAGATACGAAATATGAATGGGAGAGACCTCTTTCCTTGGAGCCACTCTGCGATTGTACTTTCCACTTCCCATTGTTCACCTACCTTAAACCTTACCAACTGAATCGTTGAACATTAACGTGTGTTAATAAACTCTTCGGCAGGACTGGACCAAAGTTAAGAGGGAAAAATAAAAAAGCTATATGTGTGAAGAAGGAAGTGAACGGAGAAACCGTGATTTCTAGAGGGAGAATTGAAGTTTTCTGGGTTCAAAAGTTGGTACGTCTCAATCTGAGAATCTAAATTTTGCCAAGCCCCTATAGAAATTTCTGAAATCACCGACGGTTGTCGATAGCTGCGTAAAGCCTTGAAACAAGCCTCCTTGGCGCACCACAGGGCCGCGGAGCTGGAGGCGTGCTGAAGCTCTTCGGGGGACGAGACGCGAGCGATGATCTTCTCTGCGACGCGACTTGTGACTTCCACATCGACGCCGACGGGGAAGGGGGCGAGGATAATAACACCCGCACCTTCGCAGTGAGAAACCGACGAATAAGGTGTTTGATCGCTTTGAATCTCAGTGAGCTTTGCCCGAATGAGATCCCGATGGGAGGGGTTTTGACTGCCCCACTCGGAAGCAACTAGAATTTTTATGTCGGGATTTTTCAGATGATTTTTAAGAGACTCGATAATGCTTTCTGGAAGAATCATGACCGAGTCCCTTTGAAGATATTAAACCGTGAATTTCGTAGGCCAAGAAACCGTCTTGCCACTGGTGATATCCATCATTCGATCTAAAGAAATTTTGGCTTTCAGGCGAAGGTCTTCGCTCATGCCCACTTGGGGGTTGAAGGATTCCAGGGCGTGTTTGATTTTCTCCATGGAGTTCATCTTCATATAAGGGCAGTTGTTGCACGAACAACCCGAATCCATCACGGGCGCCTGAATCAACGTCACATCTGGACGTTTTTTTTGCATCTGATGGAAGATTCCTGTTTCGGTGGCTACGATGAATTTCTTTGCGGGATTTTTTTCCACTTCTTCTAACAATCGAGACGTTGATCCGACGACGTGGGCGTACTGTAAAACTGTGTCGTCACATTCGGGGTGCGCAATCACCACGGCGTCAGGGTGTTGGGCGATGAGTTCATAAAGTTTTTTGGCGTTGAATAGCACATGGACCTCACAAGCCCCGGGCCACAAAACGAAATCGCGCTGAAGTTTTTTAGAAAGCCAACGTCCTAAGTGTTGGTCGGGCCCAAAGAGGATCTTACGATCTTTTGGAATGGATTCCACGATCTGTTGCGCATTGGAAGACGTGATGATGACATCGGAAATCGACTTCACTTCGGCACTGGAGTTGATATAGGTCACGGCAATTCCGTCCGGGTGTTGACGGCGCCAGGCTAGATATTGATCATAGGGAGCGCCCTTAACAAGAGAGCAGCTCGCTTCCAAATCGGGAACCAAAACAGTTTTAGAAGGATTTAAAATCTTCACGCTTTCGGCCATGAACACAACACCCGCAAGCAAGATCACATCTTGTTGCACCTGTTGCCCCATCTTTGCCAGATAGAAGCTGTCCCCCACATAGTCAGCCACATCTTGGATGTCGCCTTCTTCATAGTAGTGAGCCAAAATAACAGCATTCTTCTCTTTTTTAAGGCGCTGAATATCAGCCGCAATATCGTAAGACATATAAAACCTCAGGCCTTATTTTAGCCTAAAAGATTACTGAAAAACCTCATATAACACACGCTCTTGCCTCTGAAAAGACCCCATTCCGTCACCCAGTTCAAAAGAAGAAAAACCTCGCGTTCAACCATGATCTGAGCTTTACGCGCCGACGTTAAACGATGGAGCTAAGGGAAGTGAGGAGGACTGTCCGAAGGGCAGGAGGTCGCTTGTTTATAGCGTCGTTCCGCCTTTGAGGACATTGATTATAGACTTAGAAACCGTCTTCAGCGATTCAAAAACACCCTTTCCTTCAGACGCACAGCCTTCGATTTCAGGCGCGTTGTAAGGGTTTAAAGCGCTTCGAAGCTCGGCCAAAGAGGCCACATTAGGAAGATCACGTTTGTTATATTGCATGATCAGAGGAACTTCGCGAATGTCGTAACCTTGTTGTTCAAGGTTTCTTTCAAGATTGCGCAGGGACTCTAAGTTTTCGTCCATGCGTTCAATCTGAGAGTCGGCGACGAAGATCACTCCATCCAAACCTTTAAGGATCAGCTTTCGAGAGGCATCGTAAACAACCTGTCCAGGGACCGTATAAAGATGGAAGCGAGTTTTAAAGCCGCGAATGTCGCCGACATTCAGCGGAAGAAAGTCAAAAAACAAAGTGCGTTCAATGTCCGTGTTCAATGCGACGAGCTTGGATTTTTGATCCTCGGCCGTTTTTTGATAAACCCACTGAATGTTGGTCGTTTTACCGCCCAAGGAAGGACCGTAGTAGACGACTTTGCAGTGAATCTCTTTAGCATTGTAGTTAATAAAGGACATTATAGCTCCACTCTATTTTGCAGGGCTCGACCCATAGTTCTATCATCTATGAAATCGATGTCGCTGCCAATAGGAACTCCATGGGCAATGCGAGAAAGTTTCAAACCTTTTCCTTGAAGTTGCTTTGCCAGGTACAAAATCGTGGTGTCGCCCTCTAAATCCGCATCCAAAGCGAGGATGACTTCCTTAATAACAGGACCATCGCCCTCTAAGCCGGCATCAATGCGTTCGATGAGCTCTTGAATCTTGAGTTCTTTAGGGCCGATTCCCTCCAAGGGGGAAAGGGCGCCGTGCAAAACGTGATAGCGGCCTCGAAAGGCGCCGGAAGATTCAATACGCATGATATCGGCAGGTTCCTCCACCACACAGATGGATTCGTTTGACCGATGTGGGTCTTCGCAATAACGGCAAAGATCGGTGTCCGTGTAGTTAAAGCAGCGAGGGCAATCATGCACCTCGGCCTTCACTCGCAAAAGCGCCTCACTCAGACGCTCGGGATATTCGTTCCCGGATCTGAGGATAAAATAAGCCAGGCGTTGAGCAGTCTTGGGCCCGATTCCGGGAAGACGGCTCAATTCATGGGTTAATTTTTCGAGGGCGTTAATGTGTAACAAGTGGGACCTGCTTAAAACATTCCAGGGATGTTCAATCCGCCAGTGACTTTTTCCATCTCTTTTGCAGACGTATCTTTAGCCATTTTGATGGCCTCGTTGGTTGCTGAAAGGATCATGTCTTGAAGCATCTCTACGTCACCGGCTTTAAGAACTTCAGGGTCGATAGTCAAAGACGTGATCATGTGATCGCCGTTGACTTTAACTTTGACGGCGCCACCACCAGAAGTCGCTTCGTATTCTTTTTTTGCAAGCTCTTCTTGGGTCTTCTTCATTTTCATTTGCATTTGATTGGCTTGCTTCATGAGCTGAGCCATTCCGCCAGGCATACCTTTCATGTTATCTCCCTGCGCTGTCGCGCTTAATTTCCACTATGGATTTGATTTGCCCTTTGAAAACATCTTGGGCGGCTTTCACCATAGGGTTTTCTGCGATCTTATTACGGAGGTCCTCTTCGGCCAGCTGATGCTTTTTTTGTTGCAGAGCTTGAGCCGATTCTCCGACTTGATCGCGACTCATTAATACTTCAAAAGAATACCCAGCACCCCAGTATGAATCAATAAATCCTTGCAGTTTTTTACGCACCTGGGAGTCTGCCATTTGCTCTTTCAAGAAGACCAACTTCGGCGGAACACCCAAGCTGAGCAGCTTTCCCTCTTCCTTAGCAAAAAGCAGATTTTCGACCTTTGCGGCAAAAAGTGCATCATCCTGACGAAGAAGTTCAACAAAGTGAACCCACTTTTCAGCAGGGGTGCTGCCAGTTGCCACCTTGGGGGCGGTGTCTACATGAGCGGGAGCTTCAGCCGGAGTTGTTTCTTTGGCAAGCGGCGTAGACGCTTTAGGTTTTTTTTCAAGCGCCGCCTTCATTGCATCAAGACCAGAGGGAACGTCAGAAACTTTTTGCGCCTCATTCAGTCTTTGGTGCCCCTTCTTAATGGGGGGAGCTACCGGCGGAACGTAGGGCCTGGCCCCACCTGCGCTGTGAGAAGATGGAACTCCATTTTGCAATAAAGTTTTCAGATCCACCAACTTCGGCGCAGACGCCATTCGCAACAAGGTGACTTCTAAAACAATGCGCGGATCTTGCGCGCGCGGGATGTCGTTTCCACCCTTCAAGGCCATGTCAAAGAGCATGTGAATGTCTTCTTCGGAAAGTCTTTGCGACATGTCGTTCAAGGATTGAAGTTCTGAATCCGGCATTTCTAAAATTTGCCCGGCTTGAGCCTCGGAAACTTTGACTAGCAAAAGATTGCGAATCATTTCCAGCAAATCTTGAGAGAACAAATGAGGTTCAAAACCTGAGGTGGCAATTTTCTCAATCACTTTCATAACCGCTTGGGAGTTGCGATCAATCAAGGCGTTCAAGGTTTCAAATAGCAGAGCCCGATCGGTTAGGCCGAGGATCTCTACCACATTGGCACGAGTCAAGGGGCCGTTGGCAAAAGTGATCACTTGATCAAGCAAACTTTGCGAGTCCCGCATAGAGCCGTCACCTTGTCGAGCAATCACCCAGAGTGCCTCGTCTTCTGCGGCAACACCTTCGCGATCGCAGATGAGTTTCAGTCTTTCCGTGATTTGACGAGTGGTAATGCGTCTAAAATCAAAACGCTGACAGCGTGACAAAATAGTTTGTGGAATCTTGTGGACCTCAGTCGTCGCCATGATGAAGACCACATGCGGAGGTGGCTCTTCCAATGTTTTCAAAAGTGCATTGAAGGCACTGGTTGAAAGCATGTGGACTTCGTCGATGATGTAGATCTTGTATTTTCCACTCGAAGGCATGAAGGCGACTGTGTCGCGAAGTTCGCGAATGGCGTCGACGCCATTGTTAGAGGCTCCGTCGATCTCCATCACGTCAACGCTGGAACCTGATGCAATTTCTTGACAGGAGTCACATTCGTTACAAGGGATAAAATTTTTAGCATTCGGGCAGCGCAAAGCTTTGGCCAAGATTCTTGCCGACGACGTCTTTCCCGTTCCGCGAGGGCCGGTGAAAAGAAGCGCATGAGGCAGGCGGGCATTATTCAAGGCATTGGTCAGAGTTTGGGTAATATGATTTTGCCCGACAACGTCAGAGAAAGATTGTGGACGCCATTTGCGTGCAATCACCTGATAAGACAAAATTCACCCCTCAAAAACTTTGCGCGAAAAACGAAAAGCGGCCGAGCACCCCATATCACATAGTCCCTCGAGTGCCGTTGCTTCCTTCCGGACCTAGCGGGGTTCGTCAAGAGTGCTATTGTATGGGACCCGGCCACGGGCAGGTCTATCGCATGGGGGAGGGGATTACATTCGATAACTCGTCGCTTCATCGAGGTATTTGGGGGTGGAAACCCAGCCTGTGGGCGCGGCCTTCCGGGCCTCGCTGCTCCTGCCCTTTGGGCAGGGGGCCATCCGGGCCCCGCAGAGGCCCACCGACTGGGTTTCCACCCCCAAATATCTCGATGGAACGAAGTTCTCGGTTGAAATCTTCATGCGAAGACCTTTTCTTTGTATTTAGGCAAAGAGTGGGTGGGTTGCGTTAGGTTTTCGGGGCTTTTTTTGTTTAGAGGGGATGTTACGATAGAGGGCGAAGAAGGAGCTTCTTATGAGAAAGATTTTGATTTTATTGGTGGCGTTTCCTTTGTGGGCGGCGGCTCAGTCTGTGGGCGTGAAGGATATCCCGGCGGGGGAAGATACGACGATTGAGATTAAAAAAGGGAAGAACTCGGATAAAGAGTACGAGATCGTGACCAATGAAGATGAAATTGAAGGCGAGGCGGCTCCGCTCTTGAAAGAGGCGCGTGCAAATTGGAAGAAAGCGTGTGCGAATTGGAAGACAGAGATCAAAGATCTGAATAAAGACAACCAGGTGCTTTCTGTGAGCTGTGGCAAGATGGAGTGTTCGACAGTGGCGATGGAGTCAACTTGTCATTCTAAGTCTAAGTATAAAGTGAAAGTTCGTGTAAAATAGTTTTATTTCGTTTTGCGGCTCGGCGCTGAGAAGTTTTGCCAAATCTCAGTGCTTGAGTCCCTGCAATGAATCAAGTCCCTCATTGTTTCTGCTGAGTCTAAGATAAAGATAGTCCTCTTATTGAATTTTGAGATTGTTCTCGATTTCACTGAGGTTATTGAAGGAGACGGACGTGGAAGCTTTTCCGCAGCAGATTTCACTGATTGAAGTCGTAAAAAATCACGATGTCGAGGCCGTTAAAGCCGCTCTCAAAAGTAAAACGAACATTGAGGTGATGGATTTACAAAAGCGGACGCCGCTTTTGATTGCAACTCAAAACAATGATGTGGAAATTGCGATGGTTTTGATTAACGCGGGGGCGGACGTCAACGCTCAAGATCAGAAGCAAGACAGTCCTTTGCTGTATGCCGCAGCCGAGGGGCGGTTGCAGATTTTACGTCTTATTCTTAAAGCAAAACCCAATTTCAAAATATATAACCGTTATGGAGGAACGGCCCTGATTCCAGCCTGCGAGCGAGGGCATGTAGACATCGTCAAAGAACTTTTGAAAACCAAGATCGATATCGATCATAAGAATAACTTAGGTTGGACCGCTTTGATGGAGGCCGTTGTTCTGGGTGACGGCGGACCTCGCCATCAAGAGATCTTAAGGCTTTTGGTAGACGCGGGGGCGGATGTCAATATTCCCGACAATGACGGGGTCACACCTCTGGGGCATGCCAAGCGCCGAAAATTGAACGAGATGGTCACGATATTGGAAAAAGCCGGGGCTCGGTAGAATAAAAAAAGCCCCGACAAGGTCGAGGCTTTTTAGAGCTAACTTTTAAACGAAGAACTAAAGGGCAAGGGCCTTCTTCAGATTCTCGTCAAGTTTTGCAAGGAACGGCTCTGTGTTCATGTATTTATCAGCAGGAACTTTGTCGCCATAGATGCAAACGGCAAGGTCTTTGGTCATGAAGCCCGCTTCTACTGTTTCAACGCAGACTTTTTCCAAAGTCTGAGCAAACTTCACAAGCTCTGTGTTGTTGTCCAAGTTTCCACGATGCTCAAGACCGCGAGTCCAAGCAAAGATCGACGCGATCGGATTTGTGGAAGTGGGTTTACCTTGTTGGTGCTGACGGTAGTGACGAGTCACAGTTCCGTGAGCAGCTTCAGATTCCATAGTTTTGCCGTCTGGAGTGATCAACACGGAAGTCATCAGACCCAAAGATCCGAAACCTTGTGCCACTGTATCAGACTGAACGTCACCGTCGTAGTTCTTACAAGCCCATACGAAGTTGCCGTTCCACTTCAACGCCGAAGCCACCATGTCGTCGATCAGGCGATGTTCATAAGTGATGCCAGCGGCATCAAACTTCGTTTTAAATTCTTTCTGATAGATTTCTTCGAAGATGTCTTTGAAGCGACCATCATATTTTTTCAAGATAGTGTTTTTTGTAGAAAGATACAAAGGCCACTTCTTAGACAAAGCTTGGTTGAAGCAAGAGCGAGCAAAACCAGAGATAGACTCGTCGGTGTTGTACATCGCCATGGCAACGCCATCGCCTTTGAAGTTGTAAACTTCGTGTTGGATCTTCTCGCCGTTTTCACCTTCGAAAGTGATGGTGAGTTTACCTTTTCCTTTGGTTACGAAATCTGTCGCGCGATATTGATCGCCGAAAGCATGACGACCGATACAGATCGGAGCTGTCCAATTCGGAACCAAGCGAGGCACGTTTTTACAGATGATCGGCTCACGGAAAACAGTGCCGTCCAAAATGTTACGGATGGTGCCGTTAGGTGACTTCCACATTTGTTTTAAGTTGAATTCTTTCACGCGAGCTTCATCAGGAGTGATGGTCGCGCACTTAATACCGACGTTGTATTTTTTGATCGCTTCGGCCGCATCCACTGTCACTTGATCGTTGGTCGCATCACGATGCTCCATGCCCAAGTCGTAATACTTAATGTCGATCTCTAGGTAAGGAAGGATCAATTTTTCTTTGATGAACTTCCAGATGATTCTTGTCATTTCGTCGCCGTCGAGTTCAACGACGGGATTTGCAACTTTGATTTTTTTCATAAGTCGGTCCTTTTCTTTGGATTGTCTAAAGCCCTGAAAATATAGAATGAACGGGCCGCTGTTTCAAAGAAAAACCAGCCCTCGGCGCAGTCATTTTCAGTAAAATCGTCAATGACAAGGCCGGTCACGCATTGGTGATGGGGTTGGGGCTATAAGCTGGCAACGAAAGATGGCGAAACGCTTAGTGTACCAGCTCTATCCTGCGGTTGGGGTCCTCATTCTGTGTTGATAGCCACGGAATTGGCAAGGGATCGCGCATTGATTTTAGATGTCGTTCTAGCTAGGATTTCTTTTATGAAAAAACTGATTTTTATTATATCGGCCATGTTGGTTTCTTGTGTCACTTCCACCGAAAAGGGGGCTGTCGGCGTTGAGCGGCGTCAACTTTTACTGGTGCCAAACGAAGAAATCGTCGCGATGTCAGCACAAAGTTATGGGCAGACCAAAGCGGATGCTCAGGCAAAAGGTTTGTTGGATAAAAATCCTCAACAGGTTCAGCGAGTCAATACAATCGCCAAAAAACTGGTGCCACAGACCGCGGTCTTTCGCCGTGAGGCTCCGGGATGGGCGTGGGAAGTTCATGTGATCACCTCACCAGAACTGAATGCCTACTGTATGCCCGGCGGAAAAATCATGTTCTATTCTGGAATCATTGAAAAGTTGAAGCTCACAGATGGCGAGATTGCCGCAATCATGGGTCATGAGATTGCCCACGCTTTGCGAGAGCATGGCCGAGAAAGAATGTCCGAAGAGTTGCTTAAGAATCTTGGCTTTCAGGCGATTCTCTTAAGCGGCAAAGTGGATCCCAAATATGTCGGTTATGCCGATCAATTCACAACACTGGTGATTTCGCTTCCCCACAGTCGTGGTCAAGAATCCGAGGCAGACGATATGGGCCTTGAGTTGATGGCAAGAGCTGGCTACAACCCGCAAGAGGCTGTGAGTTTGTGGAAGAAGATGTCAGCAAATGGCGGAGGAAAGCCCCCCGAGTTTTTAAGCACTCACCCGGCGGATGAGACCCGCATTGATAACATTTCGTCTTTGCTTCCACGCGTGATGCCTCTTTATCAAAAGGCAAAATAGTTTTAAGACTTTTTGGTGAGAGCCTCAATGAGGCTTTTAAAATAAGGCGGCATTTCGGCCCTGGGATACCAGGCCAGGGCTAGAGATTGATCCACAAAGTGAGTGGAGCTAAGTTGAACCAAGGCTCCCGTCTTCACATAAGGGCGAGCCATCTCTTCGCTGAGGGCGGAATAGCCCACGCCCGCAATTAGCAATGAACATAAAGCATCAAGGTTGTTTGCATAGTGACCTTGCTTGGGCGCTTTATTCATTTTGTATTTCTTTAGAAGATCCAGAGTCATTGTATTTTGCGGATCAAAATCGACGGGGGTCTCTTTTTCCACGATGTCGCTGAGGGGTCGTTTTTTCCAGCTTGCAGGTCCAAAAAAATAGTGGCGCTCCGGCGAAAGGGTTTTTGAATCAAGCTCTCGGCCCACTTGGTTTGCGGGAAGGGTGCCAAGTTGAGCGAAGCCTGATTTCAATTTTCCAATCGCGCTGTTGTCGTCAGAAATATCGAAGCGCACTCGAAGTTGCGGATACTTTTTTATCACTGCACTGGCCTTCGGAATAATCCGAGTGCGCATCAGTGAGGAGGGACCGCTAATGCAGACCTCTTTGATCGCCGGCGTTTGTTTGCCGCCAATATTTAGTAATGTTTCCCCCTCTAAATCTCGAGCCGCTTGAACATAGCGAAGAAGCGATTCGCCTTCTTCGGTCAAGCGCATGCCCTTTCGAGACCGAGTAAATAGCGTTACGCCCAGCTGCTTTTCCAAGCTCCGGATTCTTTGTGTCACCCCAGTCTGGGTGAGATCAATCATTTTAGCGGCTTCCAGGACCGTGCCTTTTTGAACAACGGCCCAGAAAGCTTCAAGGGAAGGGCTGAGTAAACTCATTAGTAATGATAATAAAATGAAATATATGAATATTTCAAATACTATTTTTAAGGAAATTTAAGATCAACACTGCGTTTCACTTCACACTGTAGTAGATGAATATGGGATTTCGCCGAACTCGATGATGGTGGTCTTTGATTTAAGCACTAGAAATTTTTGGATGATGATGAATGACGAAGACGACGATAGCCGTCGAATTTAAGGGACTCGTCTTTAACGCTTCGTAAGCTCAATCAGATCTATGAATGGTTTAAAAGGGGCACGGTCGCGGGGAAATCCGCCGTGGTGTTAAACTAGGATTGAATTTGCCAGGAGATCTTTTCGAGGGCTTCAACCTCTTCGGCCCAATATCTGAAAGTATTAAACTCAGGAAATAACCGTGGGAAACTAGGATCTTCCCAGCGTTTGGCAATCCAGCCAGCGTAAGAAATAATTCTAAGACCGCGAAGTAAAGGAATCCATGACCACTGATGATCTGGGAATTCGCGCAACTCCTCGTAGCCCTCGATGATTTCGAATTTTTCCTCATCCAGTCGATCTTCGTCGCCAGAAAGAAGCATCCAGAAATCTTGAATGACCGGGCCATTTACAAAATCATCGAAGTCTACTAAGAAAAACTCTTGGCCGTTATTAAGAAGATTTCCCTTATGGCAATCGCCGTGAATACGGATGAATTCAGAAGGATCGAAGGTGTCATCAATGGCAAAGAGAATATCCTCAGCGGCGATCGTATAGCGTTCGCGCAGCTCGGGCGTAATCCAGTTCTGCAGGAAATCCAGCGTATGCCATCCTCCATAGTAAGAGGTATCTAGGACGGGTCGATGAGGAGCTCTTTTTTTTGCACCAATGTTATGAACCTGTGCCATCAGACGGCCGACCTTTTTCAGATCGCCTTCTAAAAATTCCTGCGGCATTCGCCCTAGAACCTTGGGAAAGAAAGCAACAAACATTCCATCGACTTCAGCAACAGTAGTATCATGCCCTTGAAAAAGAGGGGCCACGGCAGGAATGCCATCGGCTTTGAGAGACAACAGAAATTCGTGTTCTTCAAGAATAGCTTCTTTGCTCCAGCGATGGGGGCGGTAGAACTTGGCGATCACATTGCGATTTAAAGTGCCGTCTCCGAGGGGCTCTTCAAGTTTGATATCAAAGACGCGATTTTCATAGGAGTTAAGCTGCGTGAACTCTCCGGTCGGAAAAAGTCCGGCATGTTCTGCGGCTTGCAGAACTTTCTCGGGATCAAGACTGTAAAAAGAAGAGCTTTTATCCATTTTCCTCTTAAGCCGCCCTGCAATGCAAAAAGGTACGGCGTACCTTCTGGAGACCTTGCCACTGATTGGGGGTTAAGTCATTCTCTGACTTGATGAGTGGTAAAGAAACCTTTCTCTTTGCGAAGTGGTCTGTAGAGGTGCACCGGCGGTCTTTTCGTCGTTCGGTTTCTATTTATCTTTACCCGAATAAGCCAATCAAGGTTTTGGCCTCCAAAAGTACCACGCAAAAAGTGATTGTGGATTTTTTGATGTCCAAAAAGGATTGGATTGAAAAGAATTTCGAAAAGTTTTCTTTAATTGCCGAAAAGTTTCCTGAAAAGAAAATCAAGGCCTACGAGGTTTTTCCGTTTTTGGGGATTGAGCGGAAGCTCAAGGTGGTCATTACTCTGAATAAAAAACCGTTTATTTCGCTGACGGAGGAGCATCTTTTGTTGCACATTCCTCGCAACGAATGGAGTGCGAGCTCTCTTATTGCGGAACACCCGACGGCTTTAAAAGAAATACGACATTTTTATAAGCGCGAGGCCGTCAATCTTTTGAGTGAGCGCCTGCGTTTTTGGTCTGAACAAATGGGCCTTCGCCCGTCGCAAGTGAAATTTCGCGAACAAAGGACTCGGTGGGGAAGTTGTTCCTCTAAAAAGATCATCAATTTGAACTGGCGTTTGATTGTTTTTAAGCCGGAAATCATCGACTACGTGATTGTTCACGAGTTGGCTCATCTGGAGCATATGAATCATTCTGAGCGGTTTTGGTCTTTGGTGGAAAAGCATATTGGGAACTACAAAGAGACCATGAAGTCCCTCAAAGAGTCCCAATATCTGGTCGAGTTTTTGTCAGAGCAAAATTAGTAAAGACCGTTTTCGGTTTTTGCGCGCATCCAGGTCATGGCCAAGAGGCTTCCCACATAACCCACACAAGCTCCAAAGATGATATCACTTAAGAAGTGATCATGAACCACCACGCGGGTCAGGCAAATCAAAGCCGCAAAAGGAATCCAGAACCAGCGCATCTTGGGGAAGGCAATACTCATCATCGTAGCTGCCGTGAAGATGACCTGTGAGTGTCCCGATGAAAACGAATGCCAATGCCAATGTGTCGTAAATGGAGTGAAGACATAGGGATCAAAATCAGGGGTTTTGTGGGGCCGTTGTCGTCCCACGGAAAACTTAATCAAATGAGTGATCACGCCTGACAGCAAAAGAGCGACAAAAAAGTTCAGTCCCCAGCGTCGAAAGAAATCAATCTTTTGAGGGTACGGGCGCAGTGCTGAAATGCGAGGGGCGATCCACTTGGCCACGGCCCAAGTCAGAAGCGCCAAAATAAAATAATATTCAGAAAGCCCGATGTCAGTCAGGATACGGGCGGTCGCTCGATAGCGGGCGGTGACTTCGGGAACGGCAAAATATCCCGACATACTTTGATCGAAAAAATACATCGCCAAAACAGCAAGGACGAATGACGTAAGAATGACTTTAATAAGATGTCTTGTGAGTTTTTGTGGGTCGCTCATGAGCTCGCCGAATTGTTGTACAGGCATGTAATTCCTTCCAAACCAGAGTCTAAAGCGTAACCCTATTGCAATACAAGGCCTGATGAGGGGTGACGAAATCTGGCCCAAGGCTTGCTTAATGGTCCAGCGACAGAATACTTGGAGGTTTTTCATGTTACCAATGCTTCATAAGCACACTGTGATCACGGCCGCTTTATTGGCCTCGCTCAGTCTCACAGCGTGCGGCAAGAAAAAAGATCTTATTGCTCCCCCGCCTGAATCAACAGCCGAACAAACGGCAGAACAAACTACTCAAAAGTCGGGCACTCAGACAGACAATACCAATGGACAAATTGGCGGAGGACTTCCCAATCCAAATTCTCCGGGCACGGATGACTATCAGCCACCACTCCCAGAGCCTATTCCTGAGCCCAAAAAACAACCGGCTCCTCCAAAGCAAAGTGGCGGAACTAAAACAGAAACTCCTAAGCAGGGTTCGCAAACAACAACTCCTCCGGCTCCTCCAGCGCCAGCAAAACCAGTGGAGCCTGCAAAACCATCTACGCCTCCTGTTGTGGATACGCGCCCAGCTCCCGCATTGGGAACAAATCCTTTGCCTCCGGACTATCGCACAAACGACGTCGGCAACTCGACTCGCGATAATTTGACGAAACGTATGACGGGTGGTGTGACATCCGATGGTCTTGTCTATACGTCGTCTTCTACAGATGAACTATTAAACTTCCTTCGTGCTCGTAATGAAAAAGTCGATGCGGGAACTCGTCGTTTAAATCTTGAGGCGGCTTCTTCGGTGTTGTCTGCAAAGATGACGATTGATGGTTTGACGAATGATGCGATCGTGACTTTAAAAGTTCAAGAAGGCCGTGACGTGAAGGTGTATAATGTCGCGGGTGCCGTGGGTGAAGGGGTCGCATCTCCTTTAAGATCTGTACGTGCCGGGAACGGAGAAATCACGACAGGAACTCGTCCCTTGGATGGAACTTTGAAATGTGTGGATCTTGATGGCGGTTGTGAAACCACTTTCGTAAGACTTAAAATTGGCGCGACCGGATCCAGTGCGATTTTGAACTTGGTTTTCAGAAGTTCTGCGGCAGATATCTATTTCCATCTTCCTGGCCAGTACTCTGACAATCCTGAGTATTTGATCATGCGTGAGTTTGCGATCAGCACAATTCAACGCTTGAATACGGATAACAAAATCAAATCGGTTCGTATGAGTTCTTGGGAAGTTGTCAACGGTCGTTCTGGAGTGACTCTTTCTATGAAGGGCGCAAATAACGAACTGTTGGCTTTTGCGGGACCTTTGTTGGCTCCTGAAGCGGGAACAGGTGTGAACATCACTTTATCTCGTATTGCTAAAGACCAAGAAGACACTTTGGATTTGATCTCTTTGCAAAATACGAAGTTGAACTATGCGAACTGGATTGGAGATGCGCGCATGATCGCCAACAACGGTTTGGGACAAGTTCGTATTGCTTTGAAAATGAGAAAGCGCGCGAACTTTGCTCAAGATCAGTTTGCCGTGACCTTCATGAGAAAAATCAAACCTCTGGTTGATTTGACGGATGATAATTTGAAATAGTCCTTAAAATAGAGTCTTTAAAGCTCTCGGGATCGTGGAACCTCCAAGCCACGATCCCTTTTTTATTTTAAAAGGGTCCTTGCGGTGTCGTTCTGACCTCTAAAAATGTTGGTATAAGGGTTGCTTTAGGGGAGGGTGGGGAAGTTAGAATTACCTTTGGGGGACAGAATGACTCTAAAAAACACTCTATTAATTGCATTTGCTGCGATCACTTTGATTTCAAATTCAGCGGGGGCCTACATTGTTCCTGGCAATCCGCCACCACCAGCGCCTGTGCCCAGGCCAGCGCCCTATCCCGGTGATGATGGTTACCAGCCCGGTTATCCTGGCCCTGGCCGCGATGACTTTGGAAATGGCTACGGTCGACAAGAACAAAAAGTCATCTACATCAACCGCCGTGTCGTCGACGAAACCTTAGAGCTTCGTCAGTTGGCAGGTATTGGTCAGAACTACCGGGGCTTCACGGTCGAGTCCGTCGTTGTCGATATTCGTGGCAGTGGACCTCGTGCGGAAGTATCATTGTTGACGGATGGTCGTTTGGAGGAAAGTGCTTATTCTCCTCAAGGTCGTTTGATCTTGCGCCCTCGTTTTGGGGCGGTTTTGGGTCAAGACATTCGCACGTTGCAATTAGGTGTGCGAGGCATGGCGTTCGTAGATTCAATCACCATCAACTTGCGTGAAAATGGTGGAGGCTGGGGACCTGGTCGCCCGGATCGCCCTGGTCGTGAGCAGACAGTGCCGCTTTACGTGTCTCGTCGCATGTACGGGAATGATCGCTTAGACCTCACTCAATACATCGATATGTACCGTTACCGCGGAATGCGTATCGTAGCCATCGACATTGAGGCGACTCCGGTTTTCAATACCGCTTTGATTGATGTTGTGATCAACGGTTTCAACCAAGGTCCTTCGTTGCAAGTGGATCGTTATAGACCTATGAACTCTGTTTTCCCACAAAATGCCGTGCTTGGTCAGGGTGCTGATAGCATCGTGCTTTACACTCGCGGTGACTTGGATATTCGCGGAGTGACTTTGCGTCTATCTCGCTAAGACCGATCGACTTTTTAAAACTCGATTCTTAAAAAGGACTCTCAATTTGGGGGTCCTTTTTTTATGCCTTGCAGTAAGGTAAGGGTCTTTGCACACAAATACGCTTGTTTTGAAGATTTAAATCAGGTGAACTATCTGGGTACAAGGAGATCTGATTTCTATGCAAAACAATCATCATGAGTTTGGCAAAGGCAAAGAAATTTCAATGGGTTCGGTAAGTGCCCCGGTGCTTTCTGATTATATGAACTATCGCCAGTTCTTGGCGGATTTTTATCAGTTTAAGCGTAAGTCTTCGAAGGGCTCTTTGCGAGTTTATAACTACGCAGTTTTTTCGGCGGCGGCGAATATTAAATCTCCTAATTATCTGAAGATGATCATCGAAGGAAAAAGAAATCTTTCTGACGATATGATTGGCAAGTTCGGCAAGGCTTTGGGTTTCATGAAGGACCAAACAGACGAGTTCCGTTTGCTTGTACATTTCACGCAAGCGATGGATCCGGCTGAACGTAATATGTATCTTAAAAAACTCAGCGAACACCGCGTGGCCGGCAAACTGAAGTCCGGCGAGATTGATCGTAAGACGTGGGAAAAGGTTCCGAACTGGGTGGCGTGGATCATTTATGCGATGGTGGATCAAGAGGGCGTGTCTTTTGATACGACGGCTTTGAAGACTCTTTTGCGTGGTAAAGCCTCTGAAGATGAAATTGAAAATGCGTTGACGACGTTGATCAGCTCCGGTGAGCTTCGTCGCGATGAAGTGACGGGAGAGCTTAAGAAGAACCGCAGTTTGATTGAGTCTCCAGAAGAAATTCCTGTGGCGTTGGTTAGAAAACTTCAGTCCCAGTTGATGTACTTGGGTCTAGAGTCTTTGTATCAAGATCAGCCGACGGATCGCGAGTTCGGGACGTTGACTTTGTCTTTAACGAAGTCCGAGTTTGAAGAAATTAAATTCAAACTTCGTCAGATGAGAAAAGCGCTTCATAAGGACAACTCAATTGCGCGCATGAAGGAAAAAGGGGAGAGAGTGTATCAACTCAACATCCAACTTTTCCCTGTGACGAATGCGGTTGAGGGGGTTCAAAAAGCTACGGTGATTAAGCCGTCTTTGGATGTGAAGGCAGAGCCTGTGATGGTGGAAACGCCGGCGCCCGTGGTGGTGGCCCCGGCAGAAGCAGTGGCAACTCCGGCTGCGGAGGCTCAACCTGCGAAAGATAATTCCCGTTCAAATGTGAGCTCTTTGGCGGCAACAGCGGCCTCTGCAGCAGATCTTTTCCGTTAAATTTACACAATATATGGGCTGTCATAAACGTGACAGCCTTTCATATAAATTTAAGATTCTTAAATTTCAGTGTCATTTTTGCCCCATTTTTTAAGCAGGTCTGTGGATAACTCTGTGGAATAGGCCTATAAATGGTGGATATCTCGCGCTTTTGGCGTAAATTGTCGCTTGCTCACGTCAGGATCTCGTTAAGGTGGTGCAATAGTGGCAAGACCAAAGTACTGCGTCACGAAAAATTTAATTATTGAATGTGAGGTGTGTTATCGGGAAGGATAAACGATTTTCATTTTGCCGGTAAATCGGCGACAATGAAAAAGATAAGTTCAACGACACATCGGGGGCGTACTGGCTTCGACGTGGGTGCTGAAACATAAGGAGCATACCGGGGCGCCTGGGGACCTCGTAAAAACGGGCATTTTGTAATTGGCAACGATTACGCACTTGCAGCTTAATTGACTGCACGATCTTCCTTGAGGTGGTTGCGCTCTTGGAAAGATTGTCATTTAGTGACCTCGGCGTGTTGGGTTTTCTCCAGCAGACTCGCTTAAATTTACTGGGGGAATGTTCTGCGGATATTTTGTTAGTGGAAGCTGCGCAGACAAATTAAAACACTGACTAAGTATGTAGCGCCTTATCGCGGATCACTTGCGGACGGGGGTTCAATTCCCCCCGCCTCCACCAATTTCAAACGAAAATACTCCCCGTTTGGGGTGAATCGGAAAAACATCGTAAAATTAATAATTTAAATAAATTTGGTTCGTGGAAGCTCTTGTTCCGTTGTTATTCTAAATCACGCTAAATCATGGGGTTAGCAAGTTTTTGTAGTTTTAGGCCGTAGAGCATAATTGGAATAACTACAGCCAATAATCAATCGTTTTTGAAAAAATGCAAATCCATTTCAGCGATTTGGTTTAGGAATAGTCTTACCTCCGGGTATTTTCGATCATTCTCGCTGATCAACTTGATGAATTTTCTGTCGCCCTCAAAATTAAATAGTTTAGAAATACTGGTTTTCATTTTTTCTGATTCATGGGAGCTGCTGGAAAATGTGATATTCTGACCCGTAAGTGGATTTGATTCATTTTTTTCATCTTCCACAAGTGCTAGGATTCCTTTGGCTTTAAATGCGGGCTTTGCAATTTTATCAAATATTTGTGCGGCTACAATTTCATTGTAGTTAGCTTTTTTAAGTAACATGTTAACAAGGTTTACAAAAATTTCTGGATACAGGAGGTCTTCGATTTCATGGTTCTCCTTAGATTTTTGAAGATTTGTAAGGTCGGGTGTTTCGCCCAAATAATTTGGACAGAATATAACCCTCACTACAAGCGGTTTATATTTTTCGATGTTTTTGGAAATTTTATGAAATATTTCACGGCCTGCCAGATCGTTGTCTAGCATGATAAGAACTGCTGGTGTATCAGTCTGTGTTTTATAAAATCCTTTATAAAGATCGAGCAGTTTTTCGATGTTTGCTACACCGTGCGCAGGGACTATATTTGGGTGCGCCAGTTCAAAATAGGAAAGAAGTTGTTTTAAGTATCTTTGATCAGCTTCTCCTTCTACGATCATATTGAATTTTTCGAGCGGGGAAACCGTTGCTGCCTCGAGGCCAAGTTGTCTCTTAATTTTTTGGGTACCATCTATTGATTCGAGATCAATTGAGTATGTGCTAACTTTATTTACATATTTTTTAACCCTGTTGAACCAGATATTTTCTTCAATCTGGATACCAATTAGGAATTGATTTCTAAGTAGGTATGAATCGATAAATGCCGGTGAGTGAGTTGTCAGAAATATTTGAATTCCAGATTGCCCGAGATTGAGGAGATGCTCTTTAAGTTGTTTTTGGAGGGCAGGATGCAGAAAGGTTTCGGGTTCATCTATGATCAGTAGAGGAATCTTACCTTGCTTCAGCTTACTTACAATTCTCGATTGCAGAAGAATGAAGGCTAAGCGCTGAAGACCTGAACCTTTGGAGCCAATTACCTTATTGGATTTATCTTTTACAAAGAACTCAACGTCATCTGAAATTAGATCTCGGAACTTTTTAACATCAGTAGATATTGAAAAATCCACACCCCAGTCTGAGTTAAATTTTTCAAAGTCAGGAGTGATGTCCGTAGCTAGCTCTTTCAAAATTTCCAGCACGCCGGCATGATAGTCCTCAAAGGCCTCTTTCAGCTTTTGCTTTGCTCCTTTGAATCGGGACTTCTCATATTCAATATCGTAAACTTCTTGAATGAGCTCCTCTATTAAATCCGGAATTGAAAGATTAATCACTTCTATAAATTTACAAACATATTTTGAAAGAATTTTTTCGCAGACTTCTTGATCAAGTTGTTTAGGTTTGCTGGTGACCAAGTCCGTTTCTTCACCTTCGAGAATAACTGTGGAGTATTCGAATATTCGTGTAATACGTATTTTTTTATCTTTAGATATAAATGTAATTGCAATTTCAGGGAATACTTTTCCACCAGCGGAAGCTTGTTTGTGAATTGGTACGTCGTTTTCATTGTCAAATAAATTGGGGTGAAAGAATAAGCTTATCGATCTTAAAATATTTGTTTTGCCAGCGTTATTTTCTCCACAAAATGAGATTAAATTATAACTCTGATCAATATCAAAGGTTATGTCTTGAATCGATCGAAAACGTTTTATTTCAATTCTAGAAATTTTCAAATTTTACCTCTTGTTTACTCAGCAAGTTCTTCTTTGAGAGTTTTTCCGGTTGTTTCATTTCTCCAAGCAGTTAAGCCGTTCGTCGCTCGCGCCTTAACTATTGCTCCGCAAACTGAGGGAGAGGTGAACTCCAAGTCCCTTTGTAAAACTCCAAGATCGGCATTAACTTTTTTTACGTCGGAAGACTCAACAATCTCTTTCCATTTTTGAAAGTACGAGCCATGTGCATTTTGAAAGCTGTCTTTGGCCCGTAGGCAAATATGTGATCCAGCTTTTAGAATATAGGTATTTTCAACTTTTACCATATAAGCGCTTTGATCCTGGTTAGCCAAAGTATTTGTGGCGTAGATATGGCTCTCAGCTAGTTGAGATTCTGATATCTCATTAGTTTGGAAATACCCGAGATTGAGTGCTTCAAGAATATATAAAATGTTTTCTTTGAAAATTTCCAGATCAGCTTGATCTTCTTCCGATAGATTGGCACCACTTGCAGGTGCACTATTTTTTACTTCGATCTCCGGAGACTTCGATGCAACTTCCCAGAAGTACTTCTCTAAAAATCGAACGTGCGCCTTGTTCAGGTTATCGTTGGCCTGGAATGCAATAAAGTGTGACCACCATTCTTTGTCGGTTGCTAGTATATGATCTTTGATTCGCTTAGAGAAATTATCAGTTTCTCCAATATACATTTGGACTATTCCGTCCACTGGATCAGAGAAAAGAAAATAGACTCCGGTACCAGTTAGCTCCTGTCGTTGTTCAATTTGTTTTTTATGATTTCTGGTACCCAAAAAAGCAAAGCCGGACCAATTGAATAACGTAATCTTTTTCAATGAACGGGGCGAATCACCGGTGACAAAGATTTTCAGCGATTTACGAGCCATGTTTATTCCCTAAATAGATTTTAAATTTATTCTGCAGAAGCTTTTTTGCCTCGTAACCGCTTAAAAGCCCGATATATATGTCGGAATAATTATAAAAAACTTTATTAAATATATCAGAAATGAGCTGTTGGTATCTTTGATGCTTCTTTAGTGTGGATGGTCTGACATGAAGACAATGCAGATTTATATTCGCAAGGCAGGAATTGATATTCGGGGAATTGCTGATTGCTTAGATCTACATGACCCAGCAAATCAGACGGCCGAGTAGCATACTTAGAGCGATTCAGGGGATAATATAGGTGGTTCGTAGTGATTTGTAGTTCTTGATGAATGGTCTTCCTGGTAAATCCTAGTATTTCCTAACAATTCCCACCATTCGAACTAGAAATCTCTACCTCCACCAATTTAAAGCGCCATTTCAGGTAAAGTCCCCAATCCGGGGGAAGTCAAATAATAGCAATAACTTAAGCAAAAGTCGCACAAAGGTCAAAACTGTCCGTTGTAATTCAAAATCACGCTAAATAGCTACATCTGTAGTTGAGTGCTGTGGTTGGCGAGTTCGCTAACTACAACGATCAAGTTCAACTGTAATTATGCTATTGTAGTTATTATATCTACGATTGCCTTGGCTAAAATCTGAGCTTCGACACCTAGGATGCCCGTCGAAGCGACGATAATAATTATGGATATTGATGTTGTACTGAGTTTCTTCCAATTCATTTTACCTAGTTTTCTTTCAATCAGTTTTTTGAACTTTTCAAACTTTGCTTTTAATTTAGCTTTTATTGAATTTTTTGATCTTACCATAGTGCTTTCCTGCCACCTTGGACTAAATTAGCTTATTCAGAAACGACTTTTTTTAAGTTCTCTAGAATATATTGTTCAGGATTTAGCGAGGTGCTTTCCTGATCTCTAAACTCTCGAACGATACGATTTAGTGCAAACCTATTCATAAATCCTTTATTGCAAAGCTCTGTAAAATCATCCTTTGAGATTCCTGTCATCACTTCAAAGAAGTGCGGGGACTTTGTCTGTATGACATCGTCGATATTGTACTCTCTCTGGTAGGTCATATAGATAAAATCTGCCATGCAAATAGCTAGTCGTTTGATTTGAGTTGCATACCATTTCTTTTTTGTTTGCCTATCTTTATCTTTATCCTTTTCAGTAAAGTCCTCTATGATTTTGGATTTTTCTTCAGGAGATAGATTTGGATCAGATTTAACTTGCTCTAGATCACTGGCATCTCGACCAATTTGAACAAGATCTTCAATGGTTGCAGTGAATTCTCCACTGCGATAGCCCTTAACTTTCATAAGTATTGCCAAAAGCTGTGGATTTTCCTCTAATAGTTTTAGTTTTCCAAAGTTAACTAAAACATTGGATGTAATCCTGCGGGCAAGGGCAATGCGGGAGCCTCCGTGGTTAAGAACTTCAAAAATGTCCTTAGCAGTTGTAGGGGTGCTAGCCAAACTACCTTCATAAAAGCGCTTAATATCCAAGGCATCGCATAGGCCTTCGGTCACGATTTCTAGGTTATCCTTATTAATATCAGTCAGTTGTTCATAACTCTCATGTTGATCAATTTGATCAGCGATATTACTTGCACAGTCATAAGTTACCTGTAGACAACGAGTGATCGCGAAATCAAACACCCATGCCTTTGGTTTGAATGGTGTTTTTGATTTCTCATCTACCCAAGCCGACTGCACACGGAAAATCGCTTGGTAATAACTCTCGGCGGATTTTATATCGTTTAAAATTAAAATACTGTCCCATTCCCTAATTGTGACCCCCGTTAGAAAACGACCACAAGTAAATGTTATCGTTCCCAATTTATTAGGATCTTCATTGGAGTCATTGATGGCTTTTTGTAATGATGTTTTTTCTCTTGCAATAGTGTGATCATCATCGTCTTGTTTTTTATCGGATCCTGATGCATTAATAAGTTTGAATTTAGAGAAGTGAGGGTGCTTTTCAAGTTTCTCGATAAGGGCCGAAATAGAATCAACCCGATTCATCCACCATACAGTATGTCTTTTAGCGGGGCACCCTAATTGGGCTGCAAGCTTTCCATAGACACTAATTGAGCGAGCATCGTGGCCTTCTTTATGCAAACCCTCGATAAAGTGATCAACGGCATCCTCATAGACAAACTTATTTTCCTCATTGGTTTCAAAAAGTCTATTGAGTGAAAAGTCAATATCATCAGTTTTAAAAGTTTCCCGTTGTTCGGCGATATCCTCGTCAGTGATTTCAATGGCTGATATGTTGAGATCAGGCATTAATCGATAGATTTTTTCTGCTTGATTTTGGGGATCAGACTCTATCTCTTCCTTTTTATTTTTTTGTTCGTCTAAATAGCTATATGTATAAACTTGTTGAGACGAAAAATCGTCTTGTTCAATTAGGCGAAATGGTGTCCCTGATAAATCTAGACGATGAGTAAATTTAATTTGTTCTAGAATACTTTTAGCTCGTTTGGTTCTGCTGCCGTAATGAACTTCATCAAAGATAACTAAGTCCCACGCAATTTCTGGTATTTTCCTGAGTCGTTCTTTTGTATTTCCATCCTTATCAATCCACAGATCTTGTAAGGAAACACATAAAACAATTGGGCCCGTGGATTTTGGGAAATCCCCATTACTTTTTAAACATGGATCGTTGGGGCGGTCGATTTTTTCTTTGGCTCTAATTCCTGTCCATCCATCAAAGTCAACCTGCTCATTAACTGTATCGATCCATTCGCCGATAACATCGGGCTTGTAGGTCACGATCAATGTATTGCGAGCATTGATTTTTTTTGCCAAGCGAATACTGGTAAAGCATTTACCAAACCTCATCTTTGCGTTGATAAGAAATCGGTGCGGGTGAGTAGCAGAGCCAATTACCTCAGCGGGATATTCTTTATTAAACCATTTACTCGCTTTTTCAATAGCCCCAGCTTGTTCTTTGCGGAGCTTATAATACTCGGTACGGGAGCTACCGTTTACGATTTCATTGTAAGCACGGCGAACATCTTTAAAGGGATCATTTTTATTGGTGACTTGGAACCATTCTTGGCCGGGGACATTTTCAATTTTCTTACAGCCATTTTTTATAAGTTGAGCATGGATATGGTGATCACGAACCCCATTAGGAAGTATCCCGATCATTTGATAATCGGGGTTTTCAGGATTGGATGTTCCAAACTGGTTCCAAATCCTATCTTCACCAACTTTTGTATGGCCTACTTTTACCCAGCCGTTCTTTTTATATTCCTCGGTAGTGTAGGCATAGAGTTCTAGCTGTTCCATGCCTTATGACCATTCCTGAACTTTCTTTTTAATATGTTCCTGTTCTTTTTCAGTAAGACCAAAATGTTTAGCGAGTTTCTTGTCTGTCCACTCGGTATCTAAATCAACCAATGGAACCCAATTCCAGCGATCTTTTGGTATATCTTGAGTCAGCTTTCTAAGGCCCAATAAATAACGAGAAAAATCAGTCTGTAAATAGGTTTGAAAACTCTCGGCTTCCGTTTTTGTTTTGAAACAACCAACCACATTATAGGTTTCAGTCGTGATATATCCCTTTTGTATAATAAAAATATGTTCTGCTGGGATGGTACATCTTCTCATCCCTTTTCCGTAAGCCTTGGGGACTACTACCTTGTACCATTCAGTTTTATCTCTGTTTTTTGTAATGTGATTTCTATTGGCATAATATAGTTTTCTGCCTTGACTAAAACAAGGAATCGCATCGTCATCATTTTTTTCCAATGAATCATTTGCTTTAAAATAGTTTGTTGGTAGTCCAAATGGTTTACGAGACCAAGCTATGTCTGCTATTGATTGATTACACTTCTTAAATATTTTTGAAACAATAGCATCTGATTCGGGATCGTCACTAATGATATTATGCTTTGATAGATCAAACTCCTTGATTTGATTGCCATCAATAAATAAGGGAGAACCATTATGTTCTTCTGACCAGTTTAAGTAACAGATGCCTCCTTTTACCTGCACTGTTGGAAATACCTCTTCTGACTTTTGGAAATATCTGATTGTTTTAAATTGAAAGCTTTCTATTACTCTTTTCCTAAAATGCTTTGTATTTTTCCCAGCTGAGAACCACTTTGCAGGTATAACTAATACAAAGTCAGAAATTCTTGGGTCATCCATTAAGTGTTCGGTAAAATATGGATAAATTTGATTTGAACTTCTGCCGTGCCCGCCATCCTCTTCGGAGTAGGGCGGATTTCCTACGGCGATGATTTTTTTATCTTTTTCCTTTGAATTAATGTATTCGATCATAGAATTGAACTCCCTTTCAAATTTTTGCTCGTCTAATGTACCATCCTCCTCGGACAAGTAATGCCCGTCACGGATGATGTGATTAAATTCTTCTTTGTGTGAATTTTCATTGCCTAAAAAAGTACGGATGCTGAGACGGTGATGCCTTTCATCGGGAGCAAGACCAAAATAACGATTGGACTGGTAAATTTCTTTCATCACCATATCCACATCTAAAACTTTAGATTTTGATTTGGCCCAACAACTATGAAAAGCACAGGCAAGCAGTAGCTCGCCCGCTTTACAAAACGGATCAAAGAACACCACATTTTCATCGGCGAATACTTCCTCACCGAGTAGGGCCACCATTTCTAGGGCTTTTTCCATTCGTAAAATAGGCTGATCTCGGCCAATCACATTACCGAGAACATCAACGACATGGGTTGTGGGTTTGATCACTAAAGCACTCATTCAACTAGGCCCCTACGGATAGCGACCTGCTTGGCTTGCGAGCTGTGTCTTGTGGTTTAGTGATTTCAATAACGGCTTTAGCAAATTCATAATCGTCAAAGCCTCTTAATTTTCCTGAAATAACGGAATCAATAAATCGAACTGATCTCTCATATTCTAGGGGAATGGTTTTGGAGGCTTCGCAGGATTCGTAAAAGTTCACCCAAGACAAATCAAAATCCATCGGATGATGGCCATTTTGTGAAAACCACTTGGCTCCTGCTTTTGTGAGGTTGGCACTAGCCTTGGCATTTTCTGGATTACTTAATGCGGATAAGGTTTCATTTTCATCAATGTGCCACTTGATCGCCGATAGAACATGGGCAAAGAAATCTCGCTTCTTTGAAAATAAAATGGCATCGCTTTTAATTTCTAATTTTGTTTTTAGAAAATCTAAAGTCGCAGACAATACACGGGATCGGCAGTTTTCAATATTCTTAGGATCAATATCAATCGCCCAAAGTGTATTAAGAGCATTCGCAACGGCATAGAATGTGGCTTCGCTGTTTTTTATTCCACGGGCCATTGCTTTTTTATAAATGCCTTCAAGTCGTCTTTTGTAAATTGGTAGGACGATATTGCCGTGGCCTGAGCATGGTTCAAAAAAAGAAATTTCCTCGTCTGACCATAAGTCTCGCTTATCTTTTGCGAGTAGGTTTAACATTTCTTCCACATATAATTCGGGAGTAAAAACTTCACCAAGGTCTTTAATTCGTTCTTTTGATCGATGGAATAGTTTTTCTAGGTCTAGGATGCTACTCATTGGTACCCTCTATATTTAATATGCTGCGATGAGTAGGTCGGTGTTGTTTATAAATAAATTAATAGTGTTTGTTTATAATATTGGCACTTAAAGAAAAATCTAATCCTCGGTCCGTGTCAGTAGGTTTTTATTTCCCCGTAAATGTCCGCATTTTTTGTGGAGCTTTGAGTAAGGTGTCTTGTCGTTACAGACCAGTGAGCCTTTGGTTTAGTGATAGTCTATGACTTTATTGGAGACCTTTGAATCTTAGTAAGGCAAGGTCTAGCTTAACAAGAACGATCCATAATGCTCCAATTAGATCAATCTAAAACCCATAGAAACCTTAAGGTCAGTCGTTTTAGAATTACCATGTATGAATGTGAGTACGGTTGGACTCACTCAAAACGAGCTTGGGGCTCGCTGAATGGTTAGAAGCTTATTCGATAGCCAAACTTAAGGGAGGTGCCTAGTGCACCCCCTTCATGCCCATGATTTATATAATAAGAATACAGAAAACGCCGCACTTAGGATCTTTTGTTGGCCCGAACGCCAATGTTGCCGCCTGGGTAGTTGCGTATGCTGTAAATCTCGCAAACGTAAATTTATCGTGAGTCAGGTACAAAAGGTGGCGTTTGAATGGGACCTTAGGTTCTTCGCCACAGTCACCATGCAAGGGTTTGTTGGAGATGGTCAGACTGCCATAAAAGCTCTTCAGCAGATTCGTAAAGCTCACTAAGACATACGTTCGTAAAAGAAAATACCTATTATTTATGACTGTAGCTGAGAGTTCTCAGATGAATGGCCTCGCAGTTGTAGACATCGTGGAGCCATTGGACTTTGGAAACAGAAAAGGTGGGGTAAATATCTATTTCTTACTGTAGCCATCTCACAGCTGGTGGCCTACTTAGATATATTTGGCCGGCAGGATTTTTTGATAGGATTTCATTTCGCAACTATTGCAGTGTTTTTTGTTCTATTGATGAAAAATGCGGGTCTAAGATTGAAAACCTGGGGGCAAATTGCCAAGTCGACCATGAGACCTCCGAGGTTGCGAGAGGGGAGCAAGAGCTGAGGGCTCCCTACTCCGTAGCACGACAAACTTGTAAATAAATTGACACACCTTAACGGTGTATTCAGTATACCTAAGTGCAAACTCAATTTGGCGAAGCAACAACTATCTATCTCTGTGATGATCACATCACGCATCTGATTGGATTGGATTCTATTTTAAGGAACTTTTTTGTGGCGGTGAACGTCCAAAGTTCTACTTCGTTTGCAGAGCTGCGGATCTTATGTAAAGAAAAGAAGCCGGATTTAATTATTATCGATTTAGGCCTGCCGGACGTCTCGGGTCTCGATGCCGTCAAATTCATTCTTGCAGAATACCCGAGCATCAAAGTTGTTATTTTAACAGCCTCAAATGATGTCGATATTCTGAATCAGGCAGTAAAGTCGGGCGCCCACGCCGTGCTCAAAAAAAGCGAAACGATAGAAAAGCTGCAGAAGGTTTTAAATTGGATATTCAACGGCAAACCCAATGCAGATGCTGGAAATAGAAATCCTTTGGCATCAAATTATGTTTATATTGATCCGTTGATAGAAAAGTTATTGAAGAATCAGCAGGGACAAAATCTTTCAAAAAGAGAATATGATGTTGCTGTACTTGTCACCAAGGGCTTTACAAGTCAGCAAATCGCAGACCGTCTTCAGTGTACTCTTTCTACCATCAAAACGTATCGTGAGCGTCTTTTTAACAAAAGTGGCTGTCAGAACTCAGCTGAATTCATTGCTTGGTTTTTGAAGAGGCATTCTAATTGAAAAGTTAGACCCCGCCCCCGGCACGGAAGAGATATTAAAGATTCCGTGGTGTAACTCAATGAAGTGATTGATGATACACATACCTATTCCCACGCCATAGCCCTTCATGCCATCGGACCTAAAGAAAGGTAAGCCATCCAAATTCTTCGCTAACAGTTGCTGTATCTGTTCTTCCGTTAGTCCGGAACCTTCATCCTGAATGGCTATCTCAGCAAAACTTTCACCCGATTTTTCCAATGTGATTGTGATACTTTTTTTGATGGGCGTTGCCTTGATCGCATTACGAAGTATATTTTTTACGATAGATTCGATCATCGTCGTATCACCTTCCCCAATCAGATGCGCACCTGATCTCTTAAATGTGACAGCGATGTCCTTTGATTCGAATTCTGGCTTTAGCTTTTCGATTGTTTCGTCGATGAGTGTATTCCACTCAAAAGGCTTAAATTGTGCCGTGAATTTATTATTCTGCCCATTGAGCCAGCTAAAAACTGTCTGAATAAATTCTTGCGAACTATGAGTGGCCGCCTTAAGAAGATCCAAATTTTTTCTAAAAGACATCTCACCCAGGCTGTGCTCGCCAGAAAGCGTATGAGTGGCAAGAAGTTGACTTTCAAGGTGACCTGATAAGTCATGAGAGATGAAAGCCAAAAGTTTCGTTTTGAACTCGCTTTGCTGTTGCAGCAGATAATTTAATCTTTTGTGATCAGTAATTTCCCTCAAGAAAAGGATCTGTGCATTTTGTTCTAAATTTTCAATTGATAGCTCAAAGAATCGTTCGTCCCCAAGTCGATCAAAAAATCTTTTTTCGCCGGGCACAAGATCCAAAGAGGGTATGACGTCCTTAATGTTCCTGTTGGCAAAATCCAAATCTGAAGTCAGAAGCTTTCTGCAAGATCTATTTGTTTTTAAAATATTTTGATTTTCATCAAGTACTAAGATTGGGTCCGCAATACTTTCAAATATTCTTCCCAGAGCAATCGAAGATAGATTCAGAAGCTTATTGTTGATAATGGCATATATGACGCCAATTTGACTGAGAATAAAGGTCCCACTGGACAACATAAGCCAACGCAGATTGGAAGAAGTAGTTACACAGTAAAAATCGATGAGAACAGCAATCAACGATCCAAAATTCAATGCTATTAACTGCTTTTTCTGAAGGCTTGATTTTGAGCTTAGATATGCTTGTATGCTCAGAAGAAATGACAATAGCATAAGGCCAATGGACCATGCATAATGCACCATAAACCAGGGACCTGATTTATAGCGAAGCGCATTTACGCCATAAATTTTAATGGGCGTAAATTCCTCAATCAGTAGTCTTGAGTAGTGATCTGATAGGATGATTAGGATCGTGATCACGGGCACAATAAAGACGATCCATTTCAGCCACTTGTGCCTAAAGGTTCTCCACATGGGAAAAACCGAATGCAAGAATAGAAACCAAATTGGTGCGAGCAAGCTCAAGCCGACAAAGCGAAGGCGAACGAAGACTTTAGACGATTCCGGATCGTGATTAGTATAGATATTCAAAACACTGAATGAAATAAGACTTAATGCCACTGAAAAGAGAATTATCCACTTTGATGATGGGATAGATCGATAGGGATAAACATAGGCTGTTATCCCGACGCCAAAAATAAATATCAAAACATTTAGTAATACCAGCAAGGTGGAAAGACTCATTCAGTTAACTTTTCATTGTTCCTTTTTGAACTCAACAAGTTTAATTTTTTCCACTTCTGAAACATCAGACGTAATTCCCATACATTGGTCTAGCCTAGTTCTTTGATGTTTTACACAGATGTCCCCCTTTAGGAGGACGGATAATTTCATATTAATTGCTCTAATCATTGCAGAAGAACCTTTCTTTTGAATGTGTCTAAGGAGTGCTTGTGATCGACAGATCAATAAATGTATTTAAGAATCTTTTTGGTGTATCCCTCTTATCTCTGGCATTAGTGCAAACAGCCTGTACGTCGTCTTCGGGCGGCGGTTCCAGCATCGGCTCTCCTTCCAAAGAGACGGAGGGGGAGGCGCCTGCAACTTATCTGGTTTTTGACGCCTGCCCCGGGGCTTACGATAGCTGTGGCCTTTGGAAGATGGATGGATCTTCAGCTCCCGTTGAACTGAAGGCTCCCGCATCTAACTTCATAGGCGCTTATAATTTTACCTATGTTAATGGAAAATATTTTTTCACAGCGCGTGATCCTGATAATTCAGGGAAGACAAGACTTTGGGTGACAGACGGAACTAGTGAGGGAACGCAACAACTGACATTCCAGAACACTTTGAATGATCTTTCGGTCGAAAAGATTATTCCATTTGGAACGAAAGTTTTGTTTGTAGCCTGGGACAATCCTGCTGACTATGCTGACTCCATTCAGGGCGAGCTCTATATTTCTGACGGAACAGTTGCTGGCACGCTTTTGGTGAAGGATATTAACCCCGGATTGGGCCAATCTTCACAGCCTTCAAATTTTGTTGTCATGGGTGGGAAGGCGTATTTTAGCGCGCTTCACGGAGACACCGGAGTTGAGCTTTTTGTCACGGACGGAACAGCAGCGGGAACCCACATACTGAAAGATTTATCGCCAGGGCAAGGGCATGGAAGCCCCGAAAATCTAGTTAAACTTGGGGATCGAATTGTTTTCAACGCGACAAGTGCCGAGGGCGTGGAACTTTGGGTTTCTGATGGTACTGAGGCGGGAACAACTATTTTAAAGGATATTGTTCCAGGTGATGGCTCTGGTGGGCCTTCTCGGATGACGGTTATTGATGGAAAGATTTACTTCCAGGCACTTGATGCGAATGGACATTACCAGCCCTTCGTTTCAGATGGCACCGAGGCCGGAACGTTCAGAATTGCCGAAGTTAATCCTGGTTTGGATACAGATATTGGATGGTTCATGAAGATGGGAACCACGAATAAAGTGATTTTTTCAGCACGAGCTTCAAATAATAGTTACAAATTATATTTGACGGATGGAACTCTGGGTAACATCACTCCCATCAATGCCTCTTGGTCAATGAATGCAATGCGGCCACAGAGTCTCGGTGGTCTGATTCTATTCGAGGCTTGTGACGTCACATATGGATGCGAGCCTTGGGTGACTGATGGAACTGACTCGGGCACGAAGATTTTGAAAGACATTTATCCCTCTACCTATCATGCAGATATCTCCAATTTCTATAAGCTTGGTGAAAAGTTGTATTTTGCAGCAAATGATGGGACCAACGGGAATGAACTTTGGTCTACTGATGGAACGTCAAATGGCACCAACATCTTTAAAGATATAAATCCAGGCAGTGATTCCAGCTTCCCATTTCTGGATGGATATTCTGATTAAAACAGTACAATAGCATTCATTGGCGTAAACCCTGCCTGATTCTTTATGCAGGGTTTACGCAGTTCTAAAAAAGCTCATCCTCACATCAAGTCTTGAATACTAGATGGCATCCACCTAAACTAAATCCTAGATTTAGTTCGTCTAGAGGTATTCACATGGAAGAAAGTGATTTCGAAGGCACACTTGTTCTTGAAAAGCTGGCTGAAATTGGCAAGGTCGATGCCTTTTTCGAGGCGATTGATTCCGATGATTTTGATCGAGCGAAATCGCTGATGAAGCAAGCCAAAGTCGATTCTGAAACAATGGCGATTGTTTTAAAGAAGATGATGGAGGCCGACGGAGAACATTGATCTGTCGATATGTGGGGATAAGTTACCATGTTAGAAAAAGTATATCTAAAGCGTCTTAAGGTGCCCTGACTGCGTTTCGAGTTTCACTCATACTTTTTATTATCCCCGGCGCCTAAGAATATGATCTAATCGGAGAGGCGTTGCCGAATGGGGGATATTTCGTGTTATCTCAGTCGAATAATTTTAGAAAAGAAAACGTCTTTTCGATCGCTTCAGAAAAAGAACTGATCGCGGCGTTTCGTTCCAAGGATCAAAAAAAGCTGATCCTGCCCGAAAAGCTCCGTTTTCCTCTGAACATTCAGTCTTATTTTACCTGGAAAGAGCCCTCCGGAGTTTACACCTACCTTGTCTTTAAGGTGCCGAGCTGGGACCTGCCACGTGGAGTTGTGTTTAAGAGAACACCCCCCAGTCGTGAACCCACAGGCGGATTGTGCAGTTGGTGTCATGCCTACGGCACCTCCGAAGAAATTGGTTTATTGTCGGTGGTGATGAGTTCGCATGTGAGCTATTCCTATATGATCTGTCAGGATCTACGATGTATCGAAAAGATTGAAGAGACCTGCATGCTTTCTGGAAAAGATCCTGAAAAATACATTGCCGATCTCTATTATCGAATGGAGAAGTTATTTGAAAACATCAGCAACTACCGGCCCGAATAAAGTTCAATTGAGCGAAGAAGTCGAAAGGGCGGTGAAGGCCGGATTGCCGGTCGTGGCTTTGGAGTCCACGATTATTTCTCACGGTATGCCCTATCCCCAGAATTTTGAAATGGCCTTGGCCGTGGAAAACAAGGTTCGAGAGCATGGTGCGATTCCCGCAACGATCGCCATTATTGATGGCGTCCTTCGCGCGGGCTTAAATCGGAATGAAATTGAGAGCTTTGCAAAAAAGGGCCCTCAGATTGCCAAGGTCAGCCGTCGCGATATTCCCGTCATTGTGGCTCAAAAAAAAGACGGCGCAACCACCGTTGCCAGCACCATGATCATTGCCGAACTTGCCGGAATTCGCATTTTTGCTACAGGTGGTATTGGTGGCGTACATCGTGGGGCCGAGACGACGATGGATATCTCTGCCGATCTGGAAGAGTTGGCGCAAACAAGTGTCGCCGTGATCTGTGCAGGAGCAAAATCCATTTTAGATATCGGTTTGACGCTTGAGTATTTGGAAACAAAAGGGGTTCCTGTTGTAGGCTATCAGACCTCGGAGCTGCCGGCTTTTTACACCCGCGAAAGTGGGTTCAAGGTGGATGCCAAGATTGATACTTGTGAACAAATGGCAGAAATTCTGAATGTGAAATGGGAGCTGGGATTAAGGGGTGGAGTCGTGATCGCCAATCCAGTGCCTTTGCCGTACTCTCTTGATTTTAAAGAGATGGAAGATGTGATTCACAATGCTCTTCGCGAAATGAATCACAAAGGCATTAAAGGGAAGGACTCAACTCCGTTCTTACTTGGCAAAGTGAAAGAGTTAACCTCTGGCAAGAGTCTAGAAACAAACATTCAACTGGTTTTAAACAATGCCAAAGTGGCGGCAGAAATTGCCGTTGCGTATGCAGCCAATCGAAAGAAATAGAAAACAGATTTTATGGCAAAGCTTTTTGAAAAATGGAAATTAGGAAATCTTGAACTGAAGAACCGCATTGTGATTGCGCCGATGTGCCAGTACTCGGCCCATGAGGGGCAGGCCTCTTCGTGGCATGTGATGCACTTAGGGCAATTATCACATTCAGGGGCGGGGCTTCTTATTGTTGAAGCAACGGCTGTCACGCCGGAGGGACGTATCAGTTGGGGAGACCTTGGACTTTATAATGACGCCTGTGAGATGGCTCTTAAAGATGTCGTGAAAGAGGTGAAAAAATATTCCTCTATGCCGCTCGCAGTTCAAATTGCTCACGCCGGTCGCAAGGCCTCCTCGGATAAACCGTGGTATAGCGGCAAACAAATTCCCGCGACGAATGAAAATGGCTGGCAAACAGTGGGACCGTCCGCTTTGCCGTTTTATCCAGAGGATACGGTTCCGCAAGAGCTTGCCACCTCAGACCTTGAGAGGCTGAAAGGCGCTTTTGCGGACGCCGCTGAAAGAGCTGTTCGTATTGGCTTTCATGGTATTGAGGTGCATGCAGCTCATGGCTATTTGTTGCATCAATTTCTTTCTCCAATTTCAAACCAACGAACGGATCAATATGGTGGAAGTTTGGAAAACAGAATGCGTTTTCCTTTAGAGGTCTTTGCGGCCGTTCGCAAAGCTGTGCCGACCCAGATCCCGGTGTGGGTTCGTATCTCTGCGACAGATTGGGTTGAGGGCGGCTGGAATGTGGAAGAGGCCATCATCTTCAGTCGTCATTTGAAAGAGCTAGGGTGTGTTGCGATTCACGTGAGTTCCGGGGGGCTTGATCCACATCAGCAGATTCCCGTTGCAGCCAACTATCAAGTCGGCTTTGCTGAGCGAATTAAAAAAGAAGCAGAAATTCCAACAATCGCAGTGGGTCTTATTTCGGAACCCGAGCAGGCAGAAGAAATTCTTCATCGGGGACAAGCCGACGCTATCGCGATTGCGCGAGCTATTTTATATAATCCTCGATGGCCATGGCATGCGGCTGCGAAGTTGGGCGCGACTGTTTTGTGTCCCCCACAGTTCTTGCGCAGTCCGCCCCAGGGACTTTCAAAACTTTTGCACGGCGATCACGGAACAAAAGACATCACAAAGTAAGTTAAAAGAATCACTCCATGAACTGCTCCTTGGAGCAGTGTGGACTTTCCTGTTCCCAAGGTGATGGCTCCCACAAAAAATGTCATGGTGAGGAAGACCATATTTTTGGGATCTAATCCCAAAACCAGTTCTTTCCCCTCGAACATCGAATAGGCAATAACCACCGGAATTGTGAGTGCAATACTGGCAATTCCCGAGCCCAGAGCCAGATTCAGACTGGTTTGCAGGCGATTGGCTCGGGACGCGTTGGCGGCGGCCCATGTTTCCGGTGCTAAGACGATGGCGGCAATAATAAGTCCCACAGTCGACTTGGGGGCGCCGATGTAGGCAATTCCTGATTCAATAATGGGTGAAATCAGTTTTGCCAAACCGATCACGGCGATAAGACTCACGCACAAAGAAATAAAACTGAGCCACGCATCGACCTTTGAGATTTCATGCTCCACAATCGGGGTTTCGGAAATCACGTCTTTTTCCATTGTCGGTTCGAAATAGGCTTTGTGGGTTGTGGTTTGTAAGAAAATGAAAAGCAAATAAAGCAGAATGCAAATAATCCCAATAAAGCCAAGTTGAAGAGGATTGTAGGTCGGCCCCGCCGTGGTTGAGGTGTAATTGGGAAGAACAAAAACAAGAATGGCCAACGTGACTAAAACAACAAGAAGACTTTTCGAGCCTTGTACTTGAAACTCCTGCTCTTTGTATTTGAGACCTCCCAGGATCAAACACAAAGCCACCATACCATTCGTGATGATCATGACCGCTGCGAAGACCGTATCGCGGGCCAGAACATTGGCACCATCGGTGACTTGGCCCATCAGCGAGACGATCAATCCCACCTCAATAATGGTCACACTCAAAGCGAGAACCAGCGTCCCAAGTCCTTCGCCAATCTTATGAGCAATAATTTCTGCATGGTGGACGGAGGTCATTACAGAAACGCCTAAAAAGACCGTCGCCAGAATGGATATCAAAAAGTTTGTTTCAAAAAAAGGCTTACTCACCAAGAGGACAAGCAAGCAAAGTATGGAGATAAGATGTTTGGGTTCAAAGCCTTTTTTTAAAAATTCTTTTGTAGTCAAAATCATGGCCGGAGTTTATCGGCAGGATCTTGAAAATGGAATGTTTTTTAGGATTTTTTATTTTTTGAGAGTGATTTGCACGGGGCAGTGATCAGAACCCATGACATGGGGGTGGTGAGTCGCTGCTTTTAAGCGATCTGAAGCCTCTTTGTTCACCAAAAAATAATCAAGACGCCAACCAATATTCTTCTCGCGAACTCCGGGGCGATAGCTCCACCAAGTGTAATGATCGGGTCCTGATTCGAACTGGCGAAAGCTGTCAACCCACTCGAGCTTTTCAAGGAACTTTGTCATCCATGCGCGTTCTTCAGGTAAAAAGCCCGCATTGTTCACGTTTGTTTTTGGATTGCGCAGGTCAATTTCTTTGTGAGCAATATTGAAATCTCCACAGATGATGACCTCGCGGCCCTTCTTGCGCAAAGACTCCAAGCGTTTTTCTGCTGCAATACAAAACTCAAGTTTGAAGGGGAGGCGAGCATGATCTCTTTGGCTGTTCGGGAAATAACTATTCACCAACGTCAAAGGCCCGAAATCGGCTTCCAGCCATCGTCCCTCGCAATCAAATTTACGAATGCCGAGGCCCACGCGAACATCGTCAGGTTCTTTGCGAGAATACAGTGCTAAGCCAGAATATCCGGCCTTTTCGGCAAAAGCCCAGGCAGAATGATAACGAGCGGGATGATAGAAATTCTCATCCTTTTGCAGGACCTCATCGTTTATTTTTATTTCCTGCAAACAGACAATGTCGGCTTTTTCTTTCTCGAACCATTCGCGAAAGTTTTTTCGATGTACAGAACGCAGACCATTCACATTCCATGAGACTAATTTCATGGTTTTAGAATATGGTTGTTCGTCGGATAAAGGTCAAGATCGAGTTCTTGATCTTGACCCTCATTTGCAGGTGAAATTTGAAGTCTTATTCGTAAGAGATGACAACTCGACCGGCGGTGCCTTGCATGTTTAATGTACCCCCAGAGCCTGCGCCATTTGCATCGACATCAGCACTATTCCCCGCGCTAGATCCAGAGCCCGCACTTGTTGTGGAGTTGGTGAGACCACCGACATAGGAAGATCCTCCACCACCGCCAGACCAACCGGCGCCACCGCCGCCGCCATAGTAGCCGCCGCCACCACCGCCACCTGGAATGACTGAGACTCCTGAATACGGTGCCCCGCCTTGACCAAAGGATCCCGCACTTCCAGAGTTGCCCGAACACGCTGTGCAAACGCCTCCTGCGCCTCCAGCAGAGGCTGTTCCACCTCGGCCTCCATAACCGCTGATTGTTCCAGGTCCCGAAATAAAACCTAAATTGATATAGACAGTTCCATTGTGCATAGATCCGTTGACGCCACTGAAGCCGCCGCCTGCGCCTCCTGTGCAAGTATTGTTATACATGAGATAACATGAGCCCGCACCCCCGCCGCCACCAGCGACAAGAATGCGATCACTCAATGTCATTCCGCCTCGACGCACATCACTGGCACCGCCGCCGCTACCGGCTTTGGGATTTGTGCCGTTGTAGGGATCACTCATTGTCGGACCGGCGCCCGCACCGCCGTTGTATCCGCCAGCTCCATTAACCACGCCGCTTCCGCCGACAAAGACGTAAAGTTGTTCGCCGGAGGTCACATTCAAGGTCCCTTGTGCAAAGCCACCGCCGCCACCGTAACTTCCGTAAGAATTAAATTGTGAGCTCCCAGCCCCGCCTCCGCCCCAAGCTTTGATTGTCGCTTTGGTACAACCCGCAGGCATAGTGAAAGTTTGCATTGTTCCGGTGTAGGTATAAGTCATTGAACCCGCAATACAGTCAGTCACGTAGACAGTGGTGGTGGCTGTATTGCCTTTGCTATCTGTTGCTTGGATGGTTGCCGTGCCCGTTGTTCCTGGTGCGGAATATTCTCCTGTCGTTGCATTGATGCTGCCAATTCCAGAAATCAGCGCATAAGTGTAAGGGGCAAAGCCGCCAGAGCCCTGGAAGATCTTAGTGGTGTTGATCGTCACCTTTTCATTTTGTGGAGTGACGATCATTTTTAGGTTGTAGAAGAAAGCGGGAGCTACGTAAGTTGTAATGGCTTCGTTGTCTCCGATAGTTGCGGTGTTTCCTTGTCCAAGTTGTCCTTTGAGGCTTGCCCCCCAGCAAATATAGGTTTTATCTTCGAGAGTCGCGCAGGTGGCGGTGCCAACACCAACCAGATCAACCGCTTTGCGACTGGATCCAAAATCTAAAAAGGGGAGATTGTCACCCAAGTTTGCTGTGAGATATCGTTGAGTATTATTGCCGTAGCCTAAGTTCGTTCCCATAAAACCAAAGCACTTCGCTTTACCATCCGCCATCATTACGCAGTTTGTTTGTGCGGTGGAGTTGGGTATTGAGATATAAGGAATAGCCCCTGTACCCAGAAGAGCTGGTTGCAGATTGTCGCCCATTTCATTGGCGTTGTCTCCACGGTCACTGGTGTCGCCCACGCCAAGAACTCCGCCATTATTTCGTCCCCAGCACTTTAAAGTATCGTTGTTCAGTACCGCACAAAAGCTACCATCGCTGGCAAAGAGGTCTTTCACGGTTCGGCTCGTTCCGAACTGTAGATAAGGAAGATTTGTGCCCATTTGTGCGCTCGATGTTCCAAGTGAGGTGGTGTTGCCACTTCCGAGGGCCCCATAGGTGCCTTCGCCCCAACATTTCACGGTGCCGCTTGTGGACAGAGCACAAACAGTGGCGGGAGAATCGGAAGAAACCATCTTTCTTACTATAAAGTCGGAACCAAAACCGAGATGAGGTTGAGGTTCTGCTTGGTAAGACGTTGAGCCAATTCCGAGCTGTCCTTTTGAGTTATCTCCCCAACACTTCACGCTTCCATCATCAAGAAGGGCGCAGGCACTATAGCCCATAACCAGCTGAATGGGCTTTCTTCCGACTCCTAAATTCACAGCAGGAAGTGCGTTACCCATTTCAGAGAGTGCATCACCAATGACAACATTGCTGGCAACGCCGATGCCGAGGCTGCGCATCCCCCAGCACTTAAGTTCATCATTATCCAGAATTGCGCACGTGGCGCTGGCGTGGAGAGCCACTTTTTTCACACTTCTTCCCGTGCCCAGATTGATATCAGGAAGAGCATCCATTTCTCCGGCGGCATCACCTCGGTTATTAGTATCTCCCAATCCCAGTTCGCCGATTGTGTTATCCCCCCAGCACTTCAACTGACCATTTATTTGAATGAAACAGAATCGTCTTCCGCCCGCGACAATAATTCGGCGATTGATCGTCCAAAGATCTGTGGGGGTGGACCAGGCGCTGACGTTGCCAGCCTTATCGACCGCTCTGACCACCGCATAGTAGTCTTCCTGACTGCGCAAATTGATAGAAAACGATTGGCCCTTGGTGATTGTTGTCGCATTTTTGGCAAGTTCATCGAAGCGGCTATAGATGGCCGCTTCATAGTGATCGACGCCAGAACCCTCAGCCCCATCATCCGCGTCCCCACTCCAGGTGATGTGAGGAGTTTCAAAAAGAGTGGCATTTGTGTCATCGACGGCAACTCCCGTGGGCGCTGTCGGGGGTTGAGAGTCATAAAGACGAGAGATACGTGGATGATCTTCCACACTGAGAAGTTGAACTTCGACCAAGCCCTGAGCTGTTGGCGTGACCTCGACCGTATAGTTTGATCCAGTCCCTGTGATTTGGGAAAGAGTGGCGTTTGTGATCTTAAGATCTCCCGCAGTTAAAGTGGAGTTTTGATTGAAGTTAACCGTGACTTGCATCGTTCCTGAAGAAAAAATCTGAGTGGTCGATGAAGCTAAAGTGGCAGTGAGTGAAAGCGGATTGTAGTTACGAGTTAATGAGGCGGCAGAAGAAGGATTTCCCAAGGGATCTGCGGCAGCCCCCGCCGCAACGGACACAGCAACGAGGCCGGTTGCCGTGGGGGTCACCTCGAAGCGATAGCTGCTGCCAGTGCCGGAAAAATTTGTGATGGTTCCGTTGGTCACTTGCAATTTACTTTCAGCGAAGTTCACGACGTCTTCGGAAAAAACCACACCAAAAGGAATAGGATCTAAAGTGGTGGTCTCTAAAGTTGGCGATGCAATGATTGTCGTCGGTGCGCTTGTGTCGACAGTACGACTGATGCTGCCCAAGAGATTCGGACTTCCCGTCAAGTCCGTTGTCGCCCCTGGTGGAATAACCACCGAGATCACTCCGTCCCCCAGGGGTGTCACGTCAAAAGTATAGACCTGAGGTCCGCCTGAAAAATTTGAAATGGTCGCCTTGGGTGTCAGAATATCTGAGGCATCGAAGTTCACCACATCTTCAGAGAACGTCGCAGTGACGGAAAAGGGTCCCGCGGCGGGATCGGGGTCTGCCGATGTGAGAGTCACACTTGGCATGGTGCTGTCATAAGTTATTACAAGATTTGTGGCCGCGATGTTATCAAGTCCGGCGCCGTCTTTGGCAACACCGGCGTTCACTGAGATGGTGACAGTTCCATCGGTGGAGGGAGTGATATCAAAGTTGTAAATCGAGGGACCACCAGAAAAATTAGAGAGAACTCCATTTACAACACCTACATCAGACGCGACAAATCCACTCACACTTTCAGAGAAAGTAGCTGTCACGGAAAATCCCGAGTTGGTGGGATTTGAAGAGGTCGTACTCAGTGAAACAGAGGGCGCGACGCTGTCACTTTGGCGAATCAATACTGACGAGGCGTTGTTGTCATTACCTGCACCATCCTGAGCGACGGACGAGGGAATACTGATTTCGACTTGTCCTTGCCCCTGAGGGGTGACGGTGAATGAGTAATGAGTCGGGCCCCCTGAAAAGGCGCTAACACTGGCATTAATCAATGTTATATCCGAGGCAGCAAAGTTCGTAATGTTCTCGTTGAAGACAGCCTGTACCGTGAATGGGCCCGTGACGTAAGTGGGAGATGTCGACGAAAGAGTCACGGACGGAGCAACACTGTCGAAGGTGCGTGAAACGCTGGCCGCCGCCATCGTATTCCCATTCCCGGCAGAGTCGTGGGCCTTATTAGCTCCGACATCCAAAGAAACAGCTCCCTGTAAGAGCGGCGTGACTTCAACGGCATAGACGGCAGGTCCTCCAGAAAACTGTGTTACAGTCCCATTGCTGACGGTCAAGTCGGTGGTCGCAAATCCGGAGACAGGTTCAGAAAAAGTGACGGTAAATGAAATGGGAGAGGTTGGTGTATTTAAGGGCGCAGAGGAGGAGAGACTGACCGTGGGAGCTGTACCATCATAGACTCTTGAGAAGGAGCTTGTGGTTGTATTGGTGTTTCCCGCCAAGTCTTGCACCGAAGAACTGCCAAATGAAACGCTGGTCGGGCCATCGCCAGAGGGTGTGAAGATGAAATTATAGTTGCGAGGACCACCCGTCAGAGCGCTGAGTGTTCCGTTGGTGGGTGTTAAATCACTTAACGAAAATCCGGTCACATCTTCAGAGAAACTTGCGGTGACCGTAAAGCTGGAAAGTGGTGTGGGATCGGTTGCCGTTGAGGACAGGGTCAGCGTTGGCGCTGTGGTATCAATGGTTAAGGATGCGGAAGAGCTGGGGCTTGAGGCGGGTTGCCAGTTACCCAGAGAGTTCTTTCCAAGAACACAAGCGCGATAGACCCCGTCACCGGACTGAACCTCAAGAATCCATGGAGTCGCGACGGGAATTTCTGCTGCTGATGAAAAGTCCGCGCTGGAGCAAGCTATGTCTTTCACGTTCACGGCTTTGTAGCTGACAATATTAACTCCCGAAACAGTCAAAGTGCGATCTGCGGTGTTCTTGCTGGGACTTCCCGCCGGAGAATAGGCACTGAGAATGCCAAGAGCAAGGGTGCTATCCTTGACCCACGTATATGAAAACACATCTTGAGAGTTTTGATAGTTACCAGCCACATCTAAAGTCCATACGCAAATCTTGTAAGAACCATCTGCCAGCGCGCTGATGTTTTCGCTAATAGGCATTGAGATATTTTGCTTGGGTTTGTAAGAGGCTTTCTGAGTGCAGTCCGTGGAGGAACTGGGGCCTATGAGATACTGATACTCGGTCGCTCCACTGCTTTGAACTGTAAGCTCCAGCAAGTAAAGCGGCGAGGGATTTCCGGGGAGATCAGAGACCGTGACGGCTCCTGGGGGCGTGATATCTTTCGTGATGAGGGGAATATTATAAGTCACGGTATTTCCTGCGGCATCCTGGAGACTCAGGTTCCCGCTAAAACTGCCTTCCGCCAGAGAGGAAAGGTTGACGTTGCTGGAGAAAGTGCCTTGATCGCAGCGTGCTTGAGATTGGATGGATTGAATTTGAATCTGAATATATTGATCTTGTTCCGAGCAAGTGCCGCTGATGATGAAAGCATTTTGATTTTCTAGATTAATGTAAATCGGATAGGAACTGACGTTGAAGGTGGGGGCTACGGTGTCTTTATTGAACTCCCACTGAGTCGGAAAGCCTGTGTTCGGTGTGACGATGACGGAGGTAGTTCCTTCAGGAAAGGAGGTTAGATCCAGAGTCTCAGAAAAATGACCGTCCTGACAATTCAACGTCAAATCAAGAGGAGTTCCTAAAGTGATAGAGGTGGCGCCGACGGGACACTCGCCAGAGATTGGAAAAGAACCTTGATTGCTGTTGTTTATTGGAGCGATTTCTTCAGGCGAAAGCACAACTTTGTCGTTCTGCTTGGAAAGACTTTCGAGAATGGAGGCAGAGAAGCTGCAACCTGTCCCCAAGAGGACGTATGCAGTAAAAGAGATCGCAATGATGAGGGTCTTTGAGGTACGTTCTGCCATATCCATATATATCCTTTCGGAGTTTCTTCGAGATAATTCAGAGACTGGCTCGTGAATTTGTGGGCGACAAAAATCTCACTCGACGGTGTCCACAGAAGTTTGCATTACAACAAAAAAATGTTGAATGGTTATGGGGTCTTATGGGTGTCCATAGGTACATGGTTGCGTGGAAAAGTTCTTCAGGCTATTTTCTATATGATCATCAGTGACCTTGCTATAAAGCTCTCTCTAGAGAAAGGAATCATCATGGCCACAAAGAATTCATCAAATGAAATCAAGATAACGCGAGTTTACGATGCCCCGGTGAAGATGGTGTGGGACGCATGGGAAGATCCAAAAAAAGTCGTGCAATGGTGGGGGCCGCGAGGGTTTACACTGACCACTCAGATTAAAGAGCTAAAAGGTGGAGGAACCTGGATCTACACCATGCATGGACCCGATGGGGTCGATTATCCAAATAAAACGAAATATCTCGAAGTAGATAGATATCGCCGTATGGTGTACGACCATGGCGGTAATGATATACAGAAACCTCTTTTTCGAGTGACCGTTAATTTTTCTGAAGAAAACGGCAAGACACTGATGGATATGACTATGGCCCTTCCAACCCCTGAGGCTGCAGAACAAACCAGAAAGTTTATTAAGAAAGCCGGCGGAGATTCTACGTGGGATCGTTTGGCAGAATTCTTGGTAAAGGAATCAAACAACCAAGAAGTCTTCGTTATCAATCGTTCATTTCAAGCTCCTATTGACGTGGTTTTCGATGCCTGGACAAAGGCAGAACAATTTTCGCAATGGCTTTCACCGACGGGAGTTTCGATGAAGTTCTTTCGCTCTGATATCAAACCGGGCGGCAGTACGTTTTACATGATGACCAATAACACGGATATCACAATGTACGGACGAATAAGTTATAAGGATATAGAGCGTCTTCATCGTATTACTTATACTCAGCAGTTCTGTGATAAAGACGAAAAGATCTCTCGTCATCCCTTGGTGCCCACATGGCCTGAGACTATGCTGACCACCGTGCAGTTTGCAGAGGAGGCGGCCAATCAAACTCGAGTCACCGTAACTTGGGAAGTATCTGGGGCAGCTACACCGGAAGAGATGAAGACTTTTGTTGAGTCAAGAGCTAGCATGACCCAAGGATGGACTGGTTCATTTGATAAGCTGGACAACTACCTCACTGATTCTGGTAGATAGTAGAAGCTCGGTTTTAGAGCTCTATGGATCGAGGAACTTCGGTTGCTGTCTCTGATCGTTCGAGGTTGAGGCTTGCGATAAACTCCGCAACCTGTTTCTTAAATTTTCCACTTCGCACGTCACGTTCAGTCACGGCAAAAGTTGTTAACGGTGTTTTGAGGCAAAGTTCTTTCATCTGAGTGAATACCTTTTTTCGTCCGAATTCTCCGCCTTGAGTTAAGAAAAATACAACATTCCGCAGCTCATCTTTGTTGCGATCAAAAAAAGAACGGATCGGAGCGGAGAGGGCCCCACCCCAAACCGGACTGCCAACGATGACGAGGTCATAGTCTTCTAAAAGACTTTGCACCATTTGAATCTCCGGCTTCTTCTTGAAACTTGCGTGCAGCAAAGCTCTTTGATAACCCCAGAAGTTTTGTGGATAAGAGACCCGAGAGCGAATCTCTTCGATATCACAGTGCAGACTTTGCGCGATTTCTTCAGCCACTTTGCGGGTGTTTCCGGATCGAGAGTAGTAGATCACGAGAATATTTTTGCTTGCCATGGCGGACTCTCTTGTAAGAGTTAAGGTTGTGCTTACATTTTATCGTCCTTTTTTCTTGTCACATAATTTTTTGAAAAATTCGTCGATAAAAACTTTCACTCGACAAGCTGAACTCTACCAACACCCAGCTCTGAATTTTAAGTGGCAAGCCTTGGTAAAGCCTTTTAGCAAACTTCTGGATAGAGCTAGCTGCGAACATCCTCTTTGGCTAATGTTGCGTTTGAGATTTTGGTCATCCCAAAAAAAGAGGAGGAGTATATGACGACGAAGTTCGGTAAATTTCTAATTTTGCCCTTGTTGATAGGGTGTTTGGCGCAAGGGGCTTTTGCTGACGACAAGGCGGGCGGCGACTTGACGCCTTCATTACGCATGGATCCTTTACATGAAGATCCGACGACTCCCGGGTGGTCGGATTGGATGACGATCGGTGGGGTGGCGACCTCGGACCCGGCCTCATGTTCAAGACCTGGTTATAGAACTGACGTTTTCGTGCGTGGCACTGACAATGCGCTTTGGTACCGAAGCTGGAACGGATCTGCATGGAGCTCCTGGGCTTCTTTGGGGGGAATTATCACCTCCTCACCCGCAGCGGTTTGCCGAGGCACGAATCGAATTGACGTGTTCGCTCGAGGACTCGACAACGCCCTCTGGGTTCGCTCCTATCGGAACGGTACCTGGTATGCTTGGGCGTCTTTGGGTGGAGTTTTGACTTCTGGTCCCGCGGCGGCAAGTTGGGCCTCAGGCAGGTTGGATGTCTTCGTAAGAGGGACCGACGATGCCCTTTGGCACAAATGGTTTAGCGGAGGATCGTGGTCGGGCTGGGAATCTTTGGGCGGCGTTCTGACGTCGGATCCCGCAGCGGCTTCATGGGGCAGTGGACGCTTGGATGTGTTCGTGCGAGGAACAGACAATGCTCTTTGGCATAAATGGTTTAGTGGAGGTGGGTGGTCCGGCTGGGAATCCTTGGGTGGAATCTTAACGTCCTCGCCCGATGTGACCTCTTGGGGAAGCGGCCGTCTGGATGTTTTTGCTCGGGGCACAGACAATGCCCTTTGGCACATTTGGTTCAGCGGCGGTTGGTCTAGCTGGGAATCTTTAGGAGGTGTCTTAACTTCCGGTCCTGGCGCCAGCTCCTCTGCACAAAAAAGAATCTTGGTGTTTGTGAGGGGTACAGACAATGCTTTATGGCTGAGAGCTTTTAAGAATTAGTGGTCCGAGACGCCAAGGAGAGGTGTCTCTCCTTGGCTCTCTTTTAAAGAATCACATAGTCCAATAGATCTTCGAAGTGATCCAAGGGAATGTTGGGACTTCTAGAGAGCTTTCGAAATTGTTCTTGGTTGATGTTATTTGCGAGAACCTTAAGGTATTTCTTCGCAGTTAAAATCCAACTTTCCCGAACAGGATAGGCTTTCTTGGAAACACGCTCTAGAAGCAGAGCCATTTTGACGGTGTTCACCACCAGAAGCTTGGATCTGCGATTCAAAGAATAGCGTAATTGAAGGATCTTCTGGCAAAGAGCATAGTTTTTGTCGTGAAGAGCGAACATGAACTCAATCTGCAAAAGCTTCTGGTTCTTTTGAATTTCCGCTCTTCCGCCCACCAGTTGCCGGGCTCTGCGGAGGTGCTTTTGTGCCAGAACGTTGTCATTAAAAAGAAGAGCCGTGAGGGCGTGTCCATAATGAGCCACGGCCTCAGTGATTCGGAAGTTGCTGCGACGGGCATGCATTTCGGCGCGACGATAGTACTTGCGAGCTAAAGAAAAATTCTTTCTTCGAATTTCCAGGCGAGCCAGTTGAATATACTTCAATGCGAGTCCGCGACGGGCGGATTGTGTGGCGCGAAGTTCTAAGGCGATGGACTGTCTTAAAAGGGTGTTGGCTGTCACAAAATCATTCTTAGTAAGATAGATTTTGGACTTCCGATAAAGAATCTCGGACAACAAAGCCGTCTGTGAAGCATCTTCACTCAATTTGAGAGCCTTTTCCAACGCAGAGACGGCCTCGTCAACTTCTCCAAGCATAAGAAAGTTCGAGCTTTGATAGCAAAGGACATGAACAATCATTCGAACATTTTGAACAGCCTCTGCGGCTTCGAGAGCTTTATTCAGGTACCGTTTGGAGGAGCGATAAAGACCGAGCTGGTATTTGATATATCCAATGTGCATGAAAAGTTGTGCCTCTTGCTCAGTGGGAAGAGGACTGTTTTCAAATTCCTTGAGAATGCTGAGGTAAGAGTCCCACCGTTTTGTCGAATGCAGGGCGCGGACGATATCCTTTGAAAAGAGTTGCTCTAAAACCTTGTTTTTAACAAGAACTCGCACAGTCTTTTCTGGAAAGATGATTTCCTCCAGGGAGCACTTAAGAATCTCGCTCATTTTTTGCGCGGTTTCTGTCTTCACCTTGGTGACGTGTCCATTGACCCATCGTTGGACCGTCTTAATATTGACCTCAAGGCGTTCCGCAAGTTCGGCTTGCGTGATGTCTTGATCTTTTAGGCGAAGCTTTAAAGCCTCGGAGTTGAGCTGAGCGTAGGTTCCAAGCATTGTTTATCTTACCTGAGTGTTGTACTAATTTTTACTACAATTCAGTTCCTTTTGGGATCAAAAAAATAAATGTCCTCTATGTCCTAAAGACATTTAGGACATCCATTTTCTCCATTACAAAGTGAATCTTGATTCTCTTTTGATCTAAAGATTTGGGGGGCGCGGACCGAACATTAAGCGTCACACCCCAGGGTGGAAAAGAAAAGGATCGTTACATGAAAAAATGGAGCCTCAATTTAAAAATTGCCTTTGTAATTTGTGTATTAATTGTGGGAAGTGCGGTGATTTCTGGAATGGGTTTATATCAGATGCATGGTATCAATCAGTCTTTGGAGGAGATTACAGAGGTTCGGGTGAAAAGCCTCATGCAGGCCGAAAAAATTCGGCAGCTTTTCTACACCCAAATTATCAACGAAAGAAATTTCATCATCAATGACACCCTTGAGGGCAAAACCCGGTCCGCAGAACTCATTGTCAAACGAGACAAAGAGTTGCGGGAGGTTCTCGAAGAGCGACGAAAGATCGCAGACCCTGAGGCCCTTAAAAATCTGGAAGAGTTTGTTGCCGTGTATGAATCATGGCATACGACAAATTCGGAAGTGGCAAAACTCATCGTTAATGGAAATGCCAAAGAGGGAGTTGCTTTGATTCTCTCTAAGGGCCGGGAGCTTCGTCTGGCGGGTGAGGCCGCTTCTGATAAGATGGTCCAACATGATGTGGGGGAAATGGAGGAGCAGAGAAGCCATGCTCAATCGACTTATCAACAGGCAAAAACTTGGACCGGGCTCATCAGTGTAGTGTCTATTGTCTTGGGGATTGCCTTGGCCGTTATTATTCTTCGTGCAGCAAGTAAGGCTATCAATCGGGTGATATCCGTTTTAACGGACAACTCCTCTCATGTGACCCAGGCCGCCCATCAAATCGCAGCGGCCTCCGAAGAGTTGTCGTCTGCATCCACAGAACAGGCCTCCTCCCTTGAAGAAACTGTCGCGACATTGGAAGAACTGACATCGATGGTCAGTGTCAACTCGAGCAATGCTAAAGAGGCGGCGCGACTTGCCGGACTGACTCGAGAGGTGGCCATTAAAGGTGAATCAGAGATTCGTCATTTGGTAAATTCCATGGGTCTGATTTCTGCGGACTCAAGAAAAATCGAAGAAATTACAAATGTCGTGGACGACATCGCCTTTCAAACAAATCTCCTGGCGTTGAACGCGGCTGTTGAGGCCGCTCGAGCTGGAGAGCAAGGAAAAGGATTCGCGGTCGTCGCGGAGGCGGTGAGAAATCTAGCGCAAAGAAGTTCTTCTGCGGCCAAAGATATTGCGGACCTCATCAAGGGCAGTGTGGCAAAAATTGAGATCGGAAGTCAGCAGGCCTCACACAGCGGGAAAGTTCTAGAAGAGATTCTCAGCTCTGTTAAAAAAGTTTCCGATCTCAATTCGGAAATTGCAACAGCGAGCGAAGAGCAATCCCACGGAATTCAGCAAATCAGTAAAGCCATGAATCAATTAGATCAAGTGACACAGGTGAACGCCGCGACCTCAGAAGAAGCCGCCGCATCGGCTCAAGAACTCTCAAGTCAGGCTGAGAACTTAACAAACGCTGTTTATGTTTTAGTTGAGACTATCGACGGCGCAAAAAAGGGACAAGATGAAGGTCGCAGTGCTTCGGTGACGCCCAAATCAAGTGTGATGGTTCGACAGGAAAAAAAGGCGGCCTAATTTTTTAAAAAAGATTAAACCGCCGGATTAGGAATTTTCACAAGATCTTGAGTATTACTTGAATCCAAAGCTGTCGCTGAATAAATCGGCGGCAGATTTTTTGTTGCGATTGACTAGGGCACAAAAGAGTCTATCTTCTTGGTCACATCATGGCATTTTTCATCGTCTATTTATCTCTTCTTCTGACGTTCACAATCTGCACCGCTCTGGCGGCCTATGTTTGGCCTTATCGAAGATCGCCGATGCATCGGTTCCTGATAATTCTGCAAAGTATCTATGCACTTTGGGCCTTGTTGCTTTTGTTTATCATCTTCGTCGATGACTTTGAGTCAAAGATCTTGCTTACAAAAGCCAGGCAGATTTTTCTTCCATTCATTTCACCCTTGTGGGCGGTCACAGTCATTGGGGTCTTTTTTTCTAAAATCTGGGAAAAATGGGCACGCTGGAGCATCGTCCTCTTTATAGTTCCAATGATTGTTGTGATGGCGAACCTGGCGTCGATGTTGGGCTTGCCGGGTGCGGAACAATGGACATTTTACGATTTTCAAAAGTTTGAAAATGTTTATGGACTTTTAACCTACAAAAGCGGTTCGCTCATTTCATATTATTTTACATATCTTTATATCGTTCTGGTGATTTTCTACGGAGTCTATCTGCTTGCGATCTTTAAAGGGCGCGGAGCTCGAAAGACCTATGCCATTGTTTTAACTTTGGCTGCCACGTCTCACCTGGCCTTTGACCTTTCCGCGAGATATCTCTTTCACAGTACTGAAATGATTCAACTGAGTGTCGCGGCGGTGTGGCCGATGGCTTTGGGCCTTTATTATTCGGTTACGCGACTGGAGTTTTTAGATATCAGTGTGTTGGCACAGCAAAGGGTTTATGAAAATTTGCCAAGTCCTGTTCTTATCATCAAAGCGGATTCAACCTTTTGGGACGCTAACAAGTCGGCGACAAAGGTGTTTGGTCTTCAGCCTTCAATGGTCGGTAAGAAAACCAGCGAGATCCCCGAACTCAAAGAGCTTCTAGAGAACCCGAGTGCGTTGACTTTGGGGGAACGTCACTATCGAGTGGCGTGGCAGACTTTGCGATCCAGAGAAGGTGAAAAAGCCGCCGATGTGTATTTGTTAAATGATGTGACGGATATCTTAAAGCTGAATTCAGACCTTCAAGAAGGTAATCATGCCTTGCGTGATTTGAATGATGAGATCTTAAAGGTGATGCATTTCAATCAAAAGATTCACACGATTTTGTCGCATGATCTTTCCGGTTCACTATTGGGCATTAATTCGCTCTTGGAAAATCTCAAGGCCAAAGCTCAGATCCGAGGAGAGCAAGAGTGGGCGACCTCCTTGGATAAGGTGACTCAAGCCAGTGATTCTTCTCGCCGTCTTTTGAGTGACGTTTTGGTTTGGAGTCGTGAGGATCGGGCACATCGTCCTATCAATGTTGTCAGTATATTGGAGACAACAATTCGGCAGTTGGAACCACAGATCATGGCTAAGGATATTTCCGTTGAATTCTTGCCCTCTCAAGAGTCGATCTTGTTGTTGGCGTCTAAACATATTTTGGGGTCTATCTTTAGAAATCTTCTATCAAATGCCATTCGTTACAGTCAGCCTCACGACGTGGTGACGATTGAGTGTCTGGCTGATGACAACGAGATCGTGATTAAGTTCATTGACCGTGGCTTAGGTATGGATGAAAAGACCAAAACACAGATTCTACAAAAAGAAAGTTTTGAAGATCGCCATTATGATGAACTTGGCATTGGTCTGAAGTTTACTATCAACTTCATCGAAAAATTAGATGGCAGATTGTTCATTGATTCGACTTTGGGGAAAGGCTCCATCTTTACGGTGCGTGTGCCGCGCGCATAGAAAGAACTATTTCCCACTCGGATTTAAAAACTTTCGAACCCGAAACTCCAAAGCCGGACTCAGTCCTGTCGTGATCCATTGAATTTTTTTGTGTTCATCTATGAAAACGATCGTTGGCGTCCCAGCAACTCGAAAAATAGAGGCCACTTGCCCTTGCGGGTCCAGGGCATTTTGAAATGGATAGTTTCGAGAATGAACGGTTTGAAGTACCAGGCCCCGTTCTTCGAAACTGGAGATCGTCAAAATGGAATTGCCCGAAATCTCTTGGTTCTCGACCATCCTCTTTAATCTTCCAAGTTCGACTTCACAGGGGCCGCACCATGTAGCCCAAAAGACAACGACCACGGGTTTTTCATAAGTATTTAAGTCAAAAATCCCTCCCTGAAGAAGTTCAGCCTTGAAGAGAGGGGAGGGAGAGTTCTCTGCTTTAAAATGATCAAGAATGGAAGGCAGCCGCTGATAAAGAAGAAAGCCGACGACTATGAAAAGAATCCAGTTTATGAGTTGACTCACTTTTTTCATGGAGCCATTCAAACACCTTTCGCGGAGGCAGTACAGGCTTTCTCATACAATAATCCACCCCAGGGTTGGATTCTCGGTGGAATTGAGTCTGTTAAAGTGGGCCCACGGAGGAATTATGAGCACTCAGTCTCCCTCGGGGAGTCTCCCTTTAGTCTACTCTTGTTCGGGATGTTCCAGCGCAGCACAGATGGCCAATGATCTGGCAATTAAGCTAGATCGAGATGGAAAAGCGGAGATGAGCTGCATTGCCGGTGTCGGAGGTGATGTGCCTTCGTTGGTCAAGGTGGCCAAATCGGGTCGCACCATCATTGCCTTGGATGGTTGTCCTTTGGCTTGTGCGAAATCGTGTCTGGCTCGCCATCAGGTAGAGCCTTCAGCTCATTTTGAGTTATCAGATTTTAAAGTTAAAAAAGTAAAACATCAGAATTTTGATCCTGAACAGTCTCAGGAGATCTACGATCAGATCTGTCATCAACTGCAGGTTGATGGTGTTCTGAGCGAGGATCAGTCGCATTCTTCTAGAAAGTAGTAAGCAGTTATGAAGGACAATTCTAATTCTTCGGGAAGCACTTGTTTGTCTGAAGAGGCCGCCTTGAAGGGTCTTTTCCTGGGACCTCAGGCTGAAAATCGTGAGTGGGTTTCTTCCCAGATCAGCACACTTTTGACATCGTGGTTCGATTGGCGCCGCAGTTTTCGCCCCGAGGATGGGCAAGCCATTTCCGCCAGAGACATGGCTTCTGCGGATTATGTAAAACGTCGCACGCATACGGAAGAGGTTCTTCATGAACTGACAGCTCGTTTTGAGTTGGAAATTCCCAAGTTTTCGCCTCGCTACATCGGCCACATGTTTTCAGAAATTTCCTTACCTGCATTATTCGGCCATATTCTGACTTTGCTCCACAATCCGAATAATATTTCTGGAGAGTCATCGCGCGTGGGAGTGCTGGTCGAAGAAGAGGCCATTACGGCGCTTGCGCAAATGATGGGATTTTCCAAAGGAGTGGGGCACTTCACATCGGGTGGAACGATTGCCAACTTCGAGGCGGTCTATCGCGCCCGAACTCGCTGTTATAACTGGATGTCAGCCGGCCTTGCAAAGGGGGGAAACTCTGCCTTTGAAAGTGCGGCAATGGGATTTGAGGTCTACGACGAGATTTCTGATGAAGTGAAAAAATTGGCAGTCAAATTTAATCCTTTTGAAGCCAATCCCTTTGCTGCGGCGACAGATATTTCCCGACAGACGGGGCGCGCTTTTCTGGGGCCGGTTTTGTTGATCCCTGAACATAAACATTACTCTTGGACAAAGTCGGCCAATGTATTCGGATTGGGTGCCGAAGCTCTTTGGCCCGTGCAACTGGATGCTCACGGACGTTTGGATGTGCAAGATTTAGAAAAGCAGATTCTGCGGGCGCATAAAGAGGATCGTCCCATTGTGATGGTGGTTTCAGTTTTGGGAACGACTGAGTTGGGAATGGTCGATCCTATTGATGAAGTTCAAAACTTACTGGACTCTTATCGTCAGACTCATGGTTGGCATCTGTGGCATCATGTGGATGCGGCTTATGGTGGTTTTATCTGTTCTCTTCGCGGGGAAGATCTGAGTCTCAGCAGTGCTCTTTCTGAACAAAGCCTTAAAGCGATTGAGTCGGTGGGGCGAGTGACATCAGTGACGATCGATCCCCATAAACTTGGATACGTGCCGTACTCATCCGGGGCCTTCATTGCGGCCCACGAAAATGACTATTACCAGAGATCTTTCGGCGCACCTTACGTGAACTTTGCCACCAGCAAGGACAAAGGGCCCTTCACGCTGGAGGGGTCTCGATCTGCGGCAGGGGCCGTGGCGACCTGGATGACTGCAAAATGTGTCGGTCTTTCTCAGGATGGATATGGTCGTATTATTGCGCGAACTATTCGCCTTAGAAAAGAGCTCGAAGCAGCACTAAGGAAGGAAATTCCTGATCTTGTTCTTGCGCCCAGTGTGGACGCCAACCTTCTGGGGTTCTGTCTGGCAAAGAAGGGTGATTCTCTTCAGAAGGTGAATGAGCGTACTTTGCGTCTTTATGAAACTTTTGAGATCGATAAGAAAAGCGACTTCTTTATTTCAAAAACCAGAATTTATCAAAAGTGTTATGCGAAGTATTTCGAGAAGTTTATCGGTTCCTGGCATGGGGAAATTGATACGAATGAGCTGGTTTTGATTCGTATTTGTATCATGAATCCTTTCTTTAGAACGAAAGAAATGAGTGTGGATTTTCAAGATCTTTTCATTCGTTCTTTGCAGGAGCGTTTGGCAAAAATTGAAAATACTTAAGTGATCTTTATCATAAGATATTTATCACTGCATTTTCATTAGAAGTCAGAATCTTTGTAAAGGTTGAGTCTTTTCAGTCTTCCCCCTAATCGTGGTCCCACAATTAGGGGAGGAAAGATGAAAAGACTTATCAATATCGTGATCGTATTATTTGCGTGGCCCGTGTGGGCTCTTGACACCACAGAAGAATATTCCCATGGGTTCTCGGATTTCGAAGCCTATTCATTCAAAAATTCCACAGAAAATGCCATTACCCTGGTTGCGGGTTACGGGCATTCAAGCTGGGTGAATCCATCGTTGGTGTTTCATAATCACGCGGAGGCCAGTTTAGGGAACTTCTCCCATGTCTACTCAAACATGGTCGATATCGATCTTTTGGCGGCGACAAGCCTTAACAGCGAAGCGAATCATTTTTCTCTGGGGACCGAGGTGACCTATCCCTCGGTAAAGTTCAACCCGTATCTTAAAGGCTCCCTGGATTTTGAAGGTGAGGAGCCGCTCGGCACTGGAGTCATGGGTCTTAGTTGGAATGCGAATTCCCATATCGAGATGTTGACAGAGATTTCTTTTGATCTGAGTCGGGGCAAGAGGCAGCACGTGGCGGTGGGCCTAAATTTTAAGCAGTCTCAAAGTATCGAATTGATCTCAGAGGTGGGCCATAGCTATGAGGACGAGGGGGCCTTCGCGAGCCTTGGCCTCATATGGACTCGAAACTGATCCCCCTCCACCGATAGGCTGGAACTGAGGAATTTTTGGAATTCTTGATTTCGATCAATTTCTTATATGATCTATCTCATTAGTATGAAGGCGTTAAACCTTAAAGGAGCCTTCATGTTAACTAAATCTGCAGCCAAGAAGTTCTTCATCATTGGGACTGTGGTGTGTTCAGGATGTTTTGTTCTGCTGACGGTGGATACTATCAGCAGAGTTCCCAAGCAAACCAACGCCGATAAGATCACACCTCAGGTTATTCACGGAAAAGATCTCTGGGACCACAACAACTGTATGGGTTGTCACACCATCATGGGAGAGGGCGCCTATTATGCTCCTGAACTCACGAAGGTGTATGAGCGTCGCGGAGAAGTCTTTATTAAATCGATGCTCAAAGACCCTGCATCTATGTATCCGGGACAAAGAAAGATGCAGCAATATAACTTCACAGACGAAGAGATCAACTCTTTGGTGGCCTTCTTGAAGTGGGTTGGTGAAGTCGATCTTAATGGATTCCCGGCAAAACCTGATTTGGGACCGGCGGCGGCGAAGGCTGCAACCACGACCTTGTCACAAATTCCAACACCGACTCGTCCGGCTGTTTATGACCAGGTTTGCGTGGCTTGTCACACATTACAGGGTCAAGGGGGAGTTGTGGGGCCTGCACTGGATGGTGTGGGAACTCGACGGGCTCATGATTATTTAGTTTCTTGGTTGCGCGATCCTTTGGCGGTGAAGGCAGATTCGAAAATGCCGAAGTTACCGCTAACGGATGAGCAAATTCAAGAGCTGGCAAGTTTCCTCTCTTCGCAAAAATAAGGATGATGGTCATGAAATATAAAACACAGAAAATAGCTTACTATTTCTTCGCCGTGTGCATGTTGCTGTTGTCTTTACAGATCGTATACGGATTTATCATGGGCTTTGCTCATATGGGTTATGATAACTTGCACAGTATCATTCCTTTCCATACTGCTCGTGCAACGCACACCAATCTTTTGGTGATGTGGCTACTAGCCGGATTCATGGGTGCTGCTTACTACATCATTCCTGAAGAAACCGAGCGAGAGCTGATTTACCCGCAGTTGGCCATTGTCCAGCTTGTTGCCTTAGTGGTGGTGGGCGTGACGGCTATCATCGGATTCCACTTCAACTGGTGGGAGGGTCGTAAGTTCCTCGAGATTCCTCGTCCCTTGGATTATCTGGTGGTTGTGGACGTTCTTCTCTTTATTTTCCTTATCGGCGGAACGATTTGGAAGGGGAAAAGATATAGCACAACAAGTATCGTTTTGTTCTTCGGTCTTTTGACTGCGGCGCTGTTGTACCTTCCTGGTATGATCCCAACGACAAACCAAACAATGGATTCCTACTGGAGATGGTGGGTGGTTCACTTATGGGTTGAAGGCGTATGGGAATTGATCATGGGTGCGATCTTGAGCTTCCTTTTGATCAAGTTGACAGGGGTAGATCGCGAGATCATCGAAAAATGGCTTTATGTCATCGTGGGTTTCACATTCCTTTCTGGAATTTTGGGTACAGGCCATCACTACTACTTTATCGGGACTCCGCGCTACTGGTTGATGATTGGTGGATTCTTCAGTGCCTTGGAGCCGTTGGCCTTCTTGGGAATGGCGATGTATGCCATTGCCATGGCTAAAAAGGGAGGACGACAACATCCGAATCGTCTGGCTTTAACTTGGACCATTGGGTGCGCGGTGATGTCATTTGTCGGCGCTGGTTTCTTGGGCTTTGCTCACACCTTGCCTCAAGTGAACATTTACACTCACGGAACTTTAGTGACGGCGATGCACGGACACTTGGCGTTCTGGGGTGCTTACGCGATGTTGATTTTTGCAATGATCGCCTATGCAATGCCACAACTGACAGGCCGAAAACTATTTGATAATGGCTGGAGCATTTTCGCTTTCTGGACATCGAATATTGGAATGGTGGCAATGACATTGGCCTTTGCCGTAGCCGGTGTCGCTCAGGTTTATTTGGAAAGAAGAATGGGTCTTGATTTCCTTCAAGTCCAAAAAGAAATTGAGGTTCACTTCTTGGGTCTTGTGCTTGCAGCAAGCTTGTTCAGCTTAGGTATCTTCGCGTTTATCTGGATATTTATTAAATACGGATTGCCTAAGGGAAAAATAGAGAATGTTAGCGCCGCAAACTAAGATCCCCTTTTATCAAGCTGTCGGAGACGAAGAACAAGTCTTCGACAGCGCTTATCGCAACCGACTTCCCTTGATGCTCAAGGGGCCAACGGGTTGTGGTAAGTCCCGATTTGTGGAGGCGATGGCCGCTCAGCGCGGTCGTTCGTTGATCACGGTGGCTTGTAACGAAGACACCTCGGCCACAGATCTCTTGGGAAGATATATTGTCAAAGGCGGGGATACGATTTGGCAAGATGGCCCGGTGACTCGGGCTTTGCGCGAAGGGGCTATCTTATATCTCGACGAAGTTTCTGAGGCCCGCGAAGACGTTATTGTGGTCTTGCATCCTCTGACAGACCATCGCCGCTCCATCACCATTGATAAGCTCAATGAAGAAATTAAGGCCTCCCCGGAATTCATGCTCGTTGTGAGTTTTAATCCGGGTTACCAAAAAGGCTTGAAGGAACTTAAGCCATCGACACGTCAAAGATTTGTGGCGATGCACTTTGATTATCCTCACCCTGATATTGAGACCGAAATCGTTGCGAAAGAGTCCCAGTGTTCTTTAGAGGTTGCAAAAAAGCTGGTCCGTTTTGGCCAGAAAATCCGTAACCTGAAAGAGCTTGGACTGACGGAAACAGCTTCAACTCGCCTGCTTGTGGATGCCGCGAAGTTGATTCGCACAGGACTTGATCCACGTTTATCCTGTGATGTGGCCATCATTCAACCACTCACGGATGAAGGAGATATCATGACAGCCCTGCGGGATGTGGCTGCCATGATTTTTTAAAAATGGGTTTTGATGAGAAACTCTTTGCTTTTGGGCATCGTCTTTTTAAGAGATTCAATGCCGAACCGAAGCCTCCTCACTATGATCAAAGAGTCGATCTGAAAGAGATCGAGCCGCGCCTTCATATCATCGCGAAGTCCCTTTGCGGGGAACCGATTGAGATTCTTGAGGCGGAAAAGATGGGTGGATTTTCAGGAGTTCACTTCTATTATCCTAAATCTCTTTGCCCCTTTGCTTCAAAAAAGATGAATGAGTTGCTGTATATTCAGCGAACTCTTTTCTATAGCTCTGCCAAACAATTAGGCCTGTGTCTTCCGCCCAAAGAACTTACCGAAATAGAAAAGAAGGTCTATTCCTGCTTGGCATTATATCAAATCTATCAGCACATTCAGGTTGAGTATCCAGGCACTGCGAAAGTGACTGAAACTTTGTGCGAATATACTCAGAATGAACTTAAATCTCTTCCATCCCAGGATCGTGAGACTCAGAGCGGAGTGTTGGCTCAATGGATCTCGGATATTCTTTCGCGTAATTTCAGTGCGAGTTTATGGAAGAGCGTTATTTGTACGACTCACAAAAGTCCATTGAGCTTTTGGAAGTTCGCGGACTCAGTTTATAAAGAATATCTGGCGCATCTTCCTCCGGGACCTCCGTTGGCCGATGAAGCATTTATTTTATGGGGATATTTAATGTCCCCCTCTTCGTCTTTGAAGGAACTCAACCCCTTGGAAAATGATGGGGTGGCGCCGGAATCCCTGGCAAGCGGAACCGAAATCCAAGGAAAAAATCGCGAAAATGTGACGGAAGTGAGTCTTGAAGATAAAGAGAACGAAGCAAATCCCGTCATGCACTCATTTGAGAAAATGGAAACTTTGGAGGAATACCAAGGGGGCCTGCGTACGCAGGACGGTGACGATGACTTGGCAGAACACGCTGAAGCTTTGGAGGAACTCAATATTCGCGAAGTGATTCGCAGTCGTGAGCGCACCAGTTCCATCTATAAAGCGGACATTCGTTTAAATGCGTCAGCTCCAGACCTTTTAAAGGGGGCGGACGTTGAGGCTCCTCGCCGCGATATTCATTATTATCCTGAGTGGGATTATAAACATAAAAAATACAAAAATAACTGGTGCCGCGTTGAGGTGGAAAGCTCCTCCTGCGACGCTGTGGAGTTTCAGCTCAATGAAACCTATCTTAAGGAAAAGAGAGAGATCCTAAAGCTTTTCGAACAGGTTCGACATAAGCCCCTTTGGAAGAAGAGACAGCCTGATGGCGGTGAGATAGATCTGGATGCTTTGGTGGATTGGCGTGCCACTTTAAAAAGCGGACACACCTCAGAAGATCGCTTCTATTTAAGATCCAACAAGCATAAAAAAGACTGGCAGGTTCTTTTTTTGATTGATAGCAGTCTTTCAACGGACTCTTGGGTGGCGAACGAAAGAATTCTTGATGTCATCAAAAACAGTGTTTGTCTTGTTGCCGATGCTCTTCCTAAGGAAGAGGCCTGTGTCAGCGTGGCGGCCTTTCATAGCAACACTCGCCATCAATGCGTTTACCATGAACTAAAAGGTTTTAGAGACTCTTGGCATCAGCTTAAAAGAGAACTCAATATTCTTGAACCAGTAGGTTACACCCGGATCGGGCCAGCCTTGCGCCATGCCTTAGAGCTTCATAAGGAATCTTCTGCTCGTCATAAGTTTATTATCCTTCTTTCTGATGGCAAGGCCTCTGATTACGACCAGTATGAAGGTCAATATGGAATGGAAGACATTAAGCAGGCTTTACGAGAGGCGCAGCAGCAGGGTGTTCATATCAAGTGTTTGGCGATTGAAGAAAAAGCCAAGTTCTATTTGCCGCAAATGTTCGGCAATTCCAACATTCATATTTTATCTAATCCACATAAATTACCTCAAGCTTTGACGGAGCTGCTTTTGCCGCTTCTTTGAACGCTGACTTTTTAAAAAGGTGAATCTCATGAATCAAAACGATAGCAGCCAGGCCTTGAATAACTATTTTCCCGATTACGTAAAAGAGCTTCCTGAAGGTCATCCGGTGAAAACCTATTTTGCCGAGAACTTCTATATCCAAAGAATTTTGCGCGAAATTGATGAAACTGACGCGAACCAGGACTTTCAAAAGTTCTTTAATTTGTTCAATCAATTAAGTGAAGTTGAGAAACGATATGCCCGCAAAGAAAATCAGCTTTTTCCGTATCTTGAAAAGCGGGGATGGAATGGTCCTAGTCAAGGCATGTGGGCCTTTCATGACTCGAACAGAGACTTGCTTCGTGGGGTTCGAAAAAAGATTGAAACTAAAGATTTAGCAGGCCTCAACGAAGATATGCGTCTTATCATTGGTGAAATGCAAAGACTTATGATGGTCGAAGAAATGCGTTTGTTCCCCAATGCTCTTCATCTGTTGACGGAAGAAGACTGGAAAGAAATGAGTGTGGGGGAAAGGGAAATTGGTTGGATGTTAAGCCAAGAGCCCGCAGCTTATTGCAAAGAGGAAGCCGCAGCTCCTGCGGCGGCAAAGGCCGTCATTCCAGATCGTCTGCGAATGGATGAGGGCTACATGACGCCGGAGCAAGTGAACTTGATGCTCAAATTTATGCCTGTCGATTTAACTTACGTCGACGAGAACGATCGAGTGATCTTCTACAATCGGGGAGAAGACCGAGTTTTCCCTCGCAGTGCGGGGATCATCGGTCGTGAGGTGCGTTTTTGCCATCCTCCAAAAAGTGTAGGGACAGTTTTAAGAATTCTTGAAGAGTTCAAAAAAGGCACAAAAAACGAAGCCGCATTTTGGATTCGTTTCAAAGGACGCGTGATTCATATTCGGTATTTTGCCATTCGTGATAAAGATATGAACTATAAGGGCGTCATTGAGATGTCTCAAGATATTACCGAGATTCAAAAGCTTGAAGGTGAACAGCGTCTTTTGGATTGGGACGCGGAATAATCAAGTGCGCTTCCGGCAGGTTTGGATTTTAAGCATTGCTTTCGTGGTTCTGGCGACAATGGGAATTGGGGCCATGACCAGGCTGACGGGGTCAGGGCTTTCCATTGTTGAATGGAAGCCTCTGTCCGGAGCCGTTCCTCCCTTGAATGAAACCGAGTGGTCCCAAGAGTTTCTGCGCTATCAAGAGTTTCCTGAATTTAAATCCAATCCTAACGTAACCTTAGAAGACTTTAAGACGATCTTTTGGTGGGAATTCACTCATCGCTTGATCGCTCGCTCCTTGATCTTCGTCATTTTGATTCCTTTCTTATTCCTTGTTTTAAAGAAAGAGGCCACGGGCCGAGATTTAAGAAAGTTGATTTTGCTTCTACTCATGGGCGCGGTTCAGGGGGCTTTGGGCTGGTACATGGTTAAAAGTGGATTGGTGCAGGTTCCGCGGGTCAGTCATTTTAGACTGATGGTGCACTTCATCTGGGCCAGTCTGATTATTGCTTATCTTGCCCGATGGTTGAGAGAGGAAAATACCAACACACAAAGCAAGCAGACCTCCTCAGAGCGTTTGTTTCTCAGAGTTCTTGGGGGGCTTTGCCTGGGACAGATGGCTCTCGGGGCCTTGGTGGCGGGCAGTCGCGCGGGATATATCTATAACACCTTTCCTAAGTTTGGCGATACGTGGTGGCCTCAAAAGTTTCTTATCTTTCCGACACTGACCGAGAATCTTTTTTATAATCAAATCAACCTTCAGCTTTTTCATCGTTTGGGGGCGTGGTTGATGGTGATCGCTGCGGTTTATGCGTTGATCAAAAAATATTATCTCATTGGGTCCCTGATTTTTCTTCAGTTTGTGTTGGGCATTTTGACTTTGGTTTTAATGGTGCCCCCTCCGGTCGCCACCCTTCATCAGCTTTGTGGGGTCGTTCTTTTCTTTGTTTTAAGATACGAAGAACACCCTCTGAGTGTGGTCAGAGGGCGTCCTTTACCGAATGCTACTGAACGGTGATCCAAACATTGCCAATTCCATACTGTCTGACCAGACGGTTGAAAATATAAGCATTGTCAGGATGCATGCGGATACAGCCGTGGGAAGCCGGTCTGCCCAATTTAGGCCAATTGCTTTGAGGTGTGCCATGAAGGGCAAACCCTCCACGAATGAAAACCGCATAGGGCATGTTCCCTAAGCCGCGGTAGTCTCCTCCGGGATATTTTCCCGAGGTGTATCGATCGTAGATACGACCGTCGGGATGTTTGTCAAAATTAGGGGTTCCATAGCCGGGAACCCCGGTTGATACAAGCCAAGAACCATAAAGACTTCCATTTAAGTACAAGTACATTCTTTGTGAAGACTTCACCACCTGTGCCCACACAGCACAGGAAGAGCGATAACAACTGGCAAGTCCCAAAAGTTGATCAATTATAGTGTAATCTTCCAGGTGAGAGGACTTGCCGGTTTCTTCTTCGTAAATCTCGTCATAGTATTTAAGGGTTTCTTCGATGTTGGGATCGAAGGGGTTTAATTCTTCAATCATGTTGGGAATGCGTTCGTCTTCATAAGGAGAGGGCTGCGCATTAGCGGGGTTGGATGTTAAAAATAATAAGCTGATTATAACAGTCGAAATTTGATTTATTGTTCTCATGTCACACCTCATTGCTGTGAGTTGTCCTGCATTTATTTTACTGCGTGAGTTCAAAGTTTTTGGATTTTCTGTTCCTAGAGAAGCAGATGACAGCGACTTTTCTGAAACCCTGCTGACCCTCATTGGACCTTTCATGAGCCGCTGGAAAGGTGGGGTCTAGTTTGTGGTCAAGATCTTTGCACTTCCGGTTCAATGTCCTATTCTGGCACCTACGAATGTCATATTTTGTGCAAGAAGGCGTGAGGGGACAGGATGAGTGAGATCAGAGATGTTTTTGTTGAAACATCGTTTGGGCGACTTCATGCGATCTATGGAAATTCCCAAGCCTCAGGGGTGCCGATGGTTTTCATTCCTGGGATGTTAGGCAAAGCCGAAGATTGGCAAAATGATTTCGCCAGCTTTTCAGAGCATCCCTGCGTTGCAATCAGTCTGCGAGGCCGGGGGCGATCAGATTTTCCCTCCAGCGGATTTTCTGTCTACGATCATGCAAATGATATTAAAGCTGTGGTTGCGCATCTGGGGCTTCAGCGTTTTGTACTTGTCGGCTTTAGTCAGGGAGCCTTGTACGCCGTGGCCTATGCCCTGGCCCATCCCGAAAGCATTATGGCTTTGGTCATTCAGGACAAAGTTTTAAAACAAAGAAAGTTTGGCAAAGAGTGGGTCGAGCGGGCTCGCAATCATCCTTCTGCCAAAAGCGAACAGTTCCTATGGGGAATTGCCAATGACTCCCAGGATCTTAATCTTTTGGAGGAGTGTCGTCTTTTTTCAAAAACTCCGACTTTGATTCTTAAAGGTGGCAATAGCGCCATGATGATGGAAGAAGATCTTGCAGAAATGAAAGAGGTCTTCAAAAACTCGAAGATTGAGATCTTTCCTTTGTCAGGGCATGATGTTTCAAGCCCTGACTATGATCTTTATGTTCGCACGATGAAGAGATTTCTAAATAAGATCTCTCAAGCGCATTAGCCGCTAGTAACCGGTGCGATCTACGATATATTTTAGTAATGACTCACGGTTGACCCCGCGTTCGACCAGGGGTGCCTCGGTCTTAATATAGAAAGTTTCTTTGAGCCACTTTTTAATTGCGGAGGTGGAAGATTTGGAAGTTGGCGTAAAGCCGCGAACCAGATCTAAGCATAAACCTCGAGCGGCTCCGGCATGAGGGGTGTAGTCTGTTGACACGAAGATCCCCTTTTGACGCCAAGAGCTTTTGGCTCCGCTTCCTGGATAGACGCGATTTTCCAGCTTAGCCCAGGCTTCACAATATTCAGCATTGGTCATATCGGAGGTCATTTCATGGGTATAACCCTTTGCGGAATCAAGGATCCAATCTGTGGCTTCTGGTGCAAGGACCTGAGTGAGCTCTTTTTTGAGTTGGGCAAACTTGAGGTTGCTGATGCGAAGTTTGCCATCAAAAAGAGCCTGGGGCACCAGCTCGGGGTATTTCGGAGCATTGTTTGCCAGCCACAGTTGGGTGGCCTCATAGTTGACACAAGCCTCAAAGAAGCTCACGGGCACATGGCCTAAAACAGTTTGATAGAATGTGCGCTGGCAGGCTTCTTTGATTTGCCCTTTGTTTTGCACACTGAGGGCTCCGCCATCGCGGTCAATCTGTTTTTGGTATTGAGAACTTAATGAAGACTTCTTGCAGGATTTTTGAGATGTAAATTCAACTCCGTCGAAGACCATCAGTTTCACAAGATTGTACTTGTCAGGAGATTTCGCCTGAAGCAGCGTCGGATTCAGACGGTAAGAAGTAACACTTTCGGCGAAATCCTCGAATGGATTTGTTTCTCCGTATTTGGAAACAAAGGGGTGTCCCTGCAAAAGCTTCTTTTTTTCAATGGTGAACTCACCCGCTTTGGATTCTTTCCAGTTGCTGAGTGTCAGCCAAGTCGCCGAACGATCGTAATCTGCAAATTGGCTGTTGGCGTAGTTATGGGCGAACTCATGGAAAAGAGTGTACTGGCGAACCAAAGAACTTTTTTTGCTCCAGCCATCAAAGAGCTCCATGACCGCGTTGGCAAGAACCAAGTCGCCGTCGTCACCGTAGGAAGCGCGAGTATAGCCGCGTTTAAATTTAATGAGTTGTTGGTTCGATTTAAAAGGAAGTTGTTGAGTTGGAATCAGTTCAAAAGTGCGAATGACATCGGCGATTTCAGAGGCTGTAAATAAATCAGCATTCACAAAAGAGAAGGGCGACGTGTTTACGTCGAATTTATCCATGATAAAGAGCATCTGTGGGCCCACTTCTTTTCCGAAGATTGCCTGTGCGGCACAAAGAGCTTTTTTACAGGACGGATTGACGTTGTATTTCGTTTGAAAATTTTCGGGAGCCTCTTCAATTTTTACCCCATCACGGGTGGGATAAAGAAGCTTAGAAAGGGCTAAAACCAGATGAGGTCTTTCATTCTCAAGTTTGATTCCGAAGACTTCAGTCGTGCCCGCTTCGTAGCCGGGTTCTGGAGGAAGTCTTTTGTAATAGCCATCAATTTCGGCGGTCGTGACTGGAAATTTAAGACGACAGTTGGCGTCTTGAACCTGTTGTGAATTGGCGGCCCACCAGTCAAGCTCATTGGCCGCGGGAGTTCGCTCAGGTTTATAGGGGATCGGTCGATCAACCTCCGCGTGTCCCGGGACTTTAGTCGGGGTGTGTGTGCAAGAGGTTAATACAAATAGAAGGGATAGACAGAGGGAAGAAACGGACTTCAAGAAAACTCCTTCAAAGAAAGTTTAAAACCCTCTTTTCGGAATTTGTGGAAAAATCTCAAAGCCTCAAATTGAGAAAATATTTAGAAAGTCTCGAAGGTGCCTTTGTCTTTATTCTTGCGAACGCGGGGGACGGCAAAAACCTGATTGTGGAATGAAATGTAGAAGCCTGGGGCAAGAAGCTTGGCCGACAAAAGGGCCTCTGTGACATTCTGGGCGGCATCACTATCTTCAAAACCCATCGGAATCATCGCGCCCGTAAAAACCACCGGCACTTTGGGAGTTCCAATTTCCTTATGACAGTGTTCGGCGGTTAAACTCATGGTGTCGGTGCCATGAAGAACGACGATTGGACATCCCCTTTGCATTTGGTCTTTTACCGTGGCGGCAATCAGCGAGCGATCACTGTCAGTCATATAAAGGGAATCTTTGCTTAATAAGGGATAAACCATGATGTTGGTGTAGGGCAGACGCATCTTAGAAAGAATGCGGTTTTTGATACTGGTGCCGCGATTTTCCAAGGAGCCATCGAATTCGTTATAGGTCTTTTCGATAGTTCCACCCGTGGTGATAATAACAACATCTTGAATTGTAGTGCCCATGGCTCGAGATCCTAAAATAATATTGCGGAACTAGCAAGAACTGCCGGTATTCACGGATGCAAATCGTTACCAAACATGGATGACTTCGTATTCACGCACCTGCTCACCGTTTTCAACAACGGCGATATCCCCTTGTCGTAAATCTTGAAGGGCCTCACCCAGGGGACTGTTGGGAGTGATTACTTGAACGGAACGTCCTTCAAGTAGGACGCTCAGGCCGCCGCCTTTGGCCATAATGAAAAAAAAGCTGTGTTTTCCATTATGCTCTACTTCCACCAAGGCCGTTGAGTTGATTTTGTCGTTAGGACCAAAGCTTTTAACATCAAGATGTTTGTAGATGACAAGCAGCTCTTCAATTTCAGCAATGCGTTTTGCTTGAGCGCCAGCGAGGTAGGATGCCTCCAGGCCACGCGTATCGTACTCGTTCTCGGGTTTGCTTTCTTCGTGAGTCGCAGCTTCGTAGGTGGCCAAGGCCGCTTCTTTGAGAACGGCCATGTCCTTTTCAAGTTGAGTGCGAATTGTTTCAATAAGTTTTGTTTTGTCCAAGCAAGACCTCACCAGCTATCAGTATTGTCTTTTGAGAGTCCGCAGGCAAATGATCTTTTGAAAGAGAGGAGGACCTGGCGGGGGCCAAGTCCTCGAGGGAAGGAAGGATTGATTAGTGGGAAGGTGTGTCGGATTTAGATTGGATTTCGATTCGACGAGGAGCTGCCACTTGAGCTTTAGGAATATGAAGATTCAATACTCCGTCTTCATAGTGGGCCTCGATCTTTTCGACATCCACATTTGTGGGCAGTGAAAAACTTCTGGCAAAAGTGCCATAGTATCTTTCTATTCTATGTCCTTTGGGTTCAACATCGGCTTTCACCTCGCGCTTTCTTTCTCCTGAAATTGTGAGAACATTTTCGTTCATTTCAATTTTAATATCTTCTTTTTTGAAGCCAGGCAGATCCATGCAAAGCATGAAGCCCTCGTCCTTCTCGGAGACATCGCAAGCAGGAGTGTAAGTGCGCTCCGCAGAAGTCATTGCGGGGGCTCTGCCGAAGTCTTCAAAGAATCGCTCCATCTCGTTGAAGATATCTGTAGTAGCTGCTCTGCGTGTTGTCCAATAAGGTGTTAAAAGTCTCATGAGAACCTCCTTTACGGTTTTCCTCTTACGCCTTAAACATGGTGTTTGAATTTTTCTTGTCAAGATGTCGAAAAATTTTTTGATAAAAGAGGAGTGTCCTTTTGTGTTCTCTTTTTGATTTGTCAAGGTGGGTCCTAAGTCATTGTATTTTGTCGGTTCTTTTTAGACTCTCCCGTTAACTGTGATAGCATTAATTTTTTAGGAGTTATTTGTGAAAGTCGCTGTCGCGGGAGCCAGTGGTTTTGTTGGGAAGGCGTTGATTGAGGAACTTCAAAAAAGTTTTGAAGTCGTGGCTTTAAGTCGAGCCACAAAACAATCCCAGCAAAAAAATATTGAGTGGCGTGCCTGCGATCTTTTTAGTTTGTTGGATGCAGAGCGTGCTCTTCAAGGAGTCGACGTCGCGATCTATTTAGTGCATTCCATGCGACCCTCGGCGCACTTAACCCAAGGAACTTTCGATGATTTCGATCTCATCGTGGCTGATAATTTTGTACGCGCGGCTGAAAAGTGCAAGGTCCGACAAATCATTTATCTCAGTGGCTTAAGACCTGAAAATCCTAAAGAGATCTCTCGACATCTGCAAAGTCGTTGGGAAGTGGAAGAGGTTTTTCGAAAAAGCTCGGTGCCCACAACGGCGTTAAGAGCGGCTGTTATCTTGGGTGCGGAAGGATCTTCTTTTCATATCATGGCCCGCCTGGTGAATCGTTTGCCGGTGATGGTGTGTCCGGCCTGGACAAAAACAAAAACTCAGCCGATCGCACTTCGGGATGTGGTCGCAAGTCTGATCTTTTGCATAGATCGAACGGACTCTTTTAACAAGATCTATGATATTGGTGGGCCTGAATCTGTGAGCTATCTTGAAATGATGAAGCTCATTGCGCGCATTCAGGGGCGACATCGAGGTCTTTTGACAGTTCCATTTTTAACACCTCAACTTTCGACCTTGTGGGTTTGCCTTGTGACTGGGGCACCCCGCGCTTTGGTGCGGCCTCTAGTGGTGGGTTTAAAGTCTTCCTTGCTGGTCAGTCCTGAAAGAAAGCTGGAGATTCCGGGCTATCATTTTATGGACGTGAAGACAGCCCTGCAAAATGCCCTTAATTCCTATGATGAACACAAGTCACCCTTGGCCTTCCAGGGAGTTCCTGAGGGCCCTCATGTGGTTCGCTCTGTGCAAAGACTCGTGTTACCCCAAGGGCAAACGGCCGCCAGTGTGGCGCAAGCTTATCTTGAATTTTTACCACAGATGCAGCCAGGATTTCTGAAGGTGGAAGTCAGCGGCCACTGGATTTATTTTTGTTGGCGTTTTCCTTTTATGCGTCTTCTGATTTTAGAATATGCTCCAGAGCGAAGTTGGATGGATCGGCAGCTTTTTTATGTGCGAGGTGGGTTGTTAGCACGAAGAACGGCCCGGGGGCGTCTGGAGTTTCGAACCATATTAGGGGGTGAAGCTTTGATTGCCGCCATCCATGATTTTGAACCTCGGATGCCATGGTATCTGTATCGGTGGACTCAGGCGCTGATTCATCTTTGGGTCATGAAACAGTTTGGACGTTACTTGAATCGGCAAAGGAATCTGGGTTACAGTAAACACAACAAGATGGAAAGGCCTTTATGACTGCCTCTTCGACTCATTCTATTGTGGTTGGATATATTTTGTGGATCTTTGGCTTTATGGGGGCTCACCGCTTCTATTATGGCAAACCCATTTCGGGAACCATCTGGTTTTTTACTTTCGGTGTTTTGGGTGTGGGTTGGTTTGTTGACCTCTTTTTAATTCCCTCAATGGATCGTTCAGCGGACCGTCGTTATAAGGCGGGCCCCATCGACTATAATGTGGCCTGGCTGCTTTTGACCTTTCTGGGGATGTTTGGAGTCCATCGTTTTTACATGGGAAAGTGGATCAGCGGTTTGATTTGGCTGTGCACGGGGGGCCTCTTTTTGCTGGGCTATCTGTATGACTTCTGGACTTTAAACGAACAGGTGTCTTACGCCAACGGAGAGCCCATCTGATGTTAGGAAATATTCTCGTCGTCCTTGTTGCTGTGCTTCACCTTGCATTTTTGTATTTAGAGATGTTTTTGTGGACGAAGCCCTTAGGGCGAAAGATTTTTCGCAATACTCCACAAAAGGCTGAGGACTCGGCAATTCTTGCGGCAAACCAAGGTCTTTATAATGGATTTCTGTCCGCCGGTCTTTTATGGGGAGTTTTTCACCCCGATGTGATGGTGGGTGATCAGATCAAGTTCTTTTTTTTGATTTGCGTGATTGTCGCTGGTCTTTATGGGGCCCTGAGTGTCAGCAAAAGGATTTTCTATATTCAGGCTTTGCCCGCTCTTCTGGCGCTAATCGTGACATTTATGTTGAAGACCTGGCCCTAGTTTAGTGAACGATTCGCAATAAAGAGCCACTGTGAAAAAACAAGAGGGCTAAGTAGGGAACCGTGAAGGATGCTAAGATACCCCAAGGTTTTGGATTATGAAAAACGTGCAGCCCTGTAATTACAAAAATGAGGGGTCCAAAAATAAGCAGACTGGCTGGAATCATAAAGCCTAAGAGCAAAAAGCCGCCGAAGATGATTTCAAGAGTCTTCACAACAGGCATAATAAACTTTGTTTCAACACAAGCACCGACAAACTTATCAATGCCGGGACCTGCTGGCGGGATCTTGACCCATTGAAGAAAACCATTGAGTCCCCAAAAGACCATTTGCAAACCGAAAGCCCACCGGAAGATAATCTCGATGTAATCACTCATGGCTTAAGTCTATCTGAAAGGGGACCAAGTATGAAACTCTATTTTTCACCAGGAGCCTGTTCTTTAGCTCCACACATTGTTTTGGAAGAGCTGGGAATGAGCTATCAAGCCGAATCCGTTGATCTGGCTTCGAAAAAGACCTCTTCGGGTAAAGACTATAACCAGATCAATCCCAAAGGGTCCGTGCCCTCTCTGGAGTTGAATGACGGAGGCCTTCTCACAGAGTGTGCAGTTTTGCTTCAGTATCTTTGTGATCAGCACCCCGAGAAAGAGCTTCTTCCCAAAGCGGGCACCGAGGCGCACTATCGTTGTTTGGAGTGGATGAATTATATCGCCACTGAAATTCACAAAGGTCTGGGGTCTCTTTTCGCTGCCGAGCGAATGTTCCCACAAAATGCAGAGATGGCCCGAGATTTCAAAGCCGCAACACTTAAAATGATGGATCAAAAACTGAGTTTTTTGAATAGTCACTTTAAGACCAGCGACTACTTGATGGGCTCTCAGTACACGGCGGCCGATGCTTATCTTTTTGTGATTCTGGGGTGGTCGAAATGGCTGAAGGTGGATATGTCAAAGTATCCGTCCCTTTTTGCTTTTATGGAACGCATGATGGGCCGTCCGGCGGTGCAAAAGGCTATGAAGAAGGAAGGTCTTCTTCAGTAGGAAAATGATTCTTACCACTGGACTTCGAGAAACCTCCCTGAGTTCTTGCGCCCTTTGATAGCGTGGAATGAAGCGGAGGTTTTTTTATGGACTTAGACTTGGCTAAGCTGGACAAAGAAATCGTGAATAATGACGTCTATGATCAGTTGGCCGAGCGTTGGTATGAAGCCCAAGACGATCCCATCGCTTTGCTAAGAAATCAGCACAAACTTGAGATGCCGTGGATCTTGGAGCAAATTCGTCGTCATATTGGCTACCGTTCTGAAGTCCTTGATATGGGGTGTGGGGCTGGATTCTTGGCAAATGACCTAGCGCTGGCAGGCCATAGTGTGACGGGGATTGACCTGTCCACTTCAAGTCTCAAGATTGCAGAGTCGAGAGATAAAACTCACACGGTCCGTTACCAGCAGGGCGATGTCTATCAGGTGCCATTCCCGCGCGAAAGCTTTGATGTCGTTGCGGCAATGGATCTATTGGAACACGTCTCGGATCCTCAAAAGGTCATTGATGAGGCCACTCGTGTTTTAAGGCCCGGGGGGTTGTTCTTCTTTAATACCTTCAGTAAGAATCCTCTAGCCTGGTTGGTTGTCATCAAGGGGATGGAGTGGTTTGTAAAGAACACACCTAAGGATTACCATGTATATTCTCTGTTTATCGACCCTAATCAGATACGTTCGTGGTTAGAAGAGGCGGGCTTGCAAGAGATGCAGATCCGTGGAATTCGTCCTATATTCGCGCAAAAGGCCTTGTTTCGCCTTATTAAGACGGGTGTGGTGCCGAAGGAGTTTCGCTTTACGTTCTCTAAGTCCACGTTGATTTCATACACGGGCTATGCGAAGAAGTTGCGAGAGCAGTGAAGAAGACTCAATTTCAAAAATGAAACTTGTGATAAACTAAACAGATGGCTATAGATATTTTCCTATGAACGTTTCGATGATTTTTCGTTATATCAGTCTCATGATGACGGGACTCATGGCTGGCAGCTCCTTTGCCTTTGTGTTGGGGATGGGGCCGGCTATGGAGCGCCTGACGGTGGGCTCCTATATCGAACTTCATCAGTCCATGGAAACGGTGTTTGTTGCTTGGACGCCGTTCTTTTATTTGGCTCTGACGTTGATTATTACGACCAATTTATTTCTGCTTCGTAAAGAGTGGCGATCTTTAGAGTTCGTGCTGGTGGCATTTGCTTTGTTGTGCATTTTGGATGAGCTTGTCATGACTTGGACGGGGAACCTGCCGTTAAATCGAGTGATTAACTCTTGGCAAATGATGACCCCGCCTGCGGATTGGATCGAAGTTCGGTCGCAGTGGGTGCGTTTTATGTACATCCGCTGCGCCTTACTGATCTCTGGTTTTGGACTTCTTTTGGCCTCAAGTTTTGTTATGAAACGGTCTCAGGATTCCCACTCAAGTGTTTTTGTTGCCGTTTAGGAAGATTTGATTTTTCTTTGCGACTGTCTTCATCAGTAGAATCCCTTTTCTGAGGGAACTCTCTTAAAAACTTCGGTACGTCTATTTTTCCCGCCGCCGCATAGTCTTCAAGAATCAGCGCTTTGGCTTGATCTTGAGGCCACTGCAGTTCGTCTTTTAAGTAAAGGTAGGCACTTTCAAAAAGACTCAGTTGTGCGATTCCAAAAGATTGCGCATGACGAATTGACAAGAATTCGTTGAACGCAAAGAACTCCCAAAAGAAGGATTGATCTTCACGTAATTGAGATCGTTGTTTGAATGTGGCGATCAGTTTTTTAAAGGTGCCACTGTTGGCGTAGAGATCCCAAAACTTCGCAAAACGATTCATTTTTTGCAGAGTCATAAAGTTCATCGTTTTGGTACGAAGAACTTGATAGGGGGGATGTGTGGCATAGACCATTTCCCACTCTTTATCATGACGAGCAATCGGGGCTCCTTTGAGTCGCTTGAGAATTCCGACTTGGATTTCATCGGGGCCAAGTTCCGCCAAGGTATCAAATCCTCGGGCAAAGCTCTCAAGATCTTCCCCCGGAAGTCCGGCAATTAAATCGGCATGGGTATGAACTCCTGTTTCCGCCGCTAAAAAGCGGAAGTTGTCTTTCACTTTCTCATAGTCATTGCGACGACTGACAAGACGTGCGACCTCGGGGTTCCATGTTTGAATTCCAATTTCGAATTGCAAGGCCCCGGCCGGAAACTTTTTGATCAACTCGCGAATTTCCGTCGGCAATCGATCTGGCACCATCTCGAAATGAAGGAAAAGTCCTAAATGAATGCGGTCCAGAAAAAACTGAAGAATCTGGGTGCAGGTTGTGGGGCTTAGATTAAACGTACGATCAATAAACTTGAACTGCCGAGCCCCGCGCTCAAGAAGCTTTTCAATTTCGACAAGCAAGCTGGCTGTATCAAACGCACGTACGGCCTTGTCTAGTGACGAAAGACAATACTCGCAGCGGAAAGGGCAACCACGAGAAGCTTCAACATAGATGACTCGATTCTGGATGTCCTCATCGTTATAAAATCCATAAGGGGTTTGAATCAGCTTTATATCTGGCAGAGCTCCCGTAATATATTTGGATGAAGGCAGAAGGCCTTTTTCTAGGTAGTTATGGCAGAACTCGTAGAAAAGGAAGTCGCCTTCTCCTTTGATGGTGAAATCCGCAATCTGACAAATGTTCTGTGTTTCTGTTTCATGGCTGACCTCTGGCCCCCCTAACACAACCACAGTTTCTGGGCTGATCTTTTTAATCAAAGACACCAGTTCCAAAGATTCTTGAGCGTTCCAAATATACACCCCGAGGCCGATAATCTTAGCATTTTGACGCAGCAGCACCTCGGCGACATCGCGAGGGTCCCGTTGGATTGTGAACTCCATGATGTGGGCGCGATCTTTGAGCTCTCCGAGATTGGCCATGAGATAACGAAGTCCAAAAGAGCTATGGGGATAAGAAGAGTTGAGTGTCGTCAGCAAAATGTCTTTGGTCATAGCAAAATATCTTAATGCATGTTGAAAAAATAAGCGAATTGTCTTTGCCAACATGAGGACAAATTCGCTACCATTAAATCGCGGTAATTTTTCTTCAAAGGATTGAAACATGAAAACTGCCATGATGGCGCTTTTACTCATCGCATCCACAGCAACGGCTCACGTTGCTCCTCTAGAAAATTTCGAAACAAAACCGATTCTGGCTGATCTCAAAGATCTGCGAGCATTGAATATTCCTGTCTTGGCAAAGGATGAGGATGTGGAGGTTGGTTACGCGATTGTAACTCCTCTGATGCAGCAAAGAATCCAAGAGCGAGCTCACTCCGTTGGGAAATGCGGAGGCTTTGAAGATCTGAGCCAAGATGTGATGCTTCAATCGCGCGGTTTTGATCACCTACTGACAGAGATGGCAAAAACCAAAGAAAAGAATGATCTTTACGAAAGAGCCCCCTTTAAGATTCTTTCTTTGGAAAAGAGCGCCCAGATCGAGGCGGCTCTGACCGAAGTGAGCGAATCCAATTTACGCAGCTACGTTCAGTGGCTTTCCGCTTTTCCGAATCGCAATAACCGCGATTCTCAACCGAACAAACACGTTGTCGAAATGAAACAACGTTTGGAAGCGATGTTGGGGAATGCACAAATTCCTTATGAGATTTCAGAGATCACACATTCATCGACAAAACAAAACTCTTTGCGTGTGCGTTTGATCGGAAGTCAGCGTCCCAATGAGATCGTTGTGTTGGGTGGACATTTAGATTCCATTAATCAATCATGGGGCGGTGGCAGTCAGGCTCCCGGCGCTGACGACAATGCTTCTGGCTCTGCGAACTTGATCGAAGCTTTGAGAATTTTGATGGATAAACCTCAACCTCAACGTACGGTCGAGTTCTTCTGGTACGCGGGCGAAGAGTCCGGTCTTTTGGGGTCCGCTGAAATTGCGAAACAATATAAGGCCGAGAAAAAAGATGTCGTCGCTGTATTGCAGTTGGATATGACCTTGTTCCCAGGCTCTGGTGAATTGGTGATTGGTAGCATGACGGATTTCACCAGCTCTTGGCTGCGCGATTATCTTAAAGCGATGAACGAGACCTATTTGCATGCACGCATTGTTGACGATAAGTGCGGTTATGGATGTAGCGACCACGCTTCGTGGAATCGTCAAGGATATGCGGCGTTGATGCCCTTTGAAGCGACTTTCAGCAAAAGCAATAAGAACATCCACACGTCTCGGGATGTGATTTCTCCAGAGTCAAACTTCAAGCACTCTGCAGTGTACACTAAGATTGCCTTGGTTCTTGCTTTGGACTTGGCAAACAGTCAGGCTCGTCAGCCATATTAATTCAGGAACATTAAATGCAAAAACGGATCTTGCTCTCGCCAGATCCGTTTTTTTGTGAACCTCCCTGTCCGATAGAGCAAGGAGGTCCGAAATGCGTAAACAACACTATTTACGTATTCGGCGCATTCTCAGAATTGCTAAAGAACTTCTGATAATATTCTTGTTGATCTTGATGATTATCGCGAAGTTTTAGTATTTAACGAGGTCCTTTGCCGTGACCTTTTCCCAATAAGTAACAGGACTAAGGTCAGGACTTTAAATCCAGGACAGGCGGTCATGGATGGGTTTGGCGGGAGCATCTCAGATCATTTTCTCGAGCCTTTTTACGCTGTTTTTTACCTCTTCAATGGTTTCATCATAATTTGAATCCTTTCGGCCCAGCAGATAAAGTGTGTGCTTCCAATAGCCCGCTTTGGGTCCGAGAGTTGTGACGGCGCCGCTTTTTACTTCGTCAAAAACATAGGGAACTGGCAAAAAGCCGAAACCTGCGCCATCCAGAATGGCTCTCCCCACCACGGACATGATGTCGCTTTCCAAGACGACTTTTTTTCGGGCTTTGATTTCTTGAAAAAACAAATCGGTTTCATGGCGCAGTTTCATTTTATAAGACGGAATGACCAGGCCCAGTGGAACCGCATTAATAAAATCAGCGGCAGCCGTGTTGCGAGAAATACGGATCTTAAGTTTTTTGAGATTTTCAGAGGAAACAATCAGATTCACAGGCATGCTGGCCGAGGCCAGCTCCTTCACATCTTCAACGTAAATAGGCTTATTGGTAAGAAGTAAGTCAATCTCCTCACTGCGCAGTTGCTGCAAGAGAACCTCAGAGGGAGCCGAACTGACGAAGAAGGTTTTTTGAACATCCTTCTTTCTTTCGTGAATCAAAGGGCTCAAGAGATCCGCGATGAAAGGGCGCTCCACTTGATCAGTAACACCAATGCGAATTCTCTGACTGTGTTGTTCGGTTGGAGAACGCAAAGATTCTGCAAACTCCGCGGCAACATCGAAGATTTTTTTTGTATACGCAAAAGCTCGTTCCCCCTCGGGAGTGAGTTGCAGATTACGCCCTTTTTTTTCAAAAAGTTTCTGATCAATCGAATTTTCAAAGACTTTAAGTTGGGAGCTGAGCGAAGGTTGGCTGATGTGCAGGTATTTGGCCGCGTTGCTGACACCCCCGAGTTTTGCGGTGACGTAAAAATAATACAGGTGGTTGTAGTTAAACATACGGCTGGACCTCCTATTAACAGGGCATTTTTGGCGCCTTTTTGGAACTGGTCTTTTGCTGCGCCTCCGTAAGTGTTGAAACAATCTCGAATTTTCTTAAGAGGGCCAGCTCAACATATAGATTTAACCTAAGTATGTCATCCAAATTATATATTTAACGAAATTGTTAATATGAACGATAATGAGATCAGAAAAAGGAGGTAGATATGCAAACAGACATCTTCTACAGAGACATCACTAAGACTGAAAATCTTGAGGCCTACTTACTTGAAAAAGTTGAGGGGGCAATCTCAGAGTTCTTCAAATACGATAGTGATGCTCATCTCACCGTGCGTGTCGAAACTGATCGACACAGATCACAAACTCGGAAACCGAGTTATGTGTGTGAGGTCATCTTAAAGCCATCTCATATGCGCACAGTAATTAAGGTGCATAAGAGCGATGAAAACTTTAAGAAATGTGTAGCTAAGACAGTGTCTGCATTGAAGATCATTCTTAGCAAGCGATCCTCTAAAAAATCAAAACACCGCAGAAATGATCCGGTGTTGAATAGACCGGCGCCCACTGAAGAGTGGGCTGCCTAGGACAGGATAAGTTATTTGTTAATTGAGGCAGAAGGAGCAGCTTATGACTACTCTTCTAAAAAAGAACCAGGTTGATAATGAGTTAGCGCGAAAAATTCGCGACCGAATCAAGTGGGACAAAAGAGTGAGTGAAGCTGATCTGGAGGTTGTCGTTCGTGGAGGTGTAGTCATCGTCAGTGGTTTTGTAGACACCTCCTACAAAAAGAATGCTGCCCTGAATGTGATCTCCGATACAGAGGGAGTATGGGCCATAGAAGATCGCATTGTGGTACCGGCGGACTACTTTAGAACGGACGAAGAGATTACCGAGATCCTTAAGTCGCAACTGGAGGAGATGATCAAAATCGGCGACGAACATATCGAAGTCGACGTGGTTGACGGTGTCGTCAAACTCGAAGGTGAAGTCTATCGACCAAGACTTAAGGCAATGGCGGTTGCCTCAGCGTGGGAACTCTCCGGGGTTCGAGACGTCTTAAATTTCATCGAAATTAAAGACCCGCCTCGAAGAGTTCCGCTTTCTATGAAATCAAAGTTCCCAAAGATCTTTCCCAGAAATGGGGAGGATGTGATCCTGGAGGAAAACTCAAAGGAGGTATCTTGATGGAAGTACACAAATCATAAAGTGCGGTCCTTTTCCCATCCCTCCATGTAACGGGGCGCCTGCAAGAGGCGCCCATTCTTTTTTCGAGGTCGACGATATTCGCCGACAACGTCCAAGTCTAAGGAACTATTTCAAAAGGCATTCGACGATATGACGATAATGGTTGCGTTTGTTGATATAGATTTGTTCTATAACCACGAAAGCGCCTGTTTGGTTATGAACAAAGCGGAATTCATCTGTTGAATACTTTTCGGGGTCCTCGGTGCGAGTCACCTGAAAGGACCTAAATTCGCCTTTCTGTGCGTTGAATCTGATCACATCATCTTTCGTGAAAGTGTGAGTGACGGACTTATGTTGTTTTGCAAGAGTCCCTGTCGCCGTTTCCCCGTCGACATCTAATGTAAAGGTGCATTTCTTTTCGTTATAGACCCCTTGATATGTCCCGGGCTGAATCAGACTCAAAAGACTCTCAACGGCATTCAATTCAGAGGCAAAGGCAGATGATGAAAGTGAAATTAAAGTTGCGAGGAATAGAATTCTCATAAATAGTCCTGGTTAGAGTTGGCTGTGACGAAATTTTGAGAAAACCCTAGTCCACCGGACCCAGGGATGTCAAAGCCAAGCAGGTCAAAAGGGAGTTTAAAAAGCCTATGAAGAAAATTCTGATTCTTAACGGAAGTCCCACGGGGGTCCAAGGGAACTGTGCTCAGTGGATTAAGATTCTGACCACTCTTTTAAAGAAAAAGGCCGACGTGGAAGTCATTCACTTGGCGAAGACCTCATTTAGCACAAGTCTGGAAAAAAAGATTGAGGGGGCTGCTGGGATTATCTTTACGACGGGGACTTATTGGGATTCCTGGGGAAGTCCGTTGCAGAAATTTCTTGAAGATATGACAGACCTCGAGGCGACACCGGCTGTGATGGGGAAACCCTGTGCCGTCTTTGTGCTGATGCATTCTGTGGGCGGGAAGTCCGTGCTTTCACGTCTTCAGGGAGTTTTGTCGACAATGGGGTTCTTAATCCCCCCTATGAGCGGCATGGTCTATTCCTTGGTGTCAGATATTGCACTCAAGGGCAAAAGTTCTCACGCCAAGGATCTTTGGCAAAAAGAAGATGCCGAACTGATTTTAGAGAATTTTCTCAAGGCTTGTGACTTGAAATTGACCTGGACCACATGGCCTGTCGATAAGAAGGATCCTAAAAGAAAATGGCTTCGCACCTAGAGACATTCTGACACCAATTCGGTTGGTACTGTTTTTGAAATAAGCCCTTGTGAGAAACGGGGGATTCTAATGAAACAAATCACAATCTTTTTGGTTTTTGTCTGTTCGGTTCTTTCCACAAAGGCGTTAGCTCAAGATATAGGTCAGTGTAACGGTGAAGAAATTCGTCGTGTGGCTGCAGAGACTGAGCGCGCAGTTTTAGACCGAGTTCGAGCTGACATGAGAGCCGAAGGACGCGTGATGGCTTCGGCATTAGGAGTGAATGATCAGGACTGTCTTAGTCAAGCCTCACAAAAAGCACAGTGGATTCGGCATCAGGCGATCGATCAATGCGTAAGTCAAACAACCTACTTCCGCACTTGTGCCATCCAAGACCAGCGAGTGGTGGGAGTTCCGCAACGAATTCAGCCGCTTGGTGGAAATGGTCACTTTGACGAAAGAAAGACCGATGAGAATACTTGTCGTACAGAAGCTCAAAACCGCGCCATTCAAGATGCGTTAAATCGCTGTCAGGGCGCGTTTGGCATCGGCTGCCGTATTGTTGCGGGTCCGTCTCCGGCAACTCATCAAACCGAACATCGTCGTCGCTATGGAATTGCGGGTCCTAAAGACGAGTACCATATCTGTACATCAACAGCTCACGCTCTTCCCAATACGTCGGCGCAAATTCAATGTTCTGTAGAGTTGATCGCAAGAGCACAATTCTAATATTTGATAGCTTAAAAAGAAAAAGGGACTGGCTTCAGGCGCAGTCCCTTTTTTTTCATTTAAGACGATGACTACGTCATCACTTTAGTAAGATCGCGAACTTTTTTAGAAGCATAGTTTTCTGAAACGAAGTTCCAGTTTACTTGGCTCCAGAAAGTTTCAAGGAACTTTTGGCGAAGGTTGCGATAGTCGATGTAGTAAGCGTGTTCCCAAACGTCAGCTACCAAAATTGGGGTCGGACCGTTGTTAGTAAAAGGAACTGCGGCATTCGAAGTGGAAACCAAGCTCAACTTCCCTGCGGCATCCGTACAAAGCCAGATCCAGCCAGAGCCGAAAGTTTTAACTCCGCCATCAACGAATTTTGCTTTGAGTTCATCCATTGAGCCGAAATCACGAGTGATTGCTGCGGCAAGATCTGTCGAAGGAGCGCCACCTTGTCCGACAGGAGACATTCCAAACCAGAAGAAAGTGTGATTCCAAGCTTGAGCTGCGTTGTTGAAAACGCCGCCGGAAGAGCTCAAAGTGATTTCTTCCAAGGACTTGCCTTTTAAAGAAGCATCGGTTTCAGCGAACTTATTTAAGTTATCGATATACGCTTTGTGGTGTTTGTCGTAGTGGTAAGTCATTTGTTCTTCATTGAACAAAGGAGCAAGACCGGTTTTTGCGTAGGGCAGAGTGGGAAGTTTGAACATTTACGCCTCCTATTTATTGGCAGCCCACCGAGGGGCTGTATTTTTAAGTCCCAATTGAAGCTATAATGAAAATAGGAGGCGGTCTATTAATTAAGCATTATCGCCAAGCATCGTTCTCACGAAGGTAGGTAATGCAAACGCGGAAGAGTGAACGTCTTCGTTGTAGTACTTAAGACCTTTGTCCATAGAGAATTGGCGCGCTTTGTCTTTATTGAAGTCTTTTGCGGGATGGAAAGAGCCCTTCACGCCGACTTGCAAACTCCACATTCCTGAAGGATAGGTCGTCGCGTGGAATAGCATGGTGTGGACATTCCCTTTGCCAAAAATACCTTTAAGGCAATGGTTCAACTCAACAAAAGTGCCTTCATGGAACATGGGGGACTCACCTTGAGTTACAATGATGCCACCGTCCTTCAGTGCATTCTTACAGTTGGTGTAGAACTCTGCAGTGAAAAGGCCTTGCGCAGGACCCACGGGATCAGATCCATCTACGATGATCACGTCATAAGTATTCGGAGCCGCCTCTTTCACAAATTGGATGCCGTCACCGATGATCAGGTTCAATTTTGGATTGTTAAATTCACACGCGATGGTGGGAAGATGCTCTTTCGAGGCGCGAATCACGGCTTCGTCGATTTCTACCATCGTGACGTTTTGAATTTGATCATATTTGAATATTTCTCGGATCGTTCCGCCGTCGCCGCCGCCGATAACCAAAACATTTTTAGCATTTCCATGGGCCTGCAAAACGGGATGCGCAATCATTTCGTGATAATGGAACTCATCACGCTCGGTGCACATCACCATGTTGTTAATGGCGAGGAACTTTCCGTGAGAATAAGAATCCAAGACGCGTACGCGTTGGAACGGATTTGTTTCGTCAAAAAGCACATCGCCGGTATAGCGCAAAGACAAAGCTTGGTTTTCGTCTTTGTCAGTGAACCAAACATTGCGCTCCATTTGAAAACCCTTCTTAAGGTCAAATGACGGTTCAGTGCGAAGTTGTTTGGGTTGGAAGTCTGTTTTTTTGATGACGTGCAAAGAACCACGGTTCATCTCAATCGCAGAGTAATTGGCTTGGAAAGCTTTTTTCAGGTGTTCAAAAGACACCCAAGGGTCCACAGAATCGCCGCAAGTGAAAAGATCCACCGCCGCGTAACGATACTCGGGCCAGGTGTGAATCGCCAAGTGACTTTCTTGGATCACCACGACACCACTTACACCCCAAGGTGAAAAGTGATGGAAAGTCGAATTAATAACAGTGGCACCCGCGATCTGTGCGGCTTCAATCATACTTCTTTCAATAACGGAAACATCGTTTAACACTTCCGCATTGCAACCACTGAACTCAACCAAAATATGGCGACCTAAAGCTTTCAATTCCTTGTCCTCCCAGAGAAACAGTTTCTATTTTCAAAAGGGGGGTTCTAGGACCTTTTGCCCCTCAAGACAAGGTCTTTTTGGTCGCTCTATTAACTCTTTGAAAAAAATGGAGTTTCTATAAACTCTGTGGGCTCGAATATAGACTCTATTTCTCTCGAATTTCAAAGCAGTTGTGGATCTTTTTGTCGTGAAAATCCTGTGGGATGCTTTCTTCGGAGATGTCTTTGACGGCAAATTTCGCAAGGATCTTGTCAGAGAGCTTAAATTTTCTCTTATTGTTCGAGAAATAGAGAACCCCTTGGGGTTGGAGCATGTCCATGCAGGATTCTACGAGGAAATCCTGATCTCGTTCGACCTCAAAACTGTCTTCCATTTTTTTGGAGTTAGAAAACGTCGGAGGATCTAAAAAAATCAAATCGTAGGACCTTTGAGTTCTTTGAGTTTTCAGCCAATCCAGAACATTGGCATTAATGAAACTGTGGCCTCCCAGATCCAGGTTGTTGAGCTGAAAGTTGTCCTGGGCCCAGCGTAAGTAGGTTTGTGACATATCTACGCTGGTGGTGCGAGCTCCGCCTAGAGCCGCAAACACACTGACAGACCCGGTGTAGCAAAAAAGATTGAGGAATTTTTTGTCTTTGGCGGCTTTAAAGATCTTCTGGCGCATGGGTCGATGATCCAAGAAAAGTCCGGTATCGAGGTAATCATACAGGTTCACCTTGAGGAGCGCCTGGGATTCGCGAACCACGAAGGTCTCATTTTTTTCGTCAAGCTTTTCGTATTGTTTGAGGCCTTCTTGGCGCTCCCGTTTTTTAATTACGACCTGTTGCTCAGAGCACTTGAACAGCTCCTGCAGGGCCGCAATGACATGCGGAAGATGGTTTTTATCTTTGTCTTTGAGGGGATCGCTTTTGTCGTGAACCAGATAATGATCTTTGTAGGCATCGACAATGAAGGGATATTCGGGAATGTCGCGGTCATACAGACGAAAAGCTTCGATTTGATGCCGTTCGGACCAGCTTTTAAGCTTTTTATAGTTCTTTTCCAGGCGATTTTTGATCATATTCATAGTTCTAATTCACTTCCGTCGGTCCTCGGGTTTTAGACAAAAATCTTTCAATATGGTATCAATTCCTCATGTTGGCAGAAAAAAGGGCAGAGCATATAGCATTTTTACTCAATCGGTCGGGCCACGAACTGGCTTTTGTCGAACATGAGGGAGTGATCTATTTTGCCTATTATCCAGAAGGGGCGCTGGCGCCGTCGTCCGCAGTGGTGAAGCTGCTTCAGGGGTTGTTTGATCGCCATGTTGACCATAGCTTCTTTATCTTAAGACAGCGTATCTACACGACGGCAGCTCTGACCGAAATGTGTCGAGGCATGGTGAAAGTAGTCGCCAAGCGAATCACCGAAAAAATCAATCCTCAAGATCATGGAATGACGTTGTCACTTCGCCATCAAGAAGTGGCAAACGCTGATTCGCTCGTGGCCTCGGTCCAGCATCTTAATACTGAGAACCAGAGTTCTTTGGCAGAGATTCAAAACTGGCTACTGCAGAGTTCTCCCAAAACGCCGTGGGACTTTCTTGATCTCGCTGTCGGCTTGGCGCAGAGAGTGCCCCGGGGAGATGTCTTGCATGATTATGATCGCGATATTGCCGCCTTGTTGGTGGACGCCCAGGGCGAGGTGCTGAGTTTCGGTCTTAATTCCAATTCGAAAAATAAAACTCTACACGCAGAGGTCAATCTCTTGCAGAGACTCTTTCGAGAGCGTCATCAGAAAATTCCCGAGGGGGCGACTCTGTATTCCACGCATAAACCCTGTAAGATGTGTGCCGGTATGATTTATCATTGGAGTCAGAACCCAGCATCTTTACAGGTTTTCTATGGAGTCGAAGAAAAGGGCGCCTTATCCCGCCAGACGGTTTTAGATCGTCTTGGTCTTAATAAATGGCTTCCGCCGGAGCAAAAAGAGAGTTGATGGCCTTGATCAAAGTGTCTTTGCGGATCGGTTTTGAGAGGTGCATATCGCAGCCGGCCTGGAGACTTTTTTCCACGTCTTCAGGGAAGGCATTGGCGGTGCAGGCAAAGATGCGGGAGGGTTGTCGTCCCTGCTCTTGTTCGAAGGCGCGAATGCAACGTGTGGCTTCATAACCATCCATCGAAGGCATTTGAACATCCATAAAGATAATATCAAAGTGCTCTTGGCGAACCAGGCGGAGCGCTTCAACGCCGCTTTCTGCATAACAGATATGGTGGATGGTATTCTGCAGATAAATTCCAAATAGGTTGCGATTGTCATCCACATCATCCACGACCAGGATACGTAAGCGACTGTGCGCAATATTGTGTTTGATGTCGCTTAACTGGTACTGACCTTGAAGTGGATTGTGCGCGGCAGTTTTGCGTTCAGTGGTTGTCGGCATGGAGGCGGTAAAGTAGAAGACGCTCCCGATATCGGGTTCGCTTTCAAGCCAGATCTGACCGTTCATCAGTTGAACGATATTTTTGGTAATGGAAAGTCCGAGGCCTGTTCCGCCATAACGTCGAGTGGTTGTTGAATCGGCTTGAGTGAAAGGTTGAAAGATCTGTTTAAACTGGGCCCGATGAATTCCGATCCCTGTGTCGGCGACACAAAAAAGCATATTGCCGGGACGAGAAGTGCGGTTCTTTGCAACACGTAAAGAGATTTCCCCCTTGTGTGTAAACTTAATGGCGTTGTTTAACAAGTTCATCAAGACTTGGCGAAGGCGATCGGCGTCTCCGATAAAAAAGGCGTCGACATCGGGATCGACTTGAATTTTTAGCGTGAGACCTTTTTCTTTGGCGCGAAAACCTAAGACGGCCACCAACTCATCCAAGAGCTTTTGCAATTCAAAGGGTAAGAGCTTCAGGTCAATTTCTCCTGCCTCGACGCGGGAAAGATCCAGGATATCGTTGATAATGGTCATGAGTTGGTTGTTGGCGCGCTGAAGGATTTCAACGAAGGAGGCCTGTTGATCATCCAAGGGGGTTTCTGCCAAGGTGTCCGTGATGCCGATAATAGAATTGAGAGGAGTGCGGATTTCGTGACTCATGTTTGCAAGGAACACGGATTTTGCATAGGTCGCGGCTTTGGCTTTGGCGGCGGTAGAAACGAGCTCTTTGTTTTTCTTTTCAAGATTTTCGGCCAGTCGCTTTTTTTCGGTGATATCCAGGGCCATTTTTACGATCTTTACGATGTCTCCATGGGCAGAGCGCACGGGAGTGTAAGACCCTTGAATCCAGACAATCTCTTTGTTTTTTGTCAGTCGCTTGTATTCGCCGACTTGCGTATGGCCCGAGGCCAGTTGACTCCACATTTCTTGATATTCAAATTCGTGTTGATGAAATTCTGGCAAGAAGATGGAGTGATGTTGCCCGACAATTTCTGAGAGCTCATAACCCATGATATTGAGAAAGTTTTGATTCGCCCAAAGAATTTGTCCTTGGACATCAAACTCAACAACGGCATTTGAATTTAAGAGAGCGTCATATACGGACTCGTTCATGAAGTCAGTGTAGCTGGATTGCGGGCTCTTAATAAAATTACAAAAGCCATTCAGAATTAAAGTTTTGTAATTGTGGATTTGTGGCGATCTTTTTGTCTGCAACAAGTGGTGAATCTCTTTGTGTGTAGAGTAAATTCTTCTTATAGTCATTAGGACACCTCACTTTTAAGGAGTTCCACCATGCTGACGTATCCGATGAAGTTTCGGGTTAAATGTGCCGCACAATCTGGTATCAATGTTAATTGGCAATCAGCAACCAACTCGATGGAGCAGGCGTTGCCAAGCGCGATTCCTCCTGAGTTTGGAGGACCGGGGAAGGGATTTTCTCCCGAAGATTTTTACGCATTGGCCATGGTGAATTGTTATATTGCCACCTTCAAGATTTACGCCGAAAAATCCAATCTTCAGTATCAGGAAATCACCGCCGAGTTGGTTCTTGATGTGGATCGCGATGAAAAAGGATTCCCGTGGATGGCTCGGGCAGAGATGAACGTGAAGCTCTATCAGGCAAGTCCCAAAGAAAAGGCCGAGGCCTTATTGAATAAGGCCGTGAAGGGCTGTTTGGTCATGAACTCCATCAAAACTGAAAAGACGGTGAACTTCGAGCTAATTGATTGATTGTTTTTTGTCATGCGTGCCTGTGCACTCTGGCAGCTTTCTGCATAAAAGATTTTTTCTTTTCAAAATAGAGAGAAAATATTTTTAAGGGGGAGGTTATTATGCCTATCAATCAAATCCAAGACAGCGATATCACGAAAGCTATCAACAACTGTCTGAATTGTGCCCGAAGCTGCACAGAGACCTTTCATTATTGTTTAGAGCAAAAGGGAACAGCATTTTCGGGGAAACATCTTTCCCTGCTGCAGATTTGTGTGGAATCTTGCCAGCTTTCGGCGCGACTTTTAATAGCCGGATCTGAATTCCATCATCAGGCCTGTGAACTCTCGTTTGAAATCTGTGAAGCTTGCGCCACCGAGTGCGAAAGATATGAGGAGGATGAGGTCTTTAAGCGTTGTGCGGCGACTTGCCGACGTTGTGCGGAGTATTGTCGAGCTATGTCGGGAATGACCGTAAAGTTGCCTTTAACTGAAAAAGGTCAGTCGATCCGAATGTAAAAGGCATAAAAAAACCCTCGTGAGATTCAACTCAAGAGGGTTTTTGAAAATTCATTTCTATAAGAAATTACTTCGCGGCAGGAGTGGCGAACATAGACATCGCAAAGAAGCTCTTGCGGAAAGTATCCCAGTTAGCAGTTTTAACTGCAGCAACTCTCCAGAAGTAATGTTTACCAGCTTCCAAGCCTGTTGCTTCAAAAGAAGTCGCTGTTACATGGTAGTCATTGGCAACAAGCCATTTGAAGTTTGGATCTGTGGCGACTTGAACATGGTACTCATCAGCGCCGGCAACAGCCTTCCACTGCAAAGACGCCTTATCGCCCTTGATCTCTGTGAAATAAGCAGGACTTGCAAGCTCGGGTTTTGCGGGAACATCGTGTCTAGCAGGCTGTTCTTGAGGTTGAGGGAAAAGCGAATTCATTTTTTCTGCCAAATTACCGTGGCCGCCCCCGTGAGCTGCTTCTTCAGCGACAGAAGGAGACGTCAAAGCCAATGTAAATGCGAAAGCGAGTAGAGATACCAAGATCTTCATGATTTAATCCTTTTGTAAACGATACGTAGAAAGTAAAATAAAAAGGCATTTAAGAAAACCCTCTTGCGCTATTTGCTGGGGGGTGTTAGAGATTCGTTTCGGTTTTGCGGATGATCGCTCTAATAAATCTCTAAATTGTTGAAATTAGAGAGGAAAGTCCGGACTCCATATGGCAGCGCAAGGGGTAACGCCCCTCGACAGTAATGTTAGGAACAGTGGAACAGAGAGAATGTCCAGGACAATGAGCCGGGGGGTGGGAACGGGAACCCCTTGGGGAGTCGCTGGAGTGAAAACAGCCAAACTCTGCGCGGAGCAAGATCAAATAGGAAGACACTAGTAGGGCGGCCAGCCCGTAGTCTTCGGGTAAGATCGCTTGAGGGTGACAGTAATGTCACTCCCAGAGGAATGATCATCTACGATTATCGGGACAAATTATGGGACCTGGTGATTGGGACAGAATCCGGCTTACAGCAAAACCGTGATCCCGCCTTCCTTCGTGCTAACTGGACCTTTCTTCGAAGTGGTATCCTTTCGCACTGAGACGCTTGTCTAGAACATTGTTCGTTGTCAGGTTTCCTTCCTGAAAAATATAAGAGCTCGTTTACATTGGATGTATGGAGGCCCCATGCGTCTGTTAACTCTTGTATTAAGCATACTTGCCGCCACCTTTTTGGGTGCGTGCTCGTCCTTCCACTCTGCTGAGAGATCCCCTTCTTCAACTTATTATATAGATCCTCAGTATTATGATTTCCAAATTTTGGTTTCCGAAGCCTTGAATTTTCGGGCTCAGGCCTTAAAGTTTGCCCAGCAAAAAAAGCTGGGTGAAAAATCCGATATTTCTTTGACTCGTTCGGAAGGGGAGTTTGTTCGAGCTACCGGAGCTCGCTATCTGGAGATTCGCAAAAAGCTGTTGGATTTGGCGATCAAAGAGGGAGAACTCTTTGCTTCGCCGAATGAAGTGAAGCTCAATCCTTATAAAGGAACCCGCTCTGAAGGTCGTATTGGAGATCCCAATGAGATCTACCAGTTTAACAACCCGACCACCTACTATGTTGACCCCATGGATGCCAAAGGGGAGCAACAGTTTTTCCGCATGCATATGGCCCTCACGGCGGCCTTACTTTTGATGGACAACTATCTGGTTGCAATTCAGCCGTATAATGAAAATGCGTCTTTGCGCTATGTCTTAAATTATGACAGTGAACAAAAACGCGCTTTACAGGCGATTGCCGATTCATACTCATCCACGTCTCGTCGCCAGCAGATAACGAAGGCTATTGAATTTGTTGATACGGTCATGGCTTGGCGTCGTTCTCAAGGAATCTCAACGAGCCCCGAAGAGAGTAGCCTGTACGCTATGACCCAATCAAGTATTTGGTATCTGACCGTAAAAAACGGCGACGCTGGAACGGGGTTTATGGACGCTATTGCCAATCTTTGGAATCGTCTGACCTTGCGAGGAAAGCGAGGAGCTCGAGCTGTTTCTTATGGCGTGAGTATGGGATTTGGAAACATGGTGGGGTTGGTAGAGACACGCAAAGGACGCCTCTACAATATGTCCCAGGATGAAAAAAGTGCGTTGATCTCGGAGATGAAGCCTTTGGATGTTTTGATGGAGAAAACGCCGTTTCGTCTTACTGATAAAATGATCCCTGGCCATTACGGTCATGTGGCGATTTGGCTTGGAACCGAAGAGCAGCTTAAAGATCTTCGCGTATGGGATCAGATTCCGGCAAAAATTCAGACGAAGATTCGCTCTGGACATCGAATTGTCGAAGCTCTTCGTCCCGGAGTTGAGCTGAACACTCTGGAGCACTTCCTTAATATCGATGACTTCCTGGTGATTCGAGATACCCGAACAAATATCACCGACGAGTACCGCCGTAAGGCGATTTTGCAGGCCATCGCACAAATCGGAAAAGAGTACGATTTCAATTTTGATGTGCACACCCATGAACGTATTGTGTGTTCGGAAATCGCCTATGTTGTTTTTACCGACGTAAAGTGGCCCTTAGAAGAAACCCTACGTCGTTACACAATCAGCCCTGACAATGTGGCGCAGTTGGCGGTGGGACAAAAGCGAATCTTTGAACCGGTGATCATGTATTACGATGGGAAACGGTATTCCAAGGATCTGCCGTACTCCCTTTCTTTGCTTTTGAAGGCTGATGATAAATCGTACGCTGACTTTGTGAAATTTCAGAATCTTTAGGATGGTTATTATGAATATAAAAATGCGCGGGGCCCTTGTGCTGGGGGCTTGCTTTTTAAGTCTGTATTGCTCGCATAAAGAATCTCGACTTCCAGCAAGTGGCGGAAAACCTTTGATTACAGACGGAGAAACACAAGCCCTGTCGGATTTGTTTGGCAGCGATTCTCCGTCGAATGGGTATCGCCATCCTATGACGGTGAGTTTTCATACTAATAGCGATAAAGAATATCTTTCAAACACTGCGAAAAAAGCTTTGCAAGAGGCTTTGATCGAAAGTTTGGGCGGTGATGTTCCCGAGCAGGCCTTGGGTAAAGTGGTGGCCGGCAATTTAAAAGAGGCCATGATTGAGAATTTTGTGAAGACCATGCGGGTTTACAAAATTATCAACACCGGATTGCAGGTTGATCTGGCGTTTGTGCCCAAAGCCAATAACAGAAATGATTTTTCCGCAGAGCTTTCTAGCAACCAATTGGTCCGTTTAAGTGAGACCGGAAAACTTAGTGGCAAGTGGGAGTCCCTGGAAAGATCCACAATTACAGGTTCGCTTTATCATAATTCTGTCTATGTGCCGGCTCGTCAAGATGAGGCTGATTATATTGGCGGAATGATGAGTATCTATGTGGAAATCTTGGACACCTCTCCGAAGATTAAAATTCCGTCGATCACCAAAAATGGTGTGAAAGGATTTATCCGTTATCGTCGTTATTATCGTTTGAACAAAAATTTGGCAAAATCCTTAAGCTGCGACAATTTTGCGGTGAATGTAACGCGGCCTGAAGGGGTGCCCTTGTTCTATACCGTGGATCTTTACAAGAATTTCAATTTAAAAAATCTTATTCCAACAGAAGAGACCTTGGAAGTGTTTCCGGGCCTTCTGGCCACCTCGAGTGAGGGGCGCAACGAATTGATGCCGCGTTCTTTGGAAAAGGCCGGCAAATCCATTTCAACGGCGACCTTTGCGGTAGAGCAAAAGCGGAACATCTCGGGTGAAGTCAGCTTTTCTCTTAAAAAGCTGGTTTATAGTCTCAAAGAAAAATCCTTGGATCGCGAAAAATCTCAGGTTGATTTGATCCGCTATTACTCTTCGGGTGAGGGCGGAGGCGTAGGTATGGAGGACTCGGCGCTGGCAAATGCGCGCCGGACGTTCTTAAAAAGGTGTGAGTCGTCTGTGGAAAAACTTCTGGGCCTTGAGGCCGTCGTGCAGGGAGGTCTCCTGTGAAAAAGCTGATGGGTTTATTGGTTGTTTTTACTTTGGGGTTGCCGACAGCTTTTGCGCAGCAAGTGTCTGTCAAAGAGCGCCTTGCTGCGATGGATTTCTACGTAAAAAATCATGAAGTTCTTTTTGGCGACGAAGGGTGCCGTCGTGCGGAAAGTCTGCTGACGTTGGTACAAAAGTTGTCGAAAGCTGAGCAAGAAAAAGCCCGTCGTTTTGTGAAAGACAATGAGGCGAGTGTTCCAGAAAAGATTCTTTTACCTCTGGTTTATTGGAAGTTTATTAAAAAGAATCCGACAAATGAGGCCACGGTTTTAAAGTTTTGGTTGCAAACTCGTATGCAGGCCCTGCGTGATTATTCGGAACACCCCCTTAAAAAAGACAAATCCGCGCAAGCCGCGGCACGAGCTTTGTTAGAGTCCTGGGCTGTGAAGACCGATCTGAATTTGCACAGCCCCGAGCTGACGGAGAATCTGCAAAAACGTTTTCCGGACTTTGAAGACTACTCACTAACTGCGGGTGGATTTATTCCTGGGAATGTTGTCGAGCTGGTCAGTCATAATGAGATTTCTCCAGAGCGAATCCAGTGGTTTAACGACCGGGTGATTTTTGCGGGAGGAGTTTTAGATTTTTCTCGGCCCTATATGAAAATGCCTCTATCTAAAGACGATGAAGGACATCCCTCCTTTAAAGATCCCATGTTTGCGAAAATCCGTGACATGATTCTTTCTTCGCAGCAGTCGATTTTTATCGATATCTTTCTTTTTGGTGGCACCATGGGGGGCACGCTGAGTAAGTTCTTGCTGGATCAGACAGTTGAAAAACGAAAAGCCAATCCGGATTTCAAGGTTCTTCTTCTTCATGACTTTGCGACCAACTACAATATGAAAGACGAAATGATGCCGATCTTTAGATACATTAAAGAACGCATCGAGAAAGAGTCGGAACTCAAAGGAGCGGTATATCTACTGCAAGCCAATATCCAAAGACATCCTCCAGGGATTCCGTTTGGGATTACAAACCTTGTTCCTAAGACGGAAGAGACGTTTAAATCCTTAGAAAAACGCAGCACTTATTACGAATCCAAGATTGATCATAGTAAGGTGATTGTCGTCGACGCGGAGTCGGATTCTCCTCAAGCGTATTTTGGATCCAAAAACTGGTCGGATCACAGTGGGGGCTATTATTATGACAATGCCCTTTATGTGAAAGGGCCAGCCGCCGCCGTCGTCCAGGCGGCCTACTACGAGGACGTTGCGGCAGCACTGACTTTGGATGCCAATGAAAGAAAATGGTTCTACTTCAAAGAAGAAGGTTTCGCGAATGAGGGCTATTTAAAACAACGCGATCAAATTCTATCTTGGTTTAAAGTCAAACGAGCCTCTTATCCGGCCCTGGGAAATCAGGTGGTGCGATTGGCAGAGGCCAATGTGGATGGCAAGGTTAAAGACACCCGCAATATGTTAGTGGATATGATTTCTAAAGCACAAAGTCATATCTACATGGAACATCTGTTCATCTATGATAGATATATTAATGACGCTTTGATGAAGCGCAAAGCGCAGGTCCCTTCTTTGAAAATCCGTATTTTGGCGGATCACAATGGAAACTTCAAATTGGGTGGACTTCCCAACACCTTGTTCTTAGATCAGTTGCTCGAGCACGGCGTGGAGGTGCGAGCTCGTCGAACTTTAGGGATCGAAGCTCACTTTCCAAATGGCAAAGTGCAGGGGTATCATCAAGAAAATCATCGTAAGATCACTTCAGTGGATGGTCAGGTGCTGTTGGTGGGATCTTCAAACTTGAATCCCGACACTTTGCAGGGAAGTTTCAGGGAATTTGGGGCTCAGATTTTTGATACTGCCGAAATCCAAAAGTTCGAGAAGTCCTTCGTTGAAGACTGGAATGACGATTCAAAAGTCGGTCCGTTCTTTGAGGGTGAAAAGTTAAGGCTTTCAGTAGGAGGAAAAACTCTTTCCCCTGAGATGAGTCGTATCCTGAACGATATCGGTGCGACGGTCATTCGTGCGAAAGACGACATCGAAAAACGATAGGTGATTTTTGAAAAAAAAGAAAACGCCGAGACGGATCGTCTTCGGCGTTTTTTTATTTAAGCCTCGCGAAGTTTTTGGAGTCTTTGCATCGCCGGGCGCTCCGAACACAGGCCCATCCAGCGTTTTACGTTGGGAAAGCTGGAGAGGTCATACTTTAAAGCGGTCAAAATATTGATGACAGAGGCGACGTTAAGATCTGCAACGGTGAATCTATCCGAAACCAGATAACTTTTGTTCTGTAAGGATTTTTCAAGAACTCCAAGAAAGCCGGGAATCTTCTTTTGAGCCTCTTCGATGACATGAGGATTCTTTTTTTCAGGCGGCATGAAGATTTCTTGGATCAACCAGTCTACGGTCGGAGTTTGAAGATCCACTAAAGACCATAAGCTCCACTGCATAATAAGGCCGTCTTCTTCAGGAGTCTGGGCCGCCAGCGGGCTTTGGTATTTTTTTGCGAGATAATGGGTGATGGCCATTGATTCCCAAATCACAAAGTCACCATCAATCAACGCGGGGACTTTGCCGTTGGGATTGATTTGCAGATAGCTTTCGGACTTGTGCTCCTTATTGCGCATATCCAGGGGCATCACCTCATAGGGGAGGCTCAGCTCTTCAAGCATCCAATAGCAGCGGCCGGCGCTGGATCTGGGCGATCCGTAGATTTTAATCATAAAAAATTCTCCTTAAGAACTGGCGCTGGAGTAGAACTTGAGTGCAAACTTCCAGAACTTGTTTGATAGATAAATTAAAATAAATGAAAGAACTACGACCCACAGGAAAAGAGGCAAGTTCGGTGGCTCTAACAAAGCCCGCGCCGGAACACTGGCGATGACTCCAACGGGAAGGGCCGTCAACAGCATCCACTTCATCCACGGGACGTAAATGGAATCCGGTCTCATGCCTAAACGATAGATTTGGTACCAGATAAACTGCAAGTTTTCAGAGCGAGCAAAGATCACCGCCATGGCCGCCATAAAGAATCTCATGGTGTAAAGGGCAGTCAAACCACAAGGAATAAGCAGAATCAGCCAGAACAGGCGTAACCATTCAAAGTTCGGCAACTGAATGATACTGTACGTGAACCAGGCCATCGCCAAACCCAAATTGCCGATCATCGCCGTAGAAGCTTTTTGCAAACTGATCATGAATTGAGAATTTACTGGTTTTGCTAAAAGCAAATCCAGGTCTCCTTTACGAACTTTTTCAGAAAATTGATCGAGATTCTCTGAAAGAATGATCATATAAAGACCATCGACGACAAAGACGACCCCCAAAAACACCCGCATTTGTTCCAAATTCCAATCACCGATTTTAGGTGTGTGGCGAAATAAAACCTCAAAGGTCATAATCTGGGCAAAATACCAAAAGATGTCCGTGGCGATGCGAGTAAGAAAGTTGACTCGGTACTCTAGGTCCGCGATGAAACTTGTTCGAAACAGAGCCAGGTACAAAGAGAAATACTTTTTTAAAGTTTTCATCTTAGGCTCCGGTTCCTGAATAGACATTCACGCCCTTTTTCCACATCCAAATCCCCAGGGCATTGACGAGCACGATGCTGATGGTGATAGAGCCAAAGGCTTGCCATACGGATGAGATTTCAAGGCGCCCAGTGAGATATCCCACCGGAACATAAACTCCCGCGCTGAAGGGCAGGGCGATGACAGCGGACTTAAAGGGCTCAGGCATAAGATCTAATGGAAAAAGTTCTCCGGTGAAAAGCCAAAGCGCAAGATTTTTAGCCCCGGTCAAAGCATAGACTTTATTTAAGTAAAAGGCCGAGGAGGCAATCACAAAGCTGATCGAATGAACCAGGATCAGATAGTAAAACTCTAAGGCAAACGCCAAAGGCAGGCGTTCGAACTTGGTGGGAAGATCGAAAAAGTTTATGGCGATCAGGGGGACCATCATAGAAACAATCGTGGTGACAAACTTATAGCCCATGAGTTGGGAAAAATAATATTCATAAAAACTCATGGGACGAACCAAAAGGCTATTGATGCTGCCAGAATCAATTTCTTGAATCATGCGGGTTTCATACATCCAACTGGTGCAAATACGCGCAAAAAAAGCCGCCCACATCGCATAGGCTAGATAGTACTCACGGCCGAACCCGGCGATTTCGGAGGTGCCCGCGCCCGCAAAGACGGCAAACCACAACAGCATTTCAATGCCGGTGGTCAGTGTGGGTTGCAAAAGAGCATCCACAAAGTAGTTCAGTCGATATTCTAAATTGGAGACGATCGCCAGTTTAGCGAACGCGAGATTCCGTCTCCAAAAAACGACGAATGACTTCTTCAAAATCTACCTCTTCATCTTCAGCCATCTCAGTGTTAGATTTCGTAACAAATTCGGGAACGGTTCCTTGATAGACGATATGGCCTTTGCTGATTAAAAGAAGTTTGTCTGCCAGCTTAGCAATATCATCCATGTAGTGACTGGTTAAAATCACCGTGGGACCTTTTTCTTTTACGTATTGATCTAGGAACTCACGAATGGTTTCTTGGGCGACAATGTCCAGGCCGATGGTAGGCTCATCCAAAAACAAAACTTTAGGTTCGTGTAACAGGGCCCCGATGATCTCCATCTTCATGCGCTCTCCCAAGCTGAGGCGACGCAGTTGAGTGTGTAGAACGTGGGAACACTGAAGCATCTCAGACAGGTATTCGACTCTTTTGCGCGCTTGTGCGGGATCTAAATCGTAAATGCGCGCCAGCAAAGCATAGGAATCCGCAGGAGAAATGTCCCACCAAAGTTGGTTCTTCTGCCCTAAGAGGATGCTGATCTGGCGAAGGAAATCATTCTTTCGTTCCCAAGGAGTAAAACCGAGAACCCGGGCTTCGCCACTGGTGGGAGTGACAAGGCCAGAAAGAATTTTTAAAAGAGTGGTCTTTCCGGCTCCGTTGGCGCCGACCAGTCCGACAATCTGGCCGGACTCAATTTGCAGAGTGGTTTTTTCAAGGGCTACCTTTGAGACGTATTTACGATTAACAAAGCCACGCAAAGAATTGATAAATCCTTCGGGCTTTTGGTAGGTCTTGTAGACGCGGGTGAGATCTTTGGTTTCTATTACTATCGCCATGCTGGCGATGACTATAGACTACTTCTCGGCAAAAGAAAACTCAGCGTAACGTTCTTCGTCGCTAAAATAAGTTTGAGTATCGGGGGAAACATAGCTGCCCTCAACAATACGACCTTCTTGGCAGTTTTTAAGAGACTCTCTTTTTCCGTTGAAGTCGCAGTTGCCGGTATACCAAGCTTTTTCGGAGTACTGAATTTTGTAGCCGACAAGCTGATTATCTTTATAAAAACCGATAACTTGATCTAAACGAGTGCGACCCGAAGAGTAGTAGTCCCCCTCAAGAATGGTGTCGCCCCATATTTGGGCTTGGTCCACCGCAACTTTTTTAAGGGCGTCTCGGGTTTGGGCTGAAATTTTTGTGAATTTGCTGCTTTGATCGTAAACGAGTTGCTTGGCGTAGGGAGCTTTGCAGGGTTCTTGTTGGCAAGCATTCTCAAAATGGGCAGCCTCTTCATAGAATTTATCTCCGTTAGGGCCCATCTGATCTGCAAAAGTGATGGAGGAAACGAGAAGACTCAAAAGTGCGAATGCAGCAGTTTTAAATGACATAACAACCTCCAACGAGGATGACTATGCGCTCAAAATGAGAGAAATTTTAATACATAGAAGGGAAGTTATTATGCGAAAAATGAATTACTTCCCGGATATGGTTTCTAAGCCAACTCCTAGCGAATACGGAAGTCGGCAGAGATTGGTTTGTGATCGGAACTTTCGATATCATTATAGAGGTCGGTCTGAGTGGCCTCTAGGCCCCGAACATAGATGTGATCCAACTTAAAACGGCGGTTGTCGCCTTCAAAGGGGAGCTTTTTTAAGCCAATAGCCCCTAAAATCTCATCCAAGTACTTGAGGCGGTTGCCATTCCAGGTGTTGAAGTCTCCCGCAAAGATGATGGGTCCACGGTGGTCTTTCAGGAAGGACGCTACTTGTTCGATCTGTTCCCGGTTTTGCTGATCTTTGACGAAATTGAGGCCGTGGATATTGGCGACCAGAAGGGTGTCTTTCATGTTGGCCAGGGCGTATTCGCCGACAATCACCATCTTGGGTGTCTTAATGACAGGTTCGCGGCCGGGACTGCGAAGAAAGTGCAGGGATAAAGGAACTGTGGGGGAGCCATTCATAACGCCTGTGGGGTTGCGGTCGTTGTCAATGAAGCTGGCGGCAAAATCCCAACAGAACTCTTTGTGACGAAGGGCGACCGACGGCATGTAGCCATCCATCATGGCTTCTTGGATCAGGACGATGTCCGCATTAGAAACAAAATGTTGAAAGTCCCGAGCCCAATTATCCTTGGCTTCGGCCTTTTTAATATTCCAGACAAAAAGATGAAACTGAGGCGGTAGAAACTCGGCCCGACATTCGCCAAAGTGGTGCATGACATTTTTATCGTCAGGGATTTCGTATTTGGCCTGGGCCGTGAGGGCAGTGAGGAACGACAAAAATAAGATCAATCCTTTGATCATAAGAACCTCCGTGATGCGATTCTTTTTTAGACTTTCTTTTCCAGGACGATGAATTCAAGTCCTTCGACTTTCGGAAGTCCGAAACGTTCATCCCCATAGGGGAAAGGTTTTTTTTCCCCGGTTTTTCGAAAGCCGTGTTTTTCATACCAAGCAATAAGCTCTGATCGCGCTGAAATCACCGTCATAAAAATGCTAGTACAATCCCAGAATTGTGCAAGAGCTCCCGACTCAGTCAGGAGCATCTTGCCAATTCCCTTATTTTGCAAAGAGGGATCGACGGTGAGCATTCCCAGATAACATTTGGCGTTTTGTTTTTCTAAATGAACGCAACCTACGAGGTCTCCGTTATCATCGTTTTCAGCAATCAAAATAACCGAATCTTCTTTGTTGATCATCTCTTGGATGCCTTCGGCGTCAGTGCGTTGGCCTCCCAAAATATCGGCCTCGGTTGTCCAGCCCACTTTGGAGCTCTCTCCACGATAGGCCGAGTTCACAAGTTCAACAAGACTGTCCACGTGACTGTCGTCCGCTTGAGTAAACTCAATATGCATACACACCTCCGGAAGGGTACCTCTAGGTTTTCTTGCAATAGATGAAAAGTTCTTTTCCTTGGCGGCGAGGGACGGATTTTTGCCAGCGCCCCCAGAAGATGGGGTGATAGGAAGACTTAAGGCGTTGGCGAAGTTCCCACTCGGTGCCGCCGTAAGGGGGCCCCTGTCTTTTTTCGAATGCAAAGAAGACGCCCATAAGGTGGCCGCCGCTGACAAGAACCCGGTTCCATACTTTAACAAGGTCTTGGCGTTTGGCGGGATTAATCGCGCAATAACAAGTGTGTTCAAACACGACGTCAAAGGCCTGATCGAACTCCCGTGGAAGTTTGAAAAGATCGGCTTCTACGAAATGCAGATTTTCAAGGTGGCCATAATTCTTTTTGGCTCTTTCAATCGCTTGCGGAGAAATATCCACGGCCGTCACCACGTGACCGGCTTGCGCGAAGAAGGCGGCATCGTGTCCTTCTCCACAACCCAAAACAAGAATGCGAGAGCGCGAGATTTTAAGGCGCGGAAGCATGTCTTTGAGGGCTTCGGCGGCTTCGCCTAAGTTCCAGCCGGGATTGGGTTCCGTTTCATAAATCTGACTCCAATAACGTTCTTTTTCTACGTCTTGATTGGAGGGCCAGTACTCGGGAATCTCGTAAGTTTTTCCTTGGAATTCAATGAAGTCGTCGCCAAATCCATCAAGCATATTGAAAAAACTTGCTTGAGCTTTGCGAGACATCACAAAGGGAATTTTATTTGCAGTGTAGCCGTGAAAACGATCCCACTCATCCAGAGACAATGATTCTAATGAAAATGCGAAGTGAACACCGTAGGGAAGAGAGATTTCCCACGCACCGTCTTTCACCTGAACCTGTAAAGCAACATAGGGTTCATCGAAGGCTTCGACGATAACGGGAGTGTCCCCGATCGTTGAAAGCAGAGTTCCACCTTCATGAAGTTTTAAATTTTGCAGAATTTCTTGTCCCACAAGAGGGTCCTGGATGCGAACCTCGCGGCTTAGACCGTAACCCTCTTCATCAATCTGGATGAACTGTGTGGGAATAGGCATTACTTGTGAGGTGCCCCAGTGGGCGCGGGTGTTGCGGTGGGGGCCGGTGTTTGCGCAGAGTCAGGGGCTTCTTCACCAGGAGTGATTGTTGAGCCCTCTGTGAAGACTACGATATCGTTGGTTGTTTTCACAGACTGAAGGGTCCACTTGTCGACATTGGCACTTTCAGAGGGTTCACGATGAAGAATCGCTTCGCCTTCGATCACTTGTTCGAGGGCTTCGCCCCCTTCGGTGGTGTCGATGAATTTATAGGCAAAAACGGCGCGAACCTTGTTGTCGCCCAAAGATTCTGTCCAAAGTCTTGTGATCGAAAGATCTTTCGCGTGAGGTTTCTTGGTTGCGAGCGTATTTTCGATAAGTTCCGCAAGTTTAACCTGAATGCCGGAGTGCGTCTCAAATCCCACGGCTTGAGAAGTATGGATAACATTCCAAGTCCAAACAAGTGCGGCAATGAAAACGATGAGACTAACAATTTTCTTCATCTCTAGAGTCCTCTCTCTATTTACTCAGTGTGATAAAACTGACATCCTTATCCGACCATGATATTCCGTTTTTTTCAACATTCGTGCAGAGAGGATATCTCATGAATCAACAATGGCTGACAATCTTAATGTCTAAAGGGATTGAGCTGGAACAAAATCTGCGTCAGCAACTGCAAACGGCCAAAGAGGGCCTCAAAAGCCAACTCGAAGACCGAGGCATTCGTCTGAGCGCTGCGGATCTGGCGGCGTTGCTTGAGGAGGTGTCTCCGAAGGCGTCTCATGCTGCCTTGAGTTATGCGCTGGATATGGTAAGACCTTTTTCGGCGGGTATGGGTTTGAGAATTTCTCGTTTGTCAGACACTCAAGTTGAAATGGTGATTCCCGCGCGCACTCGCAATTTGAGCGAGGTGAAGCAAATGCACGAAGGCGCGATCACCACAGCCGCTATTGAAGCGGCGAAATTGTTGTGGATGCGTCACGCTCCGATTGGAACTTTTGAAGTGACAGTTTCTCGTGTTGAGGCGGACTTCTTCAAGAACCAAACAGAAGACTGCCGTGTGCGTATGGAGCTGCCTGAGACGACGCGCGAGATGGTGCTAGCGGCCCTTCGGGAGCATCGCGAAGCCAAGGCCGAGGCTGAGCTTAAAGTTTTTGATGACCATGACCAGGCGGTGGCGGAACTGCAACTGCACTTAAGTTTCAAACACACGCCCGCATTAAGCGGACAAGGCTAAAGGGTTTTATGGAAATTTTGGAAAGTCATATTGATACAAGTTCAGCGGACTTCAAAGCCAATCGGGAAGCGATGCTCAACATCGTTGGAGAATGGCGCGAACGTGTGGAGCTGGTAAAACAAGGTGGTGGCGAGGACGCAACCAAAAAACACAAGGCCCGCGGGAAGTTGACAGCACGAGAGCGCATTGAAGCTCTCGTCGATGGGGGGACGGCCTTCCTTGAGTTTTCGACTTTGGCGGCCTGGGATATGTATGAAGGTCAGGCGCCAGGTGCGGGTGTAATCACTGGCATTGGTGTTATTCATGGGACAGAGTGCGTGATTGTTGCTAACGATGCGACGGTTAAGGGCGGCACTTACTTCCCAATGACGGTGAAGAAGCATCTGCGCGCACAGGAAATCGCTTTTGAAAACGGTCTTCCTTGTATTTACCTAGTCGACTCCGGCGGCGCCTTTTTGCCAATGCAAGCGGACGTCTTCCCGGATCGCGATCACTTCGGAAGAATTTTCTATAATCAAGCTCGCATGTCGGCCTGTAACATTCCGCAAATTGCGGTGGTCATGGGCTCTTGCACGGCCGGAGGAGCTTATGTCCCGGCAATGAGTGATGAGACCGTGATCGTCAAAGAAAATGGGACCATCTTTTTGGGCGGTCCTCCATTGGTGAAAGCGGCGACGGGCGAAGTCGTGGACGCCCAAGAGTTGGGTGGAGCTCAAGTGCACTGTGAAACAAGTGGTGTCACAGATCATTTCGCTGAAGATGACGAACACGCCATTGAAATCACTCGTTCGATTGTGGCACATCTGAATCACAAACGCGCGGTGCAACTGAAAACCCTTCCTGTGGAAGAGCCTCTTTTTGATTCACAAGAGCTTTATGGTGTCATTCCTAAAGACAGCCGTGTTCCTTTTGATGTGCGTGAAGTGATTGCGCGCCTTGTGGATGGATCTCGTTTTCATGAGTTCAAACCTTTGTTTGGAAAAACCTTGGTGACGGGGTTTGCCCATATTTGGGGAATGCCGGTGGGAATTATCGCCAACAATGGTGTGCTTTTCAGCGAAAGCGCGCAAAAAGCCGCGCACTTTATTGAGCTGTGTGAACAGCGTGAAGTTCCGTTGATCTTCTTGCAAAACATCACGGGTTTCATGGTCGGAAAGAAATATGAAAATGAGGGGATTGCCAAACACGGCGCCAAGATGGTGATGGCGGTTTCCAATGCCCATGTGCCGAAATTCACGGTGGTGATCGGCGGTTCTTATGGCGCCGGGAACTATGGTATGTGCGGACGAGCTTATCAACCCCGTCAGTTGTGGATGTGGCCGAATGCCAAAATCAGCGTGATGGGTGGTGAACAAGCTGCCAATGTTTTATTGACTGTGAAGTTGGATCAGATGGCGGCTAAAAAACAAACGATGACAGCCGATGAACAAGTCGAATTCAAACGTCCCACGTTGGAAAAATATGAACGTGAAAGTTCGGCGTACTATTCATCAGCCCGTATTTGGGATGACGGTATTATTGATCCCGCAGACACGCGCCGTGTATTGGCGTTGGGAATTGCGGCCAGCCTTAACAAATCTTGGGGTGAAAAATCCCAAGGCGTCTTTAGGATGTAATTATGTCTTTTGTTGTTGTGACAGAGATGAATCAAGTCGCTTACGTCAAACTTCATAGACCTGAAGTGCGTAATGCTTTTAATCCAGAAATGATTGCCGAGATTACGAAGACCTTCGTGGAGCTTGAATCTCGCAACGATCTTCACGCTGTGGTTTTGCAGGGTGAAGGAAAGGTTTTTTGCGCTGGCGGGGATCTCAACTGGATGAAAGAGATGGTGAACTTCTCTTTTGATCAGAATATCGAAGACTCCTTGAAGCTTTTTGCGATGTTTGAAGCTATTGCTCAGTGTTCTTTACCCGTGATTGGTTTGGTCCACGGCGCCGCCTTCGGGGGGGCTTTGGGTTTGATCGCCGCGTGCGATGAAGTCGTTGCTGAAGAGGGAACTCAGTTTTGCTTTAGTGAAGTGAAGTTGGGCATTGCCCCTGCGGTTATCAGTGCTTTTGTGAATCGTAAAGCGGTTCCCGGAAAAGTACGTCCTTTGATGCTTTCTGCGGCGGTCTTTAATGCGCACACGGCTCAGCAGGTGGGTTTGGTGACAGAAGTGGTGCCTGCCGGTGAAGGACATACTGTCTTGCAAAAGGTTTTGCACAACTACAGCCAATGTGGACCTGAAGCCGTTCGTGAAACCAAAAAGCTTTTGAATAGTTTAAATTCAATGACCTGGGATCAGCAAAAGAAGGCGACCGCGAAAGTGATTGCGGAACGTCGAGCCAGTCCCGAGGGACAAGAGGGCCTAAAATCTTTTCTTGAAAAACGTGAACCGACATGGAGACCTCAATAATGGGTAAGTTCTCTCGTATTGCCATCGCCAATCGTGGTGAAGTGGCTGTTCGTATTATCAAGGCCTGTGAAGAACTGGGAATTGAAACAGTTCTTCTGCATTCGGAAGCCGATATTCATTCTCGCGCTTATCGAATGGCGACAAAAACAATCTGCATTGGGCCGGCGGCGACAGCGGAAAGCTATTTGAATATTCAGGCGAATATCAACGGAGCTTTGGCCGGGGGGGCGCAAGCCATTCATCCGGGTTTTGGTTTCTTGTCTGAGAATGCCGACTTTGCCGAGGCAACTCGTAAAGCGGGACTGGTCTTTATCGGCCCGTCACCCGAATCCATTCGCTCTTTAGGGGACAAGGTTCATTGTAAGGAACTTGCGAAACAAGCAGGTCTTCCGCTGGTTCCAGGTTACCAAGGCGAGAATCAAGATGTTGCGCATTTGATCGTTCAAGCTGAAAAAATCGGCTATCCCGTGATTGTCAAAGCCGCAGCCGGCGGCGGTGGGCGCGGTATGAAGTTGATCAAGTCTTCTGCAGAGGCCGGAGAATTGATTGAGTCCGCGCAGCGCGAGGCTCAGTCGGCCTTTGGATCGCCTAAAGTTTTTTTGGAAAAATATTTGGATCGCGCCAAACACATTGAGTTCCAAGTTTTCGGTGATAGCACCGGGAATGTGGTTCATTTCTTTGATCGCGAATGCTCTGTTCAGCGCCGCCATCAAAAAATTATTGAAGAAGCGACGTCACCATCGTTGACGGATGAACTTCGTCGCCGCATGGGTGAGGCGGCTTGTGCGATTGCGACACTGGGCAAGTACCAAGGGGCGGGGACCGTCGAATTTCTTTTGCAAGATGGAGAGTTCTATCTTCTTGAGGTGAATACCCGTTTGCAAGTTGAGCATCCGGTCACGGAAGAAGTGTTGGGTGTCGATCTGGTTAAAATGCAGATCCTCACTGCTCAAGGCGAATTCGTTCACGATCCCAAGCAGATTCGTGCGCCGAAAGGACATTCCATTGAGTGTCGTATCTATGCTGAAAATCCTTATTTAGGTGGAGTTCCTTCGACGGGAACCTTGGGGCATGTGGAGTGGCCCGAGGGCCCAGGACGCCGCTACGAGTATGGTTTTGATGATGGTGACACCATCACACCCTACTATGATCCGATGATTGCGAAAGTGATTGTCTGGGACGAAACACGTTCTCGCGCGATTCAAAAGATGATTCGGGTATTGAAAGACTCTGTGGTTTTTGGAGTGCATACGAATATTCCCTATTTGATCGAGATTTTGTCTCACAAAGAATTTGTGATGGGCACGATGACCACACGATTTATTGAGACGTACTTTAGTGAATCTCTCAAAGAACCCACTCTTTCTGAAACAGAAAAGAAAGTGGCGGAAGGGGCTTTGTTGCAACTTCGCGGGGGAGGTGAATCAGCGACCTCCTTGGCAGTTTCTCCGTGGGCATCTTACTGGAGGGGGATCTAATGGAAATCAAAGTTCGTATCGACGGAGTGGACCATAAGGCCCAGGCTCAACTGATCAAAGGCACTTTGTGGGTGCATCACAATGGACGTGTGTTTACGGTGGATGCAGGGACAGGACGAAAGTCTCGCAAAAAAGCGGGGGCCGGAGGCTCTTCGGATCAGGTCATGGCTCCGATGCCGGGGAAGGTGACTAAGATTTTGTTAAATCCAGGTTCTGCGGTGTCTATCGGGCAAGCGGTCTTGGTGATGGAAGCAATGAAGATGGAGTATACTTTAAAGGCCGAGATTGACGGGACCATCGATTCCATCAACTGCACGGTGGGAGAGCAAGTGGCTCTTGGAAAAGCTCTTGTGAGAATTAAGCCGACGACCGATAAATAGGGACTATGAAAAAATCAGTTGTTATTGTCGAAATGGGATTAAGAGATGGCCTGCAAAACGAAAAAACCGTTTTGGATGCGGACACTCGTGTGGAGTTTGCAAAACGACTGATTGAGGCCGGCACCAAGCGTGTGGAGATTGGTTCATTTGTGTCCCCTCAGTGGGTGCCCCAGATGGCGGGCACGGCTGAGGTTTTGAAGAAGACCCAGGAATTGGTCAAAACAAAACAGGTTTCTCGGAAGACTGAATTTTCCGTGTTGGTTCCCAACGAGCGGGGAATGTTAGATGCTATTGAAAATGGTGTGAAGGAAGTGGCGATCTTTGCCGCTTGTTCAGAGTCGTTTTCCAAGAAAAATATCAATTGCACCATCGAAGAAAGCTTTCAACGTTTTGCGCCGGTGATGGCTTTGGCGAAAAAACATAAAATCAAAGTGCGCGGATATCTTTCAACCTGCTTTGGCTGCCCTTTCGAGGGAAAAGTCTCTGAAGCGAAAGTTATTAAGCTTGCGCAAAAAATGTATAAGCTGGGTGTTTACGAAGTCTCTATCGGTGACACCATCGGTGTGGCCGATGTGGGGCAAGTGGAGTCCTTATTTAAAAAACTTAAAAAGGTGATTCCGGCGAAAAAGCTAGCGGGTCACTTCCATGATACCCGGGGGCAAGCCCTCGCGAATATTTTGGCGGCCTATAAGCTGGGTGTGACGGTGTTTGATACAAGTCTTGGTGGTTTGGGGGGATGCCCTTATGCTCCAGGAGCGACGGGAAATGTGGCCACGGAAGATGTGGTTTATATGTTCCACGGTATGGGTATTAAGACCGGGCTCCATCTTGATAAGTTGCTGGAACTAAATCCTTGGGTGGCGGAAAAAATTCAGCATCCACTCCCATCAAAGGTTGGCAAAGTCGGAAGGCTGAAGCCGCTGGGAAAAATTCTTTAAAATCGTGTTCCTCTAGTGAAGAGGAACACCGCGCTGATAATAATTTGTGATTTCAAATTCTTTTGGATCGATGACCTTTTGATCCACAATATAAGAACGGAAGATGTACTCGACGGTCAACCCGGTATCGATGAAAGACGGAAGGTCTTTTACTTTCGGGTAGAAGTCGCCCCCTTCAGCCATAAAGTTGTTCATAGCAAGTTTATAGATCTTTTCAGCTTTGATTTCTTCATGGTTGATTTTAAGTTCAAGAATTTTGTTTTCAGTGTTGGTTGTTAAAGTCACACCGCTCATTTGTGGGAAGTTGCCTTCGCCCGGATTCATTTTTGCGATGACTTCCATGTACTTCACCAGCTCTGCTCCGGTCAGCTCGACTGTGCAGACGGTGTTGCCAAAGGGAAGGACCTTAAAGATATCTCCATAAGTGATGGGTCCCGGCGCAATGCTGGCGCGAATGCCGCCTGAGTTGATTAAAGTGAGGTCCGCTTGAGTGCGAAGTTGCAGGGTCTTGGTCACCAAGTTGCCAAGGTTTGTTTCCTTGTAACGGACATTGGCGCGTTCTCCATCTAAGAACACAGGGGTTTCGCCGACGACGGTTTTGAGTTTTTCAGCGCTGAGTTGTCTCAGTGGATCCAAGATCGCAAGAAGGGCAGGATCTTCTTCGCCGGCTATAGGTTTGAGTTCTGAGCTTTTTAAAGAGATCTTTCCGTCAAGAAACTCGAGATTAAGAATTCCGACTTTTTGATTCTTTTCGAAAGTATGAAAAATAAATGTTCCATTTTCGACTTCGGGGACCGGTAAAGAGGAGTGAGAATGACCACCCAGAATAAGATCAATTCCAGGAACAGCCCGCGCTAAAAGAACATCATTAGGGGCTGCGCAATCTCCGAGAGGGCACCATCCTAAGTGACTGAGTACAACGACAACATCAGCACGTTGTCTTAAGAACGGGATCCACTTTTGAGCAGTAGCAATCGCCGGATCAAAGATCAAGCCTTGGGTGTTGGCGGGAAGACTTAAAAAAGGCGTATCTTCTGTTGTTAATCCCAAAAAGGCGACGCGAAGATTTTGCTCTTCTTTGATGATGAACGGGATGATGGGAAGATACTGAGCTTTGGCTGAACGAATATTCGCTGATAAAAAAGGAAACTGCGCCCAAGAGTGTTGCTGAGAGAGCACCTGCCAATGTTTATCGAACTCGTGATTGCCGATGGCCATCGCATCAAAACCGATAGCCTGCATGGCGCGAAAATCAGGTTCTGCCAACAGGAGATCCGATTCGGGAGTTCCGGTGTTTATGTCTCCACCCGAAGTTAGAAAGAACAAAGAATTATTTTGTCGCGCTTCTTGGCGTGCGTTTTTCACTAGGGTTGAGAGAATTGCAAAGCCGCCTTCATTATTTGCAGGAGATTTATAGAAGTGGCCGTGGGTGTCGCTTACGTGAAAGAAAGTCAGATCGTACTTTTTTCCTGCGTCGTAGGTGAAGGCGGTGGAAGAGACAAGCAGGGAGAGAAATAAAATAAGAAATTTCGTCATGGACTGACTCCTAAGGGGCTCAAGTTATGCCACCGCCCCGTATTCTTTGTCGAGCCCAAAGTAAACTGAAATAACCGCTGTACTTTTTACAGGGAAAAGGGGCCTCGTCGCGTGCCCCTTAGAACCATAATTCTCCTCCGACGATGCCAGAGAATCCCTCGGTGAAATAGGAATAGGTTTCCTGATAGCGATAGTCTAAGAGGTTGTTGAGACGCGTGTACAGGGTCAGACCCTGGTTGACCTCATAGGAGTAAGAAGCATTCGCCACCACATACCCAGGTAAAGTGGTCAGGCTTGTATTGCTGTTGCGATCCAGTCGTTCGCCGGCGCCAACAAGTTCGAAGCTGCCGGATTGCACCCCCCACGAGTGAGTGTACTTAAGGCTGCCGTTAACCAAGGGACGACGAATGAGCCAGCGAGCGTTGTCCACGTCACGCGGTTCTTGGTAGCCATACGTAAAGAGGACTGACGAGACATCGTTGGGTCTTAAGGTGTACGCCACTTCCACGCCATGGGTTTCTGACTTATTGACGTTCGTGTAGCGAAGCGAAGGATAACTGCCTTGCGTGACAATCAAATTGGAAAACTGAGAGTTGAACACGGTCAGAGAAAGCTGTTGTCGATCTGAGAGTTCGATATCTTGTGAAAGACTGTATTGGGTGGCTCGTTCCTCTTTTAGATCGGGATTCCCATACGTTGAATAAAGTTGGAACAAAGAGGGAATTTTATATCCAGTCGAGATTTCAAACTTTGTGTTCTTTAAAAGCGTGAGGCCAATTTGATACGTGCCAACGGGATCTTGTTTTTCCCAATTCTCAATGCGCCCACCGATAGAAAGATCAAGACTTTCTGTCATCTTGTAGTCCGCCTTGACAAAAAGGCCTCGTTGTTCGGCAAAGGAGTTTGAGATCTCGACACCCTTGTCACGATAGACGAAGTCTTCATGGATATAACTAAGCCCTGACAGTACAGTCAGGTGTTCTGTTTTTACGGGCGTCACATCCAAACGAATGGTGCGAAGGTTGGCCCCATAGCTCTGGTCCGTGAGTGTGGGATTGGTGGCGTTGATCGGTTGATCGAAGTCGCGAACACTGTTTTGTCCACTCAAGCTGAGACGAGGACTCCATGCCCAGTTGTTGAATTTCAAACCTGAAGAGACCGCCAACTGCCGACTGAATTGCTGAAAATCATCAGCATCGACAATTTGATAGTTTTGATTAGAGCTTGGGGAAAAATTCAGTTCTTGAATGTAGTTGGCTTTGATGTTGCCATCCACCGCCCCTTTCCACACGTAAGTGCCTTCCCCGTTCCAAGAGTTACGGGAGTAGGTGCGAGAGGAACCTAAAACCGGCGATTCGCTATTTTTCCAAGATCCATGTCCCCGAAAGATCATTCCTTGGTTGTCCTCAATAGGCTCAGTGTGAACGGCCGTGATGTCGGCGAGGTTTTGAGTTCCAACTTGCCCTTGGATTCCCGTTTTTGTTGTGAACTCTTGCGGAATGGTCTCGATTTTGATGACACCACTCAGGGCTTGTCCTCCATACAAAACGGTCTGGCTGCCTTTGATAATCTCAATGCGACGAACAGATTTGATATCCAAAGAGTTCAAGTTAAAAGTACGTTGAATCGTCGAGGCATCGTAAAAGGGAATGCCATCAATAAGAATCAAAACGTGGCTAGAGTCTCCGCCGCGGATGTAGATGGAATTGGGCTGAAAGGGTGTATTCGTCACTGTGACGTTGGCCTGGCTTGAGAGCAAGCTGGTGATATTCGGAGAGCGAGACTCTTTGATCGTTTTTTCGTCAATAATGATTCTGCTGGAGGTGTTAAACACCATGTCTTCGACAACGGTTTCGAAAGACGGGGGAGCCTCTTGCGCCACACTCAAAAGTGGGAAGAGGGCTAAGATAAGAGCTCGGGAAATATTTTTCTTCATGAGATATCCTTCTAGTTCACGCCAAGTTTAAAGCGATAGGTGTAGCGAATCTTCACCGCAACGGATTCCGTTCCTTTTTGTGCGGGCTGAAATTCAAATTTTTTTAAAGCTTCAATAGCAGATTCATTTAATCCATAGCCGGGGCCACTGACCACTCGCACGTCGCGAACTTTGCCGGTGCGATCAATCAGAATATCTAAGATCACCGGACCGTCGATGCGGGCTTGTTTGGCTTCTTCAGGGTAATTGGCTTTATACTCTTTGGTGACTTTTGGAAAGCGAGTCACGTCACCCCAGCCAACAGGAGTGCTGTCGCCGTTATTGCCCGAAGTCTCTGTCGTGCCGGAGTTTTCCTGAGGAGTCGCTTCTGCCGTCGATGTACTAGTCTCAGAGGGGAGAGGCGATTTTACCGTCAGTTTTTGCGGGGCTGCCTTTGGCAAAGAAGGTCTTGATGATTTTTCTCCGCTTTGGGGCAGAGGGGAACTCAATGTCAGATCAATCACTTCGTCGGGAGAGGAGTGCAATGAGTTTACGGCGGAGAACCAAAGTGCCAGGCCCAGCGCTAAATGCAAACCAAGTGAAAGTAAGTTCCAGAATAAGTTTTTCAAAGCGGTCCCAATCTCCCATAGTTCTTGGGGATGATCAATCTCAGATTGAGACAGGGCATTGGTTTTGTACTGTAAAGTCTTAGAGGTGAACCTATGGACTCTAAACGAAGATATTTGCATTTGATTCCTTCTGCGCTGGTTGTGACGTCCCTTATTTTGTCAGCCTGTCAAGAGACTAGCCATCAGGTCACCCCGCGAGTTGCCTCCGGCAATAAAGGCGCACGAACGGAGTCGATGGCGGAGCGCAATAAGCTCTCTAAGGATCAGCAGAGATATGTCATAAACCCGACAGAGCTTGCCTCCTATAAGACTCACCTTGCTGCGATCTTTGATTCTATGTCTGAAGATGCTTTAACTCCTTGGTCTGCACTCTTTAAGCTTAAGGTGTGGGTTCTTGGGCCAGTTGATCTGAAGAAAGAAGCTTCTTCGTCCGTGGCGATCACCTATTCCGAAGTTTCGACACAACCGATGGCTCGACAAACACAATATCAAGTTTGGTTTGATTCGCGTGTATTTGAAAAGTTGAATGATAAAGATAAGGCCGAGTCCATTTTAGAAGGATTTCTCACGAGCCTGTACACTTTTAAAAATCTATCGAACAATGAGCTTTGCGACTTGGTGAAGGAAACCCATCCTGGCAGTGAGTGTACTTTATCGATCAGTAAGGGCGCTGACGATGAAAAGATGGTGCAAAAAGCGAAGGCCGTCAAAAGAACTTTGACCCCGACAGTGTATCGAAAAGCTCTTGTCCAGGAAGACTATAACAACATTCGCCGTGTGAAAGCTTACATTCTTCAGCAAGGTGGAAATTTGCGCCATGCAGATCTGATTGTGAAGATGACTGAAAGTGGATTTGATGAGCGTGTCTTCTCCCTTAAAATGAAAACAGCCGGCGAGGCCAAGGACCCTTCGATCATGGAAGATGAAGCGATTGAGTCGCTTTTTGCGCAGGCGAAAGCTTTGGATAAAACTCAAACCGTTTGTCACTATCTTCAATTGGCGACTCAGGCTGGATGTGAGGTCGCGGCTCAGCGAACACGCGAAGAAGTTCCTGGGTCAGGGATGCAACAGGTTTTATTGTCTTTGACCGTGAAGGAAAGTGAAGCCAAAGACGTTTTATTGTCTGAGGTGGTTTATCAAGTTCCTAAAATTAAGGTGGCGAAATATAGTGACCTTGCGACAAAAGAAGAGTTTTTCCTGGTGCCACTGACTGGGGTCAGCATGAACGAGCGGGTTGTCGGGGCGTCTTACCGAATGAACTATTTGCTGGCGGTGAAGGCGGTCGTGAATAAGACCGAGGTCATTAAGCTTGAGGGCGTCCTCTCAGTTCCCGGTATCGTGACTAAGGTCACTCAAGATGAAAGCAAAGGGAAGGTCCTTTGCGAGGGCGCGATGGCAACGTTGAAGGATAAGAGCACAGATGTTGTTGTGATTGCGAAATCTGATAAGTACCTGGGGTCTCTAAAAGAGATTATGAAGGGCTTAAGTCCCATTCCCCCTTGCTGGTAAGGATCAGGGCGATTCCCAGACCGACCCTTGAAAAAGAGGGTCTTCGTGTGTTAGACTTTGTCTGTCGGGCGATAGTCTGACGATTATGAGAAAATAAATCCGTCGTAAAATCTTTTTTTAAGACTAATTCATGGGCCCTTCCGGGTCGTTGGACGGATTTTTATGCAATACAATTTATTTCAAGTGACCGCGAGGTCGCTCGCTTTTGAGTTACCTCAAGGCGACAAATTATTTTCGAATGTGTCATTGAGCCTCAATAGCGCGCGCGTGGGTTTGGTCGGACCTAATGGTGTTGGTAAGAGCACGCTTGCTAAGTTGCTTGCGGGTTTGCTGACTCCTTCCGAGGGGGACATTCAAAGTTCTCATGTGGCGACTTATCTTTCGCAAATTGAGGAGCCGCCTCCAGGAACTGTTGGAGAGTATCTTATGAATTTATGGGACAGTCCCCAGAGTCGCCCTGAGCTGTGGGGACCTCTTCTGCAAGATATTGAACTAGAAAAAAGAATTCAAGATCTCAGCGGCGGAGAGTGGATGCGTGTTCGCATTGGCGAGGCTCTCTCGCGAGTGGAAGGCCTTTTGATTTTAGATGAGCCCACCAATAACTTGGATCGGGAAGCTCGAGGCTTGATCGCAGAGTTTGTCGATTCCTATGAAGGTCCTTTGCTGGTGATCAGTCATGATCGCGAATTGTTGAATCATGTGGATGTGATTTGGGAATTGTCGAATCAGGGTCTTGCGGTCTATGGCGGAAGCTATTCTTTTTATAGCGAAAGGAAGGACGCCGAGCACGTTTTACAACAAGAGAAAATTGACCGGGCCCGACGGGAAAAAAAGAAGCTAGAGCGCGAGCATCACGAAAAACTGGAGTCTCAAGAAAAAAGAATGCGGCGAGGAGAACGTATTGCCGCTCGCGGGGGGCTGCCTCGCATCTTGATTGGAGGTTTAAAAAGAAGAGCTGAAGAGACTCAGGGGAGAATCCACGCTCATGAGGAAAAACGTGTGGAAAAAGCTCAAGAGGATTTTCAAAACTTGTTGGCGCAAGAAAAGAAAGAAAGTCGCCTTGGTCTGGAACTGCCGGAGACCTCAGTCCCTGAGGGGAAATTGATTTTTGAAACACAGGATTTGAATATTCAATTTGCCTCACAGAAAAAATGCCTTTGGTCGCAACCGTTGACATTGACGATGAAAGGCCCGCGAAGATGGGCTTTGTCCGGAAGAAATGGCGCCGGAAAATCGACGTTCATTCGGCTTTTGTTAGGAGACGTCTCGCAGGACTTGCGAATTTTTGGAAGTTTCAAAAAGGGAGACCTGAGCACGGCTCTTTTGGATCAGAGTTATTCCATTTTGCGAAAAGATAAAAGTGTCCTCGAAAATGTCATGTCGTGTTCTCGCTATGACCTCGTTGAGGCTCGCAATCACCTGGCAAGATTTCAGTTTATGAAGGAAAAAGTAAATCAAAAGATTGAAACCTTGAGCGGCGGAGAAAAATTGAAAGCAGCTTTAGCGAAGATTCTTTTGGCGGCTCCAGCCCCCCAGTTCCTTATCCTGGATGAACCTACAAACAATTTGGATCTTGAAAGTCTGGAAGTTTTGGAGAATGCCTTGAATGAGTATCAGGGGGCTCTTCTGGTTGTCTCCCATGATGAGATCTTTCTTAAGAATATTGGAGTTGAGGAGGTCTGCCTTTTGCAATCTTGACCCTCACTATGATTGCTCGTTGGTTGACGTCCTTGAGTTTTGTGTGTTTTGGCCTACTTAGCCTGATGGTTCTTCAGATGACGAAGAGGCCGCTCTGTATTGATTCCAAGGTTGTCGAAAGAATTGACAGGCTGTCGGGGGCCGGTACGGAAACGGTCTATCGTTGTGCGCTTAATAAGTCGACCCCTTACAGCCAGTTCTTCAGTGAACGGGTGAAAGATCTTTCCTTTCGGCTTCAGCAGATTGAAAGGCTCTTGGAAAGTTCAGAGCCGTTTTATCGAAAGCTTCAGATCACCATTCTTGACGATCGCCCGTATCTGTTTCGGGTTCAGGGGCATCACATTTATATAGGCAAGAGTTTGCTGGAGGCCCCGGGCCATTTAGAAAAAGCTTTGGCCAAGGTGTGGTATCGGGAGCGCAACGAGGCTCTTTTTGCGCAACAAGTTTTGATGGAAGAAGTCATCACAGACTTTTTGATTCATTTGCAAGGCGGAGATTTGGATTTAGGGGATCCGAATACTCATATTAAAACCGCCTTGCGCAAGGTTAAATGGCCCTATGTTCTAAAATCCGTCGCGGCTTACTGTGATTCGCCTTGGAAGCAGTCCGAACACTTTGCGGTTTGCCAAAATAAACTGGAAGCGTCGACCCTGTTGGATCAACAGGTCGTCGAGATGAGTTTGCGTCCGCTCTTGGTGACCAGTTGGATTCGTTCTTACCGGGACCTTTCGGTGAAAGAGCGATTTCTTTTTGTTCAAGGTCTTCCTCAGCTTTTAAGATCAGAACATTCCCCTAGTTTGCCTTTGACGAGTGGGCTCGGAGTTGCCGGCATTCAAGATTCAGCGCTGTTAAAAGCAGCGGAGGCCATTAAGAACGTGAATTCTTTTGTTGCGACGTCAACGGTGATGAAGGACTCTGAAATTCAGCGTTTGTTTGTTTCAAATTTCACCAATGAATTGCGTTCGAATGGGTTCCAGGATGCTTTTGCAGAAGCCTCATTTGATGTTCTTTATGTCAGCCAAGAACCTTTGAACGAGAACTCAAAGGTCTTTCAACAATTTATGAAGATCGCCAAGGCTCAGCCTAAGTTACAAATGGCTATTCGTGATCAGTCAGGCCTTTGGATGCTTCCCGCAAAATATCCCATTCCTCTAAAGTCCTTTGGGCAGATTCGTGCGAATCGGACTGTGGTTGAAAAGTGTGGCGGATATAATTTCAGCTACGTCATCGATTACGCGGATATCACCGAAAAGCTTTTGGTTGTGGACCATTGCGATCGTAATCGCGAGATTTTGTACTCGCGCTTTCTGACCGAAGGAGCCGAGGGTTTTGGAGCGCAGAATAAGGGGATCGCCTTTATTCAGTTTCACTTGCCATCTTTACTCATGAAGAAAACCGATCTTGAGCAAGTTTCAAATGTCTTTGAGTTCATTCAAAAAAGAGATGTCGAAAGTCCTTCTTTTAAAAGTTTGGGCTGGCGTGAGGTTCATTGGAGCGAGCAGGCCAATGCCTATCAGCCCAAAGCCTTTGTCGATGCCATCGAGTGGTTCCGGGTTCCTAATTAAAATACATTCTTGAACAAACACCAACTTTGAGTACCATAAGGCTTTAGCGAAAAGGTTTTTCTATGAAATCGTTGAAGCATTTAGTAATTGCGTTAATAAGTGTTTTGGGCGTGGCCTGTTCCTCGAAAGAGGAGGCAGTAGGAAATGCCGGAGGCGTGTTGCCGCCCAGCAAACCCCTTCCAAGCTCCTGTTCTCAAGATCTTTTGGCCCGTCTCAGTTGGAGAGTGGATCGTCTGGCTTTTGGGTATTTGATTGAGGTGGGAACGCAAGCGGGTGTTGTCTCAAAGTCTTTCGCAATTGCCTATACCGAAAAGTCGTTCTTGCTGACGCTCGAGCGCGGAGCTACTTATTTTTTGAAGGTCACCAAGTATCTTGGCGATGGAAATGCCACGGCCTTTCAAAATATCGAGTTGTATGTGCCAACGTGTGACGAGCGTGTCGAGTGGCAAAAAGCTCATCCAACCTACGTTGAGCCTTTTGACCATTTGGTGACGTGGTCACGTTAATCAAGACTGGGCAGTTCTGACTTCAACTCTGCCAGCTCGTTCATCTTTTCCGTGCGTTTTTTTTCAATCTGATTTCTTTCACTCTCGCTGGTCGAAATCTTCACTCTTTGAGTGGAGATATCAGAGTTTATGGAAGTCAGGCGATTTTCCAAGTAGTTTCGCTGGGAACTTTGCACGGGAGTTAAATTCTTTTGAGTCTCCACGAGAGATTGCTCGCTTTGAAGTTGCGTCAGGCGGATGTTGCTAAAGCCCAATTCCGAGTTCAATGAAGACAGGCGTGAATCAAGCTGGTGAATGTCTGTTTGTGTTGTTTCGATCATTGCTTGAATGTACTTCTTTCGTCCCTTGCGATACTCAGGCAAGAAGGCGGGCTCTAACTCTTTGGGGCAAATGTTGAGATATTTTTTTCCTGAAGTTCCCGCATTAAAGCCATTGGATTTTGCGCAATAATCGGCCACACCTTTTTTGTGTTCCGTCATAAGGACATTGATCTGTGGTCCCTCGCAAAGGTCGCGGGAATAGAAATCGCCATTTTTCCCTACGAGATAAGCGTGCGGACCACTGCAGTATTTTTGCATTCCGTTTTTAAATCCCAGATCTAACTGAGATTCTTGAATATCTGCTTCGGCTTTACGGCATTCATTGACGGTCTGATCCGCATTGAGCCAATCGCCGCGTAACGCGACTTTTTTGCCGTGCTCAAACCAGTTGATGGATTCACACTCTTTTCTTTTGAAGTAGCTTGCACAGGCAAAGAGATTTACCGTTAGTGCAATTAAAAGAATTCTCTTCATGACAACCCCACAAGCTGTTTGAGCTCACCTTCGTAAGTGTGTTGATTTTCCATAGCTTCGAGCATGGAGTTTTCCAGATCCTCAATTTTTCCACTGAGTTCATGGAGTTCCTTGGCAAGCACCGCGGCTTTTTCACCGGTGGCGGTCATCAAACTCTCGTTCAAGGTGTCGCGCAGCTTGCCGAATTCGGCGACTTTTTTCTCGCAATCTTCGATTTGTTTTTGAGCCTTTTTTATCAGACCTTCGATCTTTTTTCGTTCTTCTTTGTAATTGAATTTCGGGGTCGCTTCATTATTTTTAATATCTGCGCGACCGGGCTGCGTTCCAGTTTCGAAGGTTCTTTCCGCCAAGAAACCTTTTTGCAAACTCCACACATACTCGTCATAAGTTCCAGGATAAAGAGTCAACTGGCCGTGATTCACTTCCAAAATCTTATTTGCAACACGTCCAATGAATCCGCGATCGTGGCTCACGGTAACGATCGTGCCTTCATACCTCTCTAAAGCCGTCGTCAGGGCTTCGACCGTGTCGAAATCCAAGTGATTGGTGGGCTCATCCAAAAGAAGAAGAGGCGACTTTTGAAGTAAAATTTGTCCCAAAGCGACCCGGGACTTCTCACCACCGGAAAGTACTTTGACCTTCTTTTGGACGGAGTCGCCCGAAAAAAGAAGACTTCCAGCAATGTTAAGAACATCCTGTTGGGTCACTTCTTTGTCTGCGGTCGCTGCCATGGCCTCTAAAACGGTATGTTCGGGATTGAGAGATTCTGGAGTGTGTTGCGCAAAATAGGAAAGACTGACCTGATGGCCCCACTTGATAGAACCCTTGAGTAACGGAATTTGTTCGCCGAGGGATTTTAACAGAGTCGATTTTCCGGCGCCGTTTAATCCGACGATCCCCAGATGATTGCCTCGCTCCAGTCGCAAAGACACGTTTTTGAGGATGGTTTTTTCGCCATAACCACAATCCACATTCTCAACTTCTAAAATCATTTTGCCGGTTGCACGCGCAGGAGGTATGTGAATATGAGAGTGTGTGGGAGCCGCCTTAACTTCAATGACTTCCATCTTTTCGAGGGCCTTCAAGCGGCTTTGCGCTTGGCGAGCTTTCGTCGCCTTGGCCCCGAAGCGGGTGACGAAGTCCATGATGGATTTTCTTTTGGCTTGTTGGCTAAGAACTTGCTTTTGCAAGATCTCATTTAACATCTGCTTTTGTTCAAAGTAGTCATCCAAACTTCCCGGAAATTTGACGATATCGCCACTTTCCACTTCGAGAATGTGATCTGTGACCCGACGAAGGAATTCACGGTCATGGGAAATCAATAAGAAAGCGCCTTTGAATTCTTGCAGAAAGCTTTCTAAAACAAGCAAGGTTTCAAGGTCCAAGAAGTTGGTGGGCTCATCCAGCAAAAGCAAATTAGGTTCTTGTCCAATCAAATACAAGAGTTTGACCCGCATGCGGTAACCACCGCTGAGTTGTTTGAGGTGAGCTTGAAAGTGTGCCTCCGTCAAACCTAATTTGAGGCCAAACTGTTTCAGTTCCCAGAGAGGTTTAATACAGTTCTTTGCTAAATAGTCTTCAACCACCTCGTTGACATCCCAATCAGATTCTTGTTCAAGATAGGCGAGGCGTAATTGTTGGGACTTTGTGACCAAGCCCTGATCCAGATGCTCTTGATCAACAAGAATTTTGAAGAGGGTCGACTTTCCCGCTCCATTAGGCCCAATCACGCCCACGTGTTCGCCTTCGTTAATTGCAAACGTAGCGTCCTCAAAAAGAGATTTTGAACCAAATGCTTTATAGCCAGACTGGAGCTGAAGAAGGGTCAATGCCATGCATGCAGTCTAGGGGACAAAGTTCTCCGGATCAAGGAATTCAGAAACTCCCGAGATGCCGTTTTGTTTAATCGGGAAGACGATGCGGTCTGGTTCTCCGCCGGTACCTGATTTGAATATTATTTTATTTCCAAAGCAGGTCGAGCCGTGTGGCAGTGGCAATTCTACTTCAGTGTAGGGCGAGGTTGTCGATTTTCGATAAAGTTTCGACGGCGAATTAGGTACTGACGAGCAGTAGTAGAAATAAGAACCCTGCACGAGGATCGAGAGGGCCTTTTCGTCCAGGTCAAAAAGTTTTGTGGCTGAGCCTCCGCCGACTTTGACGATTCTTTGTGATTTATTAGTGGCAACGAGCCAGTAGTTGGTTCCAAAACTGTTCGAGTGGAAGACTGGACTTGGTGCGCCTTCGCCGAATCCATAGTAAGCCGCATCCAACGAGCAACTAGAAGCTGCTCCGGTAGAGCACGAAGCGGCCGACACGGTGGAACTGTTTCCGGCGATGTGTTTTGTGAGACCATCGCTCAGGCTGAAGTCCCTCAGAACGGATCGGAAAGAGTCCGTGCCATTCCAAGAAATGAATCCGACGGCTAGGGCATTATTGGCAAAAGCCGAGGGAGCAATTAAGTAGGGCGGAATTTCCAGCGAGCTATAATAAACCGGCGACGTGGTTTCCCAGGCCGCGCCTCCGCCAAGAGCGTACAGACTTTGCCAGATATTTGCGCCGCGATTGAGTTTACAAATCGATTGGTATCCACAGTTCCAGTAAACATCCCCGGTGGCTGGATCACTCGCAAATCGACCCGGCGCTTGCCAGCCCATGCCAATCGGGTTGGAGTTGGCAGCAACACCCAGCGGAGTTTGAGAACTTGGAGCATCAGATCCATTACCCGCGATTGTTTTAATACCAGGAGTGCCCTTAGGATCAATCTCTCTGAAGCGACCACCTTGATTGTCCAAGATGATGACCTTATCTCCAGTTCCATGATCCAAAGAAACGATGTTGTTGAGGCGTGCCTCCATGCCCTCCCCACCATCGCCGGCGCTAAGGTTATAGCCATAGAGGGTATAGATTCTTCCGTCCGAACCCACGATGCGAATCAATCCATCGTCCATAAAATAGATCTGTCCTGTTTGCGAAACAAAGAGATCGTTAGGAATGATCGAACAAGATAAGGCAGGTGTTCCATCGACACAGCTGCTTCGGGCTCCTGTTCCAATGATGGCGTTCCAGCCGGTGCCACCGTCGAATTTTGCAATTTGAAAGCTCCATGGATTATTTCTATTAAGCCCGTAAATTTGACCATTCATTCCTTGAACTCGATAAGGGGCGGCACACGTTGAGAATGGCGTGGACGGGTGTCCTCCGCCCAAGGACTGCAAATTCACAGGATTTACATTTGAATAATAGAGGTCACTACATCCCGGATTTGGGTGATTGAGCATGACAATCGCTTTGGAAACAATATTGGAAAACGGATCAAACACAAAGTTCAAATTACTAAACTGCCAAGCGCCGATATCGGTAGCCCCATCGGCGGCATCACCAGCACCGCCGACTCTTAATGTATCGACATAGGGCTCAATGGCGCTGCCGCGATAGACACGGATACGAGCTCCGGCGCCTCGAGTGGTGTAAAGGTTGTCAGACTGAAAATAGATGTCGCCACTGGGAAGAACCAGGAAGGTCAGATAGGGGCTGCCTTGCCCCGTCATTCGATAAGTCGTGCTAAGTTGAATTTTAATATCGTGAGGATCGGCAACATAGTCCGCCGTGTTGGTACCCACGCGCCCATCATCAAAAGCTCCGATGATGGATTCAATTGTCATGGGAATGGCCCGAGTGTCGATGCGACGAATACGATCCGGTTCAAAAATAAGAACTCGATCCTGAAAGTCGATAGCAATTTTTAAAATGCCTTGCGTGGTGGCCCCACTTAATGGGCCCCCATCACCTGTTGTCGTGCCTGTATCTTTTAAAGCTAATTTTTGCACTCCATTGGCAGGATCGACCATCAGAAGGCCTCGAGCCATATCTCGGAAGAATAAAATACCACTACGACTGACGACGAAAGAACCACTGTCGGGAAAACCTCCCCGAAAGGCCGCACTTTTTGCGGAGCCGTTGGTTCCGGGATCGGTGTTTCCGGCAATAGGTCTGAAATTAGGATTGCTGATATAAACGGTATTTTTAATCATAGTCTGGCCGATACCGTCTGACAGGCGCACCTGAATTTTGTATGAGATATTGACGGGAATCGTTGAGTTCCAACTATAAGTACAAATATCGTCAGAACCACTGGCGGTACAAGAAAGCCCTGCGCCGGGCGACAGGTCCTCGACAATCATCGTATAGTCGACGCCATCAATGGTGTACCAGAGGCTGACCTTGGCGGTGCCCATGAAAACTCGTTGTTTCCATTTAAGATACAAGAGCGTTCCTGGCGTCGTGACAAGTTCCCAAGGAGAAGGTTGAGTCACGGGGTCGGGCACTTTTGCGACCAAAAGATTTGTTAAGATCGGTTGCGGGACCGGGGCATAAGTCACAGAAATACGATCTGTGCCATTATTGACCGGACCGGCATTGCTGGAAACATTCCCCGCTTGGTCACGCACCCAAAGATAGACGGTGTAAGTTCCTTGAATCCAATCAACCAGATGGTCATATCCCGAAAGAGCGACGGCAAGATCAACGGGCACGTCAATCCCTGGGGCATCTAAGGCCACCCAACATGGGTCCGTCAGCAGAGGTTGATTGGAGGAATTCTTAAGACAGAATTGGGTAATCGGTGTTTGATTGTCTGTGGCTGCAAACTCTACTTTCACGAAGGGATTGTAAGTCGTGACGGGCCCTTCCGAGCCGATAATTTTAAAAGAGTTGGCAGTGATCACTGGTGGTGTGATGTCGAAAAGAAGCAGCGTCGACTTGGAATCGCTTCCTGTTTGGCCCGTGGCATCTGTTAGATTGATTTTGAAAAGAGTGGGCCCTGGAGTCTCAGGAAGATAGAGATTGTATTTATAGATCTTTCCATTCACGGCCCCGACTCGACCAACCGGAGTCGTTGTCATTGTTGTCCATGAGCTTCCTGCATTTTGACTGTATTGAATGACGAAGTTAGCGCCCGCAGGAACATTTCCTTCTGTGAGAGACCATTGAAACTCATAATAGCTTTTTGTGCCTAAGAAAGAGGGAATGGGGTTGATATGAATTTCTGGTGGGAGCGTATCATAGTCGACAAGGACCGTGGCAAAGGAAGGTTGAATATTTCCAGCACCATCGCGAACAAAAACACGAAGATTTCGAGTTCCTTGGGCGTTAGAAAGACTTAAATCATAGTGAAGGGCACTGGCCACCGTGCTACAGCTGGTCCACTCAGGTTCGGCGCCGGTGGGGAGGGAAGAACTTTCTTTCACCAAAACTTCAGTGATGTCACTGCATGAAGAGACCGTCATGGTCGCTAAAGCGGAAGACGTGGGGCTGGTGGAGGTTCTTGTCACAGTGGGAAGAGTCGGGGGCACGGTGTCTTTGATTAGAGAGAGACTGGCCGTTGTCGTGTTTCCCGCAGCATCTGTTGCTGTCACATTAATATTTTTACTTCCGTCAATTCCAGCAAGGGAAGGATGCAAAGTCAGACTTCCGGCCGTGCAAGCCTGATTCAAAGTCGTGGCAACGTCACCAGAGACCTCAATCGCAGCGTCGTCTTCGCAACTTAAAGAAAGAGCAAACACGTTTTGATAAGGTGTGCTTGCCGCCGGAGAAACAATGTTTAAAGCCGGAGGGGTGACGTCAAAGGTGTACGGTTGATTGAGACTGGTGAGACATTCCGTATTTCCCAGATCGTCCGTAACTCGAAGAGTGAAGTTATAAGTAGTCTCGGTGACAAGTGGAGTGTCTAAATGAATGGTGAAGACACCCGATGAGTCCGGGGTTGTGGAGCCTAAGACCGGCCCTGCACAAGAGTTTGAGTCATACAAAGAGATCTGCGAGTTGATCTCAGTGACGCCGCTGAGGGTGGGAGTACTGATATTCGAAGGACTTGCTGGTGTAAGGGCTGTGATGGATGTTGGGTTGATGATGGTATCTAAAGTATATCCCATTCCTGGCGAGCAGATCGTGTTCCCCAAAACATCCGTGGCAAGAATCGAATAGGCCGTCGGTCCATCAATCAAAATAGGATTTATTGCGGAGAGATGGATGGAATAACTTCCATCGGAGGCAGCTTGAGAAAACTCCAAGGGAGGACCTGAGCAATTCAAACCTGAATACAATTCAAGGCGAGCATTCGCTTCGCTGGTTCCCATGAACTGAGGCCGACGATCATTGCCACGAGCCGCAGGCATAATAGCAGTTCCTGAAAAAGCCTGAACAGTTCGTTTGATCGTAATGTCGCCCAGTTTTTTCCAAAGAGGAGCTTCGGTGGGCGACTCGGCATAGATGCAAAGGGTGTGAGTCCCCTCGGGCAGGACACTTAAGTCGACACCAAAGTCGATATTGAGAGTTTGATCTGTGCCAAGAACATCCTCATCACGAGGAGGTTTTTCGCAATTGGGATCTGACGCGGAAGTGTAGATTTTTAGTTTCACCGAAGGTTTGGTAATGCCCTCAAGACGAAGCTTCGTATCTTTAGTAAGAAGTTCAACCCGACCGGTATCGTAAGTTTTGGGAGTGCCATGATTGTACAGAACGATGCTGGCGGGAATCAGGGGATTTGTGTTGAAGTATCCAGCATTAATATTACAGCCGGCCACTCCCATGACCACGGGAATGGTAAGTAGAGTCGATACTAGGACGTACAAGAGACGACTGAACATGATTTACTTGTCGGTTATTCTTGATGATATCTTAAATTGGACCCCAGGGATTTATCGGTTTGAGACGAAGATAGAAGTCGACGTCTGTACCTATGTGGGGGAATGAGCCTATTTCTTTTTTGAATTTGAACCCACAAGGTGACCTTACAAGAAATTAATATGATAGTTGTTATTAAGGAATCTGAAGGATCTTCCGGAAAATGAGGAGAATTTCACCATGAAAGAAGTCATTGAACAAACAATCACGGTTAAGGCGACAGCGGGAGAAGTCTGGCATTCTTTAACGGATCGGGATGAGTTAGAAAACTGGTGGGGTGATGGGGTCACCATTGAGCCTCGCGTAGGTGGTCAATTTCGAGAGCGCTGGGAGGATGACGAGGGAAAAGCTCAGTTGGCTTCCGGCAAAGTCACGTTTGTGAAAGAGAAAAAACAAATCACTTTTACCTGGAGAGAAAAAGACTGGCCCAAAGACGCCACCACAGAATGTACGTTCCTCATTGAAGATCAGGGAACTAAATGCACATTAACATTAAAACATCAGGGGTGGGAAAGCCTGCCAGAACAAAACCGCGAAAAACTGATGAAAGATTTTAAAGTGGGATGGACGTATCATTTGAAGGAGCTTAAATCATACCTTGATGAGTAAGCTCCTTTTGTCTGCAAGAGAATTAGAAATCTTGAATACTATCTTCAAGCTCTGGGAAGTCGACAAAGGGATTGCGATTGCCTTGAACTCTGAAAATTTCGTTGTTGCGACGAACTTCATCTTCATCAACGGGATCTTCTTTTGACCATTTTTTTAGGAAAGCCTCTTCACCAGGCGTGATTGGAAGATCGTAACGAAGAGAGAAGTAGAACAGCGCACGTGCCACATTGCCTTTATGGTTTTTAGGTGGCTCGAAAACTTCGCGGTTACCACTGGCAGGACGGCCGAAACGTGAAACAGGACATTTTAACGTTTTTGAATCTTGAGTCACTTCACCGAAAGTATAGTTTCCACGGATGGAGTTAAGTTGTGTATCAGTAGGGAAGAGGTGGTGAAGATCTGCTTTTTGAAGGCCTTTATTGTGTCTGCCAGAGAAGCGGCTTTGCGGCCAGGTGTGTTCGACGTTGATAACATTGTTGTCGGGAATTTTATCGGGACCAGGAGTGCTGCGACCTTTGAAGTCTTCTGCCGTTTTTTCCGTGTCACAGTAAACGTCCCGTACTCCGTAAGAACCGTTCCCATGATCGATCAAGTAATATGATCCCATCAAGAAAACGCGGGCGCCGTCGTACCCCAAAGAAGTTTGGGCGTAACAGCCTTGGCCCGTGCACTCTGAAACGATTTGATCGTAAGTGCCTTTCACAGCGCGGTGATAACTTCTTAAAACCGCTTTGATATTGTTTTTTAAAGCGTCGTTAGAAACGCCCGTGGAAAGATCAAGATAGAATTTTTCGCCGTAATAAGGAATCGCTTGGGAAGACGGAGCTGCGTGAGCAGCGCTTGTGACGAGTAGAACCAACAACGTCCAGAACAACTTCATACAAAAGCCTCCATAGTCAGGCATTCATGGTGCCTGGTAGAAACACTGCGCCCTATTCGCAGCATATACGGGGTAACGTGCTAGAGTTATTCCTCGAAAATGCGTACATTTCCAAGAAAAATTTTCAATGCTGACACAATTCGAACAAATACACGCATTGCGTCGATTGGTCTACTTGTTGTTTTTGCGGCTTTCCTTGCGCTTTTCTTTGACGCGGTTTTTCTCGTCTACAAAAACCACAGTGGGTTCATGCTGAGGGGCCTCTTCAAGGCTGAGTCCGCAGTAGGAGCAGATAATAACAAGATCTCCCTTTTGGACGTGGCGTGCGGCGGCTCCATTCAGGCAGATTTCCCCTTTCTTGCCTTTGATCACATAGGTAGAAAAGCGGGCGCCGTTATTACAGTTATAGATATCCACGCGTTCGTTAATCAAAAGGCCCGAAGCTTTAATAAGGTCTGGACAGATGCTGACGGAGCCTTCGTAGTTCAGATCTGCTCCGGTGACAGTGGCGCGGTGAAGTTTGGTTCTTAGCATTGAAATATTCATAGCAGGTCCTTAAGTGTTGTATTGCAAAGCGATCAGCATGCCCTTTAAAACCAGATCGGGCACAATCTCATCGAATATTTTTTCTTTTTCAAATAAATAAGCAAATCCGCCGGTGCCGACAATCAAAGGCTTTTCGTCGTGGAAACACTCTTTGGTGATCCGTTCGCTCAGTTCTTTGATGGTGCCGATGTGACCATAATAAAGACCCGACTGGATGCTCTCAATAGTTGAGCGTCCCAGGGCTTCATGCATAGAGGTGATCTCTACGGAAGGCAGTTTCGCCGTTTTACTTTCAAGCGCTTCCATACAAAGACGAAGGCCCGCGACGATAGAGCCCCCCAAATAGTCTTTGTCTTTGGTGACCGCACAGAAAGTCGTGGCCGTTCCCAGGTCCACCAAGATCAGGTTGCGGCCTGGATACAAATGAGTTGCCGCAATCGAGTTGGCAATACGGTCTGCTCCCACTTCAACGGGGTTGCGATACTTGACCTTCAATCCGGTTTTGACTCCGGCTTGAAGAATGAAAGGATTGATATTGAAGTACTTCATGCAGGCCCCACGAAGGGAGTAAACCACTTCCGGGACGACACTGCAGATGGCGATCTGTTTTATCTTGGCGGGATCATATCCGTTTTCGCGAATCGCCGAGCGCAGAAAAATTCCCGTTTCATCAGACGAAGCTCCGCTTTTTGAATTTTTACGGAAAGACAAAACCATTTTATCTTTTTCAAATAGGCCGGCATAAATTTGCGTATTGCCGACATCCAGGCATAAAATCATAAAGAATCCTTAGGCATTAGCACATGAATCAATTCACTGGTCAGTTGTTCCAAAGTTTCACAGGGCAGGGCCTTTTGGGGGCTGTGCAAAGTGAATTTATGAGTTCTCTTAACAAGATCGATATCTGTGAGATCGTTGTGAACGACCCAGTCCGCATGCGAGTTCTTAAACAATTTATTCACCGCACTCAGGCGATCTTCGGCCGAAGCGTGGCTGGTCAGCTTAAAGGCGATCACCTGCAGGTTCTTGTTTTTGGAATAGTCCTTTAAACGATCCACAATCTTGTGATTGCGCTTCAGATGAATGTTCATGGTCTCGGTGTCAGAGCTGACTTTTTTAACTTCAAAGGGGCGGTACTTTTTTCCCGCCACTTCGATGTTGTCGACAGAGTAGTCGCTGACAGCAGCGGCATGAATCACATGGGTGAAGTCTTCGCTGGAAAGATAACTTTTCATTTTCTCGTCCAGACTTGCAAAACTCGTGAAGACATCTCGGTGAGTCACGTTGTCCGTTTTGGCAGAGGCGTGAGCTTGCAACAAAGTGACATCAAACCCCATGGACGTCATCGCTTCGGCCAAGGCAATGCCCGTGCGGCCTGAACTTAAATTGCTGATCACACGAACGGTATCGATGGGCTCTTGGGTCCCGCCTGCCGTGATCAGCACCTTGATCTTGGCATTGGGGGACGCTGAATGTTTAAGTTCGGCCTGGCGATGGGCGCTGTCGTCTTTGTTTGTCAGTGCCTCCAGAGTCAACTTAAGAATCAGATCTGGTTCTAAAAGTTTCCCCCAGCCTTCTTCACCACAAGCGAGGATTCCTGAGGCGGTATCGAGGATTTGCAGTCCCATTCCACGCAAAGTCGCCAAAGATTTCTGTGTCACCGGATGAGTATACATACTGGTGTTCATGGCTGGCGCAATTAAGAGGGGCTTTTTAAAGTCGTGAGCTAAAAACAAAGTTTGAAGTAAGTCATCACCAACACCTTGGGCGGCTTTATTGATAAAGCTCGCCGTGGCGGGGGCGACCAGGATCACATCAGCCCATCTCATAAGATGAATGTGATCCATGACGTTGCCAGCGGCATACATATCGCTGATCACGGGCTTCCCCGTCAGACCTTCAAGCGTCGCATTGCCCACAAACTTCAGGGCCGAAGGTGTCGCAACGACTTGCACGTCACAATTATTTTGCATCAGGCGAGAGATCACATGGCAAGCTTTGTAACAGGCGATAGAGCCTGTCATCATAAAGAGAACCTTAGATTTGGACATTGTCTATCAACCTCACTTCGCCCAGTTTGGCGGCCACAAAGCGGCGATGGCCGATATCTGTGACGTAATCCACGACGAAGCCCTGAGAGCTTAACTTCGTTGTGGCCTCTTCAGCAGAGGCACTTTCGGTGATGGCTTTGTAAATTGCCGGAGCCAAAGCTCTTTGCTCTTTACTGAGTCGGGTGTTGCGGGAACTCATAGCCAGACCATCTTTTTCTCGCACCGTCGGAACGGGCACGATTTCTAAATTCATGAAGAAGGCTTGAACCATTCCTTGGATCAGCGTCATCTGTTGAAAGTCTTTTTCTCCAAAATACGCTTTGGTCGGTGAAACGATATTAAAAAGCTTCATAACGACAGAAAGAACGCCATCAAAGTGTCCGGGGCGATGGGCACCATCCAACAACTTTGAGTATTCATTTTCACTGACTTTATAACGGTATCCATCAGGGTACATGTCTTTGTACTGAGGAAATAAAATAGCATCGACGCCGTTTCGTTTGGCCATCTCTAAATCTTGTTCCCAAGTCTTGGGATACTTTTCAAGATCTGTAGGATCATTGAACTGCGTGGGATTAACAAAAATGGAAAGCACAACAAAGTCGTTCTCTTTGCGGGCACGGCGCAGAAGTTCTTCATGGCCTGCGTGCAGGGCGCCCATTGTCGGAACAAACCCGACGCTGCCTTTTTTGGAGTGCCGCCAAGCTTGGGCTTCGGCGGGAGAGTGCAAAACCTCACTCATGAATAGCTCTCCTTCTCTGTGGGGAAGGCGCCTTGGATGACTTCTTGGTGGTAAGTATTAAAAGCTCCCTTTAAAGTTTCAAAGCCGTTGAAATAAGTTTTGAGGAACTTCGGTTTAAAGCCTTCATTCATTCCCAACATATCTTGAAGAACTAAAACCTGCCCATCGCAGTCCGGGCCAGCGCCGATGCCGATGGTCGGGATGTCTAATGCGGCGGTGATTTCTTGCGCCAATTTTGAGGGAACACATTCCAGAACAACGGAAAAAGCTCCGGCGTCTTGTAGTTGCAAGGCCTGTTCTTTGATTTTCTTTTGCGCTTTTTCATCACGACCTTGCACTTTAAAACCACCCAACTGATTGACGGATTGGGGAGTCAAACCCAAGTGCCCCATCACAGGAACTCCGGAGTCCACCAAGTGGCGTACGAGTTCAATATTGCCCGAAGCTCCTTCAAGCTTCACGGCATGAGCCCCGGCTTTCATGATTTTTTCAACATAGGTCATATTGGCCGTGAGTCCTTTGCGATAACTCATAAAAGGCAGATCTCCGACGACGAATTTGTCGCCGGCTCCGCGAACGACCGCGGCAGTATGCAGGGCCATCATATTCACAGACGCATTCAAAGTAGTTTTGTGCCCGTGCATGGTCATAGCCAAAGAATCACCGACTAAAAGACAATCGACATCACTTGCCGAAAGAATCCGCGCAAAGGTGTAGTCGTAACAAGTGACCATCGAGATCTTTTGGTTTTTTATTTTCTTTTCGTGGAAATCAAGAATGGTTTTCATAAGGGCCTCACTTTCGCGGATACTCGGGCCAATAGGTTTTAAGAAAAGCTTTATAGATCTCAGAATAAGGATCGTTTTCCAGAGCTTGTAAGTTGGCGCTGACGGTTTCTACGTCTTTTCTAGCGAGGGGGCCGGTCAGCGCTTTGCTGGGCTCTGCCAAAGTGTTAGCGAGCACCTTTTCAAGATAAACCTGGGCGGCCTCGGAGGGAATTTTCATTTCAGCAAATCCGGCAAGCATCTTGGCAATTAACAAAGTCACAAAGTTTCCGCCCAGAACACAGTGAGCGTGGTAGAGCGCCTTTTGGGAGGCAGCGATCTCGGAAAAAGAGTTGGGAAGTCCGGGGAGGACCGTCCCCAACGAGTGGGCTCCCGTCAACGTGAAGTGAATCTTTTTATAAAACTCCAGATCATAGAGTTCAGGCCCAAAGGTCATCAAGGGATGAGCCGAAACCATGCCTTCAAAATGATGGGCTCCGGAAAACTGAATCACTTGAGCCTCGTGGCCAGCCAGATGTTGGCGATAGAACCCCGGCAAGGCGCTGTCACTGATGGCTAATAAGATATGAGTCGCCCCAGAAACTTTGCGGGCTAAAGCATGAGGGTCTTGGGAGCGGTCCCAGGAATCGAAACTGATATTTAACAAATGAAAATAATGGCCGAGGTGTCGGGCGACGCGGCCAGAGCCAATAAGCAAATAAGAAAAAGAAGATGTCGTGTTCGTCGCCTTCATATAATCGGGTACCTGTCTTTTAAGGGATCAAGTCCTATGTAATGATCGCAACCTAACACAATTCTAACAGATTTCAACGCTCAATGCCATGGTGCGCCAGGCGCTGGACTTCGCTACTAAACTAAGGGAAGTTCTCGCCCATGAAATACTTCTATTGGTTTTGTGCGATTGCCGTTATTTCTCTTGGGATCTATTTTGCCGCAAATTTTTCCATTCAACCCCAGTCGATCGGAAAAATTAAATTTTCTCAGGTCTCCACCCCCGAGGAGTTCGGGAAAGCTGTTTACGAGCGCCTGCGTTTGGAAGTTCGTGAAGCTCCGATTGTTCTTTTGGGGGTCACTCCCAATCAGATTGAAGACATGGAGTTGTGGCGGGGTTTTTTTGAAGCCAATCAAGAGCCGGGTTCTAAGTACGACATGATCGTGGTGGAACCTATGCTTCCGTACGTGGAGCTCTTCAACTCCAATATGCGAATTGATATTAAAGAAGAGACGGCTCGTTTTGTCGAAGGGGTGAAGAAGGCCCGTGAAGAGGGTTTGCGTGTGGCGGTGATTGTGCCGAACATTTATTCTTCGCAACTTTTGAAGAAAAACCCTGCCAATCGTTTGAAGGACGAGTACAAACTCGACGTTGTCAGTTTTTCGGTGACGAAGTTTCCGGTCACTCGCGAGCAAGAGCAGGTCTTTGAGCCCAAGTGCACCATTGAAGAAGGCAAGGACCTGTCGGGCACGGGGGCTTTGGGGTGCATGATACAAAATATCGCGCGGAAAACGTATCGCAAAAAAATTGAAGACAATAAGTATTCAGGACTTATGGATCAAACGGGCGCTAAAGACTATCTCATCTTGTTTAACAGAAATGCGGGGTCTCGTTAAAGATCATTCAACCAGTCGGAGGAAGAAATGAAGTTTCTAATTGCAATCCTGACTTTGATGATGAGTCTCAATGCTCGCGCCGAAAGTAATCTTGAAGGCACATGGAGGGCTGAAGACGGTGGAATGCTGGTTCGTTTGGTCGAATTCAACGGTCTTCTGACTTTGAAAACCCGCAGTTATTATTCCAATGGAGCTCCTTCCGATTACTTCTTTGAATTTAGAGTGCCTAGCCATCGTGAGGTGATGCCTGGAGAGATTTTGCAAGGCCGCTTGCGCAGTTTGGATGGTTATTATGGCTGCGTCTTTGATGAGTCCGCTCAAGCTCAGTTGACGGCCGAGGGGAAATTGAAACTTCACTATCCTCTTTTAACTTTCCATCGTGAAACTCGTTCGGTCCGTGATGGCAATGGTCACGGCTATCGCCGGGTGATTGATTGGAATGGTTGGGGCTGGGTGGAAACTGTGTATTCATATCCGATTGAGCGCTGGCGCGTGATCTCAAGCGAGTGTGTGATTGATCAGCGCAACTGGACAACGGGTGTTCTGGTTCCCACGCAAGAGGAACGCCCTGTTCCTCGTCCAAATTAAGGGGTCTTTAAAAATGAAAAAAATAGCCATTGTGACGGGAGCAAACCGAGGTTTGGGATTAGCGACAAGCGAAGCTCTGGCGCAAAGAGGATTTAAGGTTTTGATGGCCATGAGAAATCCCGACAAAGCCCAGAAGCAGATTAATTCCCTCAAGATGAAGGACCTGGATGTTGTGCCAATGAAGCTTGATCTGGCGTCCGAAAAAAGTATCAATGATTTTGTTGAACAGGTTCGTCGGGATTATGGTTTTGTGGATGTGTTGGTTAATAACGCGGGCATCTTGATCGACAGTGAAGATGGCGGTAACGGCTCTGTTTTAAAAACCAAAGCGGCGACCATTCAGAAAACTTTTACGACCAACACAGTGGGCCCGTTTCTTTTAACTCAAAAGATATTTCCTTTGATGAGACAAGAAGGCTATGGCCGCATTGTGAATGTCTCTAGTGGCATGGCTCAGTTGTCGACGCCTCAGTCGGCCTCGGCGGCCTATCGTCTTTCCAAGACCGCTTTAAATATGGTCACCAATCTTTTCGCGAGTGAAGTCCAGGGCGCTGACATCTGCGTGAACTCGGTCTCTCCGGGGTGGGTGCGCACGGATATGGGGGGGCCGAATGCCGATCGTTCTATCGAGCAAGGGATCAAAGGCATCCTTTGGGCGGCCACACTTCCGAAGGGCGGGCCTAATGGTGGGTTTTACCGCGATGGCGAGCCCCTGCCGTGGTAATTTGCTCCTTTTAGTAAATACAATTTGCTGCACCGTAGACCTAAAAAAGAAACAGGCACCTTTGGGTTTCTTTGTTATGCTTTTGGGGTGAGGTTTATGTGAAGCGACTTAAGGTTTTAGCTATTTTATCGGTGGTAGTGATTGTTCTTGTCATCGCTGGAAGCATTGTTCAGCGAGTGGTCCAAAGTAAGCAGTATTCACGAGTGCATCCCAAGACGGGAGAAGTGACCGAGGCCGTTTATGGTTTAGGGAAGGTGAAGTCGAACCGTCGTTACGAGGTGAAGCTCGGGGTGATTTCTACTGTGCGAGAGCTCTACGTTAATGAAGGGGATATTGTTAAAGCGGGCCAGAACCTTGTGCGTATTGATAGTAACGTGATCTTTAAGGCGCCCTTTGATGGGACGGTCACGATGATTAACAACTTTGAAGGGGAAACGGCGCTTCCGCAAAGTGTGATTCTGCGCATGGAAGATTTGAAGGATCGTTTTATCGAACTCTCAGTTGAGCAGGAAGGCGCTTTGCGAATTCAAAAAGATCAAACGGCCCGCGTATCTTTTGAGTCTTTGCGAGGCGAAGTCCTTGCCGGCAAAGTCAAAGCCATCTTCCCCAAAGGGGACGAGTTTATTGCCGATATTGAAATCAACAATCTGAGCGCCAGTATTTTGCCCGGCATGACCGCGGACGTGTCGATTGAAATCGGAAAGATCAAAGGCACCTTGGTCCCTTTGAAAGCTCTTAGAAATGGAACATTGACGGTCGATCGCGACGGACGCATTCAAAAGGTCAAAGTGGAAGTGGGACTGGTGGACGGTCTTTCCGCGGAAATCAAGAACAGCGATTTGCAACCTTCTGATGAAATCCTTGTGCCGAAGGAGTAAACGCGATGTTTTTTCTTTCGTGGCGCCAACTGATGTCGAGGAAGAAACAAACCATGCTGATTCTTTTGGGAATCAGTTTTGGAACTCTTTTGTTTGTCAGTATCTCGGGGATTCAGCTGGGGATGCGTCAGTACATCTCTGAACAACTTTTGAATAATACCGCTCATATTCTGATTACCGGCGCTGAACAAGACATCTTAGCAAAAGACGTCACCGAGGCGCTTTACGGTCCTGAGGGGAAGGTGTTTTGGCGAGTGCCGCCGGGAGGAAAACGTGACGAGGCTCGCTTGCAGAACTATCAGGGATGGTATCAACGACTTTCTGATGATGCTGAGGTCTTTGATTTTTCGCCGCGCTTAAATACCAACGCCCTTCTGACGAACGGTAAGTTTTCTGTATCGGTGGGATTGTTAGGCACTATTCCAGAACGTCATACTCGTTTAACGAATGTAGAGAAGTATCTGAAAGAGGGGTCCTTTTCAGCATTGAGGGGCGGAGGCAATAATCTGGTTGTGGGAAGTGGAGTTGCCAGCAAATTGGGGGCTCGGCTGAATCAGGTTATTAATGTGGGTGTCGGAATTGGCGCCAGTCGTCCGTATAAGATCGTCGGCATTGTTCACTTTGGAAATAAACAACTGGATGAATCGATCTCTTATGCTCATCTAAAAAACGTGCAAACCTTGACCAAAAGTCCCGGACGCATCACTGAGATTGCCGTGGCTTTGTTGGATATCGACAAATCATCAGAGATCGCCGATTTCTGGCAGATGATCAGCTCCGACAAGGTCGAAGATTGGCAAGAGGCCAACAAGGCATTCATGGAGATGATTCAGGTGCAGGACTTTTCCCGATATTTCATCACCACGGCGATTCTGATTGTGGCGGCCTTTGGGATTTACAATGTTCTTACGATTATGATTAATCAAAAACGCCGCGAGATTGCCATCTTACGTGCGATTGGGTATTCGCCCAAACGCATCTTAGAGTTAATCCTTTATCAAGGATTCATGCTGGGGATTGCAGGCGGCCTTCTGGGATTGGTTTTAGGATTTTTGATGTGTGTGTGGGTGGGGTCGATTGATTTTGGATTTGAAATCGGAGGCAGCAATCACCTTCTGATGAGTTATGACTGGTCCATCTATGTGACGGCGTTTGTGACTGCCAATATTGCTTCTTTCATCGCAAGTTATATTCCGGCCTGGGAGGCCAGCCGTTTGACTCCTATTGATATTATAAGGTCTGAATCATGATTGAGTGTCGTGGAATTATCAAAGAATTTGGAACACCTCCGCAGCGTATTCTGCATGATCTGAGTTTTACCATTGGTGATGGAGAGTTTGTCTCGATCTCGGGAAGATCGGGAAGCGGCAAAAGTACTTTGTTATATATTATTAGCACTTTGGATTCGGCAACACAGGGGCAAGTTCTTATTGATGGTCGTGATATTGGCACAATGAATATTGAACAGGTCCATCATTTTAGAAATAAAAATGTCGGCTTCGTCTTTCAGTTTCACTATTTGTTGCCTGAATTGACGGCTTTAGAAAATGTTCTTTTGCCAGCAAGAAATTTGGGATTGATCCAAGAAAAGACAAAGATGGCAGAGTCGTTGTTAGAAGAACTCAACGTCATTAAACAGAAGGATAAACTTCCTTCGCAAATGTCGGGTGGGGAACAGCAGCGTGTGGCCATTGCGCGGGCTTTGATCATGCAGCCACGTTATATCTTTGCCGATGAGCCGACCGGAAATCTGGATACGCGCAATGCGGATATCGTGATGCAGATTTTAAAAAGAACCAATAAAGAGTTGGGAACCACAATCGCCCTGGTCACCCATGAGCCCGACTTTGCCGCGCAGGCAGATCGGGAAATCTATTTGATTGATGGTCGTTTGGCAGATCGAAATCGAGATCGCTAGAAACAAATTCCCCCTACCTACGTCTGGGTTCTAATACAAACCTTTGTCGTAATGAGAACAATGCTGTGAAATTGAGCAAGGTTAAAGTCTCATTACGACAAGAGGGGAATAGTAATGAAATTCATGAATCATCTTATGATGGTAGGTCTTATTTTTGCCGCTTCGGTCTCGTTTGCGAAGACCGGGGATTTTCAATCAAAAATCGTTGGAGGAACTGAAGCGACAGAGGGCGAGTTTCCATTCATCGTGTCTTTGCAGGGGTCTTCAGGGCATTTCTGCGGAGCCTCGTTGATTAAGAAGAACTGGGTTCTGACGGCCGCTCACTGTGTGAAGGGTTCCACGATTAAAAGTGTGGTTATTGGTTTGCACGATCAAAAGAGCATATCCAAGGCGGAAGTTCTTAAGCCTAAGCGCATTATTGCGCATCCGCAGTATGCCGATAAAAACGCCGACTTCGATTTTGCTTTAATTGAGTTGGAAAAGGACTCGGCCTATGATCCGATTGCCATTAACACGACGGAAATTGATATCCCAGACAGCGCTGATGGACAGATTGTGGCGACAGTCGCAGGTTGGGGCGCGACCAAAGAAAATTCATTCGGCTTGCCTTCGCGTTTGCAAAAAGTGGATGTGCCGCTGGTGCCCCATGTGATTTGCAATAAGAACTATAAAAATGCCATCACCGACCGTATGCTTTGCGCAGGCTATCCTCGTGGAGGCAAAGACTCTTGCCAAGGTGATAGCGGTGGCCCCCTGATCGCCCGCGGTGGCATGATGGGACAAAATGTCTTGATCGGTGTTGTGAGCTGGGGTGAGGGGTGTGCTCGGGCCAACCTTCCGGGAGTTTACGCCAAGGTCAATGAAGCGACGACTTGGATTGAACAGACAGCGCGCTAAAATTAAAAAGGGGAAAGGCTTTGAACCTTTCCCCTTCGTTTTTAGTAGATTTCGTGGGCCAGCGGGCGGCGCGGTGCCCGGAAGTAAGTTCTTGGAGAAAGATCTAAAAGGTCTCCCAGTTTTTCCATGTACACACAGGCATAGCGATCCAACTGATAGGCGAAGTAACTTTCCTCATTTCCAGCTCTCATGAGTTGACCCCAGTTGCTGTTATACATCGACTGCTGTTTTTTGATGAGCTGACTGATCTGTGCATCAATCTCTGAAATCGTTTTTTGCAAAGTCTCGATCTGCTGTTCGCTGACGTTTGCTGCTTTCTCGATTTTTCGAGTCATAAGTTCTGTCAATTCATCTTCCAAGGGCTCTTTCTTTTTCATCAAGACTTCGATTTCCTGATTTAAAGGTTCCGCCTTCTTGTTGTTGTTGACCTCTTCATCAAGTTCTTCGATGACCATCGCCGTTCTCCAGTTACAGTCCTTCTTCAAACGAAGAATGTCACCGTAGATGTGATCCCCGATATACAGGATGTCGTCGCCGGCAAGATCCAAGTCGGCGGTGAACTTTTTTGCATTTCCGCCCTGGTAGATTCCCGGGGTCAATTTGCCTTCCATGTTGGTCATGGTGCCATCTGCGGGATTAACGCGAAGGTACTTCTGACTTTCATAGAAGAACTTAGGTTTGGAGGCAAAGGTGATTACGAACTCAAAAAGATCCTGCCAAGACTTGTAGTCTTTCAGGAAGGGCTGAACCGCATAGTCCAAAAGCAATTTGGTGTAATGGAAGTCCGAGTTCGTTAAAACAAAGATCTTCTTGCCATGTCGGCGAAATTTTTCAAGTCCGGCCACCAACTCAGGATCTTTAATGATGTAGTGATCCAGATTTTTTTTCACGGTGTCTTTCAAGGAACCATCACGGTGCGCTTCATCCAAAGCGTCCAAGACATCGTCGGCGATTTGTGCGTACTCAGGATATTTATTAGCGGGATCGGTGTCTTTGAGTTCGACGATCTGTGCAATCAGGTTGGCCAAAGAAATAGAGAAGGACGTGTCCACGGCCAAGTAGTCCGAATTGCTAAGATCAATGTAGGTTGATTTATAAAGCTTTTGATGACTTTTGAAGTCCAAAGGCTTCAGACCATGGTAGCTGGCGCGAATCGCCGTGTAGCGATTGAGTTTCAGCAGATTTCCCATTTTACGATCGATCACCAGGCCGCGGATGGCGTAGTTATAATCGAAAGTGAGCTTTTTCAAAGTTTCAGGATATCCCCGCTTCACCAGCTTTTCGATCATGGTTGTGTGCGAGAGACGCTCAAAGTTTTCACTGTTGTAGCGGACCAGCGTGTGGTCCATGTCGACACCAATGTAGCGAATCTTTTTAAGATTCAAAGTTCTATTTACAAATACTTTTCCAGTCATAGTTTTTCTATCTTTCAACGGGGAGCAAAAGGTTGTTCCAAAGAAGCATTCCGCCACGCATGTTATAAACGTGAGTCCATCCGTTCATTCGGGCATAGGCAGTGGCTTGGGCTGAGCGAGCCCCGCTTCGGCAAATGAAGACCACAGTTTGGTCTTTGGGTATTTCTTCAAGGTGATCAGGGAGAGTGTCTAAGCTCATGAGTTCGGCACCAGGAGCGTGACCAAGTTCTCCGACATACTCTTCAGGCTGACGAACGTCGATCATCTTTACGTCCGACAGCACCTGCTGAAGTTCGGCAGGCGCGATGTCGTACACCCCATCAAATTGAGGGTTTTCAGTTTTTGTTTCGAAGTTGACTAACTTCACTGTCACAGAATCCTCCTGCGTCAGGTCAAGATTGTCACCTTAACACTTGCTGCAAACGACAGCAAGAATTACCAGATTTGCACCCGCTCTTTTTGAGGAAGGGTCATTTTGTCTCCTTCTTTACACTGGAAGGTCTCGGCAAAAGCGGGCTGGTGTTTAACCTGTTCGTTAATGCGAGCCCATCCGGCAGAGTGGGGATCTGTTTTTCTCATCAGCTTTTCATAATCAGGACGAGTGACTGAGCACCACAGACGACCATAGGCAATGAAGAAGTTCTTCTTGTCCTCTGAAGAGCCTTGGCCTTTAGGGAAAGCCGCGTTGTAGGCAAACGTCAATCCGACCAGATCGGCGACGTTTTCACCCAAGGTCAGCTTTCCATCGTGGCCAGCCTGATTGAACTGATCGATCATTTTTTGTCCGCGCAGGTTGAACTCCATAATATCTTTTGTCGTCATCCACTGTTTCAGACGTCCCGCTGAGTCGTATCTAGAGCCGCTGTCATCGATACTGTGACCCAATTCGTGGCCAATAACTGCGCCGACGGCGCCCAGGTTTTCAATGACAGAACCCTCTTTGTCATAGAAGGGATACTGCAAAATACCGATCGGAAGAACGAACTTGTTTTCATTACTGCTATAGTAAGCGTTGACGGTCAGAGGCCCCATGCCCCAGGCGTCCTGGTTGGCGGGCTCACGCATTTCTTGCATGTTCTTTTCCCAGCGAGCTCCGTTATAAGTTTTTTGATTTTGGATAAAATGATTTTTCGAATACTGGCGCAACGGAACAAAATCCCACTCTTTGTCGTTGTGTGGTTTCACCAGTTGCAGGCGAGCCGTTTTAATTTTTGCCAGGGCTTCTTTCTTACCCTCTTTTGAAAGCCAGGTGTTGGCGGAAAGCCCATCTAAGATGCTTTGGCGAATACGGGCGCCGACTTCCGTGATCTTACTTTCATCGAAGTTTGGAAAGACTTGCGGAAGAAGAGCCGCATCCAGTTCTTTCATAAAATAGCCTGTCGCCGTGGACGTGCAACGCTCTTGGCGGTCCGGGCGCTTTTGAGGGCCACCGAAGAATTTCTTTTCAAATTCAAATCCCGCTTTGAAATACTTTTGATACGCATCATCCATGCGATCTTGCAGGGCGCGGTAAAGATAAATGTCCTTCCAAACTTGCAAAGGCTTTTTGGAAATTTCAGCGTTGATAAAATCCAGCGATTCAGGGATGGGCGTGTTGATCACCAACTCCGCAGGGATTTTCTCAAACAGAAGATTGAGTTGAAGCTGAGGATATTTCTTCAGCAACTCTTCCTGGGAGCTAACACGTTTTTCACTCCATCGTTGGTGGCGAACTGCCGTCACAGGATAGGTTTTGATGAAATCTTTTTCAAAAGCGATGACATCTTGTGCTTTGGCGCGTGCGGCTTTTTTTGAAATCTGGGGATAGATGTTTTGGAAGAAAAGAGTCAGAAGCTTTTCATACTCTTTCATCAGTTCGGGTTGCTCATAATACTTGTGATCAGGAAGAAGCATAAAGCTGGAATACAACATCGCATCCATTTTTTTAGGATCATCCAAATTAGGCGAAGCCCAGATAGAAATCAAAGGACCAAATCCCGTTGCAATGTTCGTATGAGAATAGCGAACAAGTTCTTCGGCCGTTTTGAGTTTGTTAATCTCAGTCGTCATGCGCACGACTTCGGCGGTTTCATCTTTGGCCTTTTCGGGCGCATTCATGCAGGACAGATAGAAATCGCGAATTTGTTCTGTGCGCGGATCGAGATTCTTTTTCAAGGGAAGTTCTTTCATGAACTTCTTTTGCACTTCCAAAAGACGTTCGCGGGAATCGCTAAAAGCAAAAAGGTGGTGGCTGCGATCGTCGCGCAATTTAAAAGAAGCTTCGGCATTGGAGCACACGTACTTGTGAAAGTCTTCACAGGGGTTGACGGACGTATTTAGTGGAAACTCCCTTTTTTCGGGGATGGCCGAGGAGGGGGCTGGAGATTTTGCGGGTTTGGCAGAGACAAAGGCGGCAAGGCTTGAGATCAAGAGCAGTTTCAACATAGCGGAAGGACCTACTTTTCTGTCAGTTTAGAGTTATTAGAGATGGTAATCTTGCTTGGGCTTAATTGAAAGACCCCGGGACCATGATCGAGGGCGTTATAGACTTGAGAACATTGTCAGAACTAAAGATCTCGGGTAATCGGAAAGGAGGGGGTACTTATGAAACGGTTTATACTAATGTTGCTCGCAACAACAGCCTTGGTTGCTTGTAAAACCATTGAAATTGAAAATGGCGAGGTCCCAGACGAGTATCTAGCTCGCGCAAAAAAGTTAGAGGGTGTGTACTCCGGTTCATTCGAGGGGCGCCGTGGTGAGATGACGATTGCTTTTGAAGGAAATAGACCTGTTTTATCCTTTAAAGATTCTCGCGGTGATAGCTTTATGCCGTCATCCTGCAAGTCTTCGATCAATGATTTGAAGTGGGTTTATGTGAATAGAAAAGAAGCGGTAGATTCTGCGGCCTTCTATTTCGATCCTGGAACTTGTTTCATTCAAGGACGCGAAGTCGTTCTTTATTTCAGTAAAGACTACAATACGATCAATGTGAGAATTCTTGAATATCAAAAGACGGAGCGTCGCTGTGATTGGAGCGTTCCAGATCCGGTTCGAGGACCGATCGAGCATTGCGAAGTCAATCGTGTTGATGTGACTTTGAACGGAAAATTCTCTCGCTAAAAGATTTGTAGGGACGATCATGTGGTGGCATGATCGTTCCAGTCATGACCAAGACGCCCATTGAACTTTCTTTAGAACAGGCCAATGCCCTGGAACTTCTTCGTTCCGGAGAAAATGTATTTCTCACTGGCGGCGCCGGCAGCGGAAAAAGCTTTTTAATCCGACATTTCATGAAAGACATCGACTCCAAAGAAATGCCCATTCTGGCAAGCACGGGAGCGGCGGCCGTTCTTTTGGGAGGACGAACCTTTCATAGTTTCTTTGGATTGGGAATTATGGAAGGGGGGCCTGATGCCACTTATGAACGTGCCTCTAAGGACAAACGACTTTTAGCGCGTCTTCGCAAGGTGGAGGGGGTCATCATCGATGAGATCTCGATGATTCCCGGGCAGGCTTTGATGATCGCCGAGGCCCTGTCACAAAGGGCTCGTGACTCCAAACTTCCTTGGGGTGGAATGCGGATAATTGCGGTGGGCGATTTTGCACAACTTCCTCCGGTGACGCAGACGGGACAGCGGGACTGGTGTTTTATGAACGAGGTGTGGAGGCAAAGCGGTTTTCAGTCCGTGATGCTTTCCCATAACCAGCGCGTTTCTGATAATCTCTTCTTGGATATTCTGAGCGATGTTCGGCATGGTCTGGTGACTGAAAGAGTGCGTGATTTTTTAAATGATCATATTCAGACTCACGATGAAGATCATCCGGGAACGCGCCTTTTTCCTCGAAAAATTCATGCGGAAAAGTTTAACCAAAAAAAATTAGATGAATTGTCTGAAGAAGAAGTCACCATTGATTCCATCTATTTTGGCTCAGAAAAACACATTGAGATTTTGATGAAGACCGCCCCCGTTCCCCTGAAGCTTGTGTTGAAGTTGGGATGTCGGGTGATGTTTTTGCAAAACGATCCGCAAAAACGCTGGGTGAATGGAACTCGCGGCGTGGTTACAGATATTACACTTGATAAGATCATCGTCAAAAAAGACAATGGACGTGAAGTTCAGGTGGATAAGTCTTCTTTTGCGTTGCAGGACGCGGAAGGCAATATTATGGCGTCGGTGATTCAGTTTCCATTAACTCTGGCGTACGCCACGACCATACATAAAAGCCAAGGAGCGACCTTGGATGATCTGTGGTGTGACTTGAGTTCCTTATGGGAACCGGGCCACGCCTATGTAGCGCTCAGTCGATTGCGTTCAGCTGAAGGATTGCATTTAATTGGTTGGAATCCTCGCTCGATTATTGTCGACCCTAAAGTCTTGGATTTTTACAGCCGTCTGTCGCTGGCGTCACCTGGTTGAATTACAAATAAATTAAGTTCTATTCACGTTCATCGTTACTGTCCCAACCTTGGACGATCCATGTGGGCCTATGGGAGCGCATCCACATTTTATGTGGAAACCAGCATATTCTTCTCAATGGTTTACCACAGTGGCCCGATAAGAAAGTATGCATATTGGAACGTATTTGGTAATACTATTCGTTTTTTTGTCAGGCTGTTCGCTTGATGCGAGCTTGATTAACGCTCGTTCTGTTATTGGCGACAATCCAGAATCTAATCCAAATTTGAAAATGCAACGGGCAAATCCCGATTTTATTGCCGGCGAGGTTGTGACCACAGGGAATGGCGTGGTCATTCAGGGAACTTTTGGAGAGGTTTCTGAAAAGAAGACTCTCTCAAATGGTGTTGAATTTGAAGGGGCGTTTTATGAGTAAAGTCCTAGCGACAAAGCGCCTGGTTATGATAGGGATGCTGCTGTTCTCGCTCGGTCTTTTTGCTCAATCTCACAAAGGGATTAGCTTTCAAGGAGTTATTAAGTTACCGACGGGAGAATATCCAACCCGCGCGGGGCTTTCTGTGAATGCCCGAATTCTTTCACCCAATGGTTGTATTTTGCGTGAAGAGCAGTTTGATGGGGTTAATATCTCCAATGGTTACGTCAACCTGGCCATCGGCACGGGATCCGTGGGAGGACATAATCCCGGATTGTCGATGAAGAAGGTGATGGATAATTCAGGCACTGTGACAGGCTTAACTTGTTTAAATGCCGATGGTTCTGTGAATGGAAGTGTGACAGAGTTTGATCCCAACACGACCAATGGTTCCAGAAAACTTCGTGTAAGCCTTACGATTGATTCCATTCCGATTGTGGCCGACTTCAATATGCGCTCGATGGCCTTTGCGGTGAATGCCGAAAGCTTGGAAGGAAAATCTAAGTCGGATTTCATTCAAACTTCCAGCGCCGTGACACAAGCGCGCCTTGAGGACTTCTTAAGCGCAATCACCTCCGCATCGGGGGGATCTGTAAAGTGGGATGGAACAAGCTTTGTTTCCTATGATCCCATTGGCACAGGTTCTATTCCGGATTCTGCGATCGTGAGTTTGCCTTATAGCAAGTTAACGAGTGTTCCTTCTTCACTTTCAGAAATCAGCGGTCTTTCATGTGTGAACGGAAAAATTCTAAAGAAAGTATCAGGAAGTTGGGCTTGCGCCGATGAAAGTGGAGTCGGTGTCGAAAGTGATCCGACGGTGCAAACTTTTGCAAAGAACGCCCCGGGTTCAGGTCTTGAGGTTTCAGGAGGCAACTTACAAGTAAAAATGAGTGATGTTCAAACCAATGCCAGTGGAAGTTGGGGCATTGACATCACCGGAAATGCGGCAACGGCCACGTCGGCAACCACAGCGACGAATTTCTCAGGATCTTTAGCTGGAGATGTGACGGGAACTCAAAGCGCGACGGCCGTCACTAAAATTCGTGGTAACAATGTTGCCGCCGGAGTTCCCACCGATGGTCTTTTGACCTGGAACTCCACACTCACTCGCTGGGAAGCAGTCAATCCCCCAACGTGTTCCGACGCACAAAGTTTGAAGTGGTCTGCGGTGGCAGATAGTTTTTCTTGCGTGAGTATTTCGATTACGAAATCTCAAGTCTCTGATTTCCCCACGTTGTCGACAGTGGCCACCAGCGGAAGTTATACGGATCTTTCAAATAAACCGACCTTGGCGGCTTCAGCGACGACCGACACTACGAATGCGACGAACATCACTAGTGGAACTTTGGATGCGAATCGTCTTCCCACCAGCATAACGAATGGCCTGTGGACTGAATCGGGAGGAAAGATCTATCGTAGTTCCGGCAATGTTGGCATAGGAACGACAAATCCTTCGGTTTCTTTGCAAATTGTGAATTCGCAAGATGCAGGAACTTTGACAATGATTTCCAATACGAATGCTGGGGTTTCGGCCTACGCAGGAGTTGGGTTAACTTCACAGGGTGGTAGTTCGTATATTTTTAGAACTAGCAATTCGGCGACGATCCAATCCAACGCGACTGTCATTCAGGATCAGACGGGTGTGATTGCTTTCAATACGGCCTCAGAAGCGATGCGAATTGCGAACGATGGCAACGTCGGCATAGGTACAACGAATCCTCTAGCAAAGCTGCATATCGGTGGAACCGCTGGAGTGGATGGAATTCGTTTTCCTGATGGAACTCTTCAGACCTCGGCGGCTGTTACCAGTGGAGCGAATAATTCTTTTGTTTCGGGATGGCCTGACTTTATTACTTGTAACGTGACCAATCCAAACTGGGGTCAGGTAATTTTGCCACTCTTCGTTTATAACTATAATCCTACTGGCCTTACCTACTATCGAGGACAGGTCGCCGGATCGACGACACCAATGACAGTTCTATTTACGACCTCCACCAAAACGCAAAGCTCCTACGAGACCATTGTTAGCAGCGATTGTGATGGAAAAACTATTGCGCAGCTTTATGCGGCTGGAAAGGCATTTAATATTGCCAAGGGTCCGTCGGCGCAGTGGCTACAGAATGGCACCAATGCTTACTATAACGCTGGCAACGTCGGCGTCGGCACCAATGATCCGAAAGTGGCTCTTGATGTGAATGGGGCTGTGCGTGCGGGGAGCAGTGCTACAGTTTCAACTTGCGGCTCGGGGTCAGCGAATGGTGAGGGATCCCAGCGCTATAATTACACAACTCATAGCATGGAATATTGCAATGGCACGGGCTGGGTTTCCTTAGCGGCCTCAGGTGGAAGCGGGGGCGCACCCGCAGCTAAGGTTTGGGTGAACTTTGATGGCACTAATTGTCCCGGAAATGTTTGCGTAATTCGAAGTTCCTATGGAGTGACGAGTGTAACGAAGCTCAATACAGGACGCTATCAGATTAACTTTTCATCGGTACGACCTGATGCCAACTATTCTGTGATCTTTCAGGGCAATCGGACAGAGACTGGTCCCGAGCTCACAGCAGTGAACTATGCTTTTCAGGCGTCATCGTACAATTTGACTACAACAAGTGTGCAGGTGGCATATAGCTCATCAGGCTCACAATACTCAGATCCAGCATTAGGTTTTGTGGTGGTTTTTGGAAACTGATTATGAGGCATGATTACTTTTTGATAAATTCTCAAAGTAAGACTTAATTGGTGGTTTTAGCAAACCGATAAGAAAAGTATGAAATCTGGAACGTATCTGTTTATATCATTATGGTTTTTTCTGCAGGCCGTTGCTTTTGAAAGCGCCATTGCGCAGACCCATAAAGGAATTAGCTTTCAGGGTGTCATAAAACTTCCCTCGGGGGAGTATCCCTCCCGTGCGGGTGTCACGGTCAACGCAAGCATTCTTTCTCCTAATAACTGTGTTCTTCGCGAGGAGCAGTTCGTTGGAGTGAATATTTCCAATGGCTACATTAATCTTGCCGTTGGAACCGGCCCGGCTGTGGGATATGATCCCGGGCTTTCGTTAAAGAAGATCATGGACAACTCGTCGATTGTCACCGGTTTGACGTGTTTGAATGTGGATGGGAGTATTAATGGCGGTACGACTGTTTTTGATCCATCGCTTACCAACGGTGCCAGGAAGTTACGAATCAGTCTAACCATTGACTCGATACCGATTGTTGCGGACTTTAATATGCGTTCGATGGCGTTTGCCGTGAATGCGGAAAGTCTGGATGGAAAGTCAAAAAACGAATTCATTCAAACCTCCAGCGTGTTGTCGCAGACTCGATTGGAGGAATTCTTAACCGTTATGACTTCAGCGGCGGGTGGTTCGATTAAATGGAACGGCTCTAATTTTGTTTCCTATGACCCCATCGGTGTAGATTCTATCCCGGATTCAGCGATCGTGAGTTTGCCTTACAATAAATTGACTAGTATTCCGACGCCTATTTCCGAGTTCGCAGGTTTGTCTTGTGCTAACGGAAAAATCCTAAAGAAAGTATCAGGAAGTTGGGCTTGCGCCGATGAAAGTGGAGTCGGTGTCGAAAGTGATCCGACGGTGCAAACTTTTGCAAAGAACGCCCCGGGTTCAGGTCTTGAGGTTTCAGGAGGCAACTTACAAGTAAAAATGAGTGATGTTCAAACCAATGCCAGTGGAAGTTGGGGCATTGACATCACCGGAAATGCGGCAACGGCCACGTCGGCAACCACAGCGACGAATTTCTCAGGATCTTTAGCTGGAGATGTGACGGGAACTCAAAGCGCGACGGCCGTCACTAAAATTCGTGGTAACAATGTTGCCGCCGGAGTTCCCACCGATGGTCTTTTGACCTGGAACTCCACACTCACTCGCTGGGAAGCAGTCAATCCCCCAACGTGTTCCGACGCACAAAGTTTGAAGTGGTCTGCGGTGGCAGATAGTTTTTCTTGCGTGAGTATTTCGATTACGAAATCTCAAGTGTCTGACTTTCCAACTCTGGCGACGTCTGCCACGACGGATACGACGAATGCGACAAATATCACTAGCGGAACTTTGGATGCGAATCGTCTTCCGGCCAGCATCACGAACGCTCTTTGGACAACATCTGGAGCCAATATCTATCGCAGCAGTGGAAATGTTGGTATCGGAGTCAGTACTCCCTCCGTTGCTCTTGATGTGAACGGAACAATCAGAGCCACAGAGATTTGTGACGAAAGTGGCGCTAATTGCAAAGACATCTCTACAGGTTGGTCTTCGGGGGGCAGCGCAGGAACTGCGTTGGGGGTTCTTGGTTTTAGTAAACGTAGCGATACTGGCACGTTGACATTCAACGGAACGATCCCCGCCGACAACACGATTCCTCAAGTTACAGAGGGAGATGAGGTTCTTTCCGTCACCGTGACTGTGCCAGACTCTGCCGATTACTTGTACTTTAAGATCGAACATCTTAATTATGGAGAAACATCAAATCACTCTGATGTGTTCACGATAGGTCTCTTCCGGGATGGGCAGGTTGGAACTGACGCATTGGCTGTTCATGCAGAAGAAGGCGACTACTCCAATAACGAGGGCTCTATCAATACGACATTGCGAATACCAGCCCCAGTGGCTGGAACATATACATATCGCGTTCGTGCGGGCTTCAATGGAGGTTCCTTCAATTTAAACCGAGGCTACAATAACTATACCCTTCTTTCCGGTAACATGAATCAAGCCTCAATCACAGTTCTTGCCGATGGCGCGGGAAGTGCACCTGCTTTCAACTATTGGACGTCCTCGGGCGGGGGAATTTCTTATAACGGAAATGTTGGCGTCGGAACCGCGTCGCCAGATACCAAATTGCATGTGGCTGGTGCGGTGAAGATCGCAGATGGAACTCAAGGGGCTGATAAACTATTGGTGAGTGATGCGAATGGAAGTGCCACTTGGGCAGCATTTCCAAAGTTCAGATCCGTAAGTTCCGGCAACCAGTCCGTGCCTTTAAGCATATGGACAAAAATTACTCTTAGTTCGGAAACTTTTGATACGGCAAACGCGTTTGATTCGACTAACTCAAGATTCTTTCCATCAATTCCAGGCTACTATCGACTGACAGGAACGGCACAGAATGTGGTCGCGTGTTCGGGAAGTTTCACGACATTGTTGGCGTTATATAAAAACGGCAGCAATTATGAGTATTCAGAGATCCAAACATTTGCAGGGCGTGGTTCGAGGAAGCAAGTCAGTGATCTGATCTACCTCAACGGTACCACGGATTATGTGGAACTCTATGTTTACCATGACTGTGTAGATGGCAGCAGAACCTTTCAGGGGACGCTGGGCGGGGAGAAAGCACCGTAACTGGTGGTGCTGACTAGTGCGTAGGTCCTCTGTATAGAAGTTCGTCATGATATCCCCTCCTGTTGGCGCTCATTACCCTCTAATTTGAATCTGATTCAGAGGTCGATGGCCACACTTATTGCAATTAGATGCAATGAGAGATCCTATGATAAAAAAGACGTTATTTTCTTTTATCTTACTTTCAGTTCTTGTGAACGCCTCAACGGCACGGGCCTTGTCATGTTCAAACGTCTTTGATGATCTATGGGTGGCTTCGACTCGTGTGGAAAAGAATAAGTTTGTGACCAGCCGCGAGTTGTGGGAGTACGAATCTTCACTTCATCCAGACTTTAAGGTCCGTCTGAAAAATCTTAAATCAGATCAACATTGGATTGACCTCGGAGCGGGAAAAGCCAACGCGCAGATTGATTATCTGAAATCTCTTCCCAATGAACGCGACGGAGCCCAGGCGACGGCGGTTTGCTACAAATTGGATCGCTGGTTTTCGCCGCCCAAGTTTTCTGGAAAATTAGAAATTAAAGAAGGTCTTTTTGAAAGCATGCCGACCGAGAAATGGCAAAAAGCAGACTTGATCACCGACGTCTTCGGAGTGCTTTCATACAGCCGAGATATGCATACGTCTTTGAGTAAGACCTTTGATCTTCTCAAAAAAGGTGGAGAGCTTTATATTCACATGACCAACTATTCAACTCACTTCAAAGGGAAGGCGCAGTCATTGACTTTAGAGCACTTTTTGAGAAGTATTCCGGGCATTCAGGTGGAAGGCCGTTTCGGCGATCTTAAAGTGACAAAGATGCAGGACACGATTGTGATTCCGCCCTTTAAAGTGGACACCTATAAAGACGATGCTCCACCGGTGAGAACCTATATTCTTGAGGCTGAATAGAAAATAATGAAGCTAAAGAATCCACATCAGATCCTTGAGCATTCCGAGAAGAATGATCGTAAGAAGAGTCTGCGCTCCCAGCGCATAATAAAACCATTTAGGATTTTTTTGGCTGCGTGATTTGGACAAATCTCCCCCTACCAGTTGGATCGGTTGTTTATAAATAAACATAAGGTTGGCTCACATACAATTGCCGACCTTTAATGGGAGCCGGGTGGAGGCGCAGAAAAAAGGCAGCCCCCCTAAAGTTGCAACTATATGAAATTACTAATCTTCTTCTTGCTTGAAATCGTGGTCAAAGAGGGCTACTGTCTCGATGTTTAGAAAGAATTAAATAATCTCAGTGATTACTCTGACTTAGGAGGAACTGTGGGCGCGATTACAGAGAAAAACCCTATTGGACTTAATGGAGTCGATTTTATTGAATACTCCGGTCCTGATGCTCATTACTTCGAGCAAGTTTTTAAGCGTTATGCGTTTAAAGAAGTGGGGCAAGTTCACGGCAAGAATATCAAGCTGTATCGTCAAGGGGACATCAACTATATCTTGAATTGTGAACCTCATACGTTTGCGACTGATTTCGCAAAACTGCATGGCAACTGCATTTGTGCGACCGGTTTCCGCGTGGTTGATGCAACCCATGCATTCAACGAGGCGGTCGCGCGCGGGGCTCGTCCTTACGATGGAAACGATCACCAAAAAGGCGCGACACCATTTCCTGCGATCTATGGAATCGGTGACTCGTTGATCTACTTCATGGACGACAAAAATCAAAACAAACTCTACAACGAAATCTTCCAGGTGAAACCCGAAGACCAGGCTCCTGTCGGAGTGGGCTTTTTGGCGATTGATCACTTTACGAACAATGTTCCAAAAGGTGAGATGGATAAGTGGTATGAGTTTTATACGAAAGTGTTCGCTTTCTATGAGGCGCACTACTTTGACATTCGTGGAACAAAAACCGGTCTTCTTTCAAGAGCCATGCGTTCACCTTGTGGCAAGTTCTCAGTGCCTATCAATGAGCCCACAGAGTCTAAGTCGCAAATTCAAGAGTATTTGGATGAATACAAGGGTTCAGGCATTCAACACGTGGCTTTGTTGACGAACGATATCAATGCCAGCCTTGAGAAATTAAAAAGCAGCGATATTCAATTCCTCACGCCGCCTCCGCACTCTTACTATGAGATGCTTCCGGCGCGTGTACCGAATGTGACTGAAGATATGAATCGCTTAGAGAAAAACGCGATCTTGGTGGATGGCGACGAAAAAGGTTATCTGTTGCAGATCTTCACGAAGAACACCTTTGGGCCGATCTTTTATGAGTTGATTCAACGCAAAGGTCATAACGGATTTGGAGATGGAAATTTCCAAGCTTTGTTTGATGCGATTGAGCGTGATCAAACAGAACGCGGCTACCTGTAATAAAATTTATGGAGCGTATTTGGCACCTTCCCACTCCAGAGCGAGGAACTAAGCTGTCCTCCTCGCAAGCGATGAAGCTGGCAATCAGTGAGGCCTCGAAAGGGGCCCCACGAGTCAGTCCAAATCCTATGGTGGGGGCCGTGGTGCTTGATGCTCAAGGCGGATTTCTTTCTTGCAGTTATCATGAGTTCTATGGCGGACCTCATGCGGAAGTGAATGCCCTTAAAAATTTGTCTCCCGAGGAGCTTCGCGGAGCCCATGTGTTTGTCACTCTAGAGCCTTGTGCCCACGAGGGAAAAACTCCTTCTTGTGCGAAGACCATGGCGAAATTGCCCCTGAAGAAAGTCACTTTCGGTTTGATCGATCCCAATCCATTGGTGGCCGGTCAAGGTGCAGATATTCTTCGTGCGGTTGGCATTGAGGCCGAGGTATTTTCCAGTCCCAATGCTGAAGAAGACCACGATATCAAAATCAAATTAGAAGAGGCCTGCGAAGCGTTTCTTTGGAATTTTCGCCAGAAAAAAGTTTTTGTCGCATTGAAGATGGCCTCCAGCCTTGATGGACAAGTGGCTCTGCGTTCGGGAGAAAGTCAGTGGATCACGGGCCCCGAGTCGCGAGAATATGTGCATTACTTGCGCGCTTGTTATGATGCGATTTTGGTCGGAAAGGGCACCATCGAGTTTGACAATCCCTCGTTAAATATTCGTCACCCCACGATTGAAAAGAAAAACAAGGTGATCGTCATTGATGCGGAAGCAGAGCTTCTTTCTCGCTTTTCGGATTTAAAGCTTTCCAAAGTTCATGCCTCTGCGGATTTATTCTGGTGCGTGGCCATGGACATGAAAGAGCAAGTGGACAAAACCGTGTCCCAGATGAGTTTGGCCCCCCAGATTGTTTATGTAAAAACCAATGTGGGCGGGGACTTAGATCTTCAAGATCTTTTGGCGCAACTCTATCGGCAGGGGCTTCGTTCGGTGATGGTGGAGGGGGGCGCAATGACCGCCAGCTCCTTCATTGATGACCGTCTTGTAAATCGACTTTATATGTTTCAAGCCCCTATTATCATGGGCTCTGGGGGCTCCAGATCTTGGACGGAAACAATTCGTATTTCTTCCATGAATGAAAAAATCCATGTGAAGAATCCTCGCTATCTGACTTTTGGGAATGATTTCATGATCACGGGGACCCTATAAAGTCTTCAAGTGGATTTGCTGAGAGCCTCTGGACAAAGTAGAATAGATTCACAAACTTTACTTTGCAGAGGAACCGATTCATGACCGAAGGCATTCAAAACACCACCATCAACTACCGTTGGACTCGCGCCAGTGATGGGGCTTTAGCCGGGGTCTGCAAAGGTCTAGGAGATGCTTTGGGCATTGAAACCTGGATATTGCGCGTCATTTGGATTGTCTCCGTCCTCTGGTTTGGGACTGGAATCCTCTTTTATTTGATCTTGGCAGTATGTCTGCCCCGCGTCGACAAGCTAGACCATGCTCTAGATAGAAAGCTTCTGGGAGTCTGTGCTAGAATAGCAAAGAGATATCGCATCGAGGTGGGCCTCGTAAGAACTGGTTTTGTCCTGTTAGCCCTAATAACCTTCGGTGTTGCGATACTGGGTTACGGCCTCTGTTATTTTTTGGTTCCTAAGGCCGATGAACCTGCAAGTCGCTCAAAGAGCGCAGGAGTATTTTAAGATATATGGGTGATGACAGTAGTAGGTCGATCGTAAAAACCCTCAAAAACGAATGGTCTCTTCTTTGGGATGCTTTTCAAGGCGAAGAAAACGAGACCACAAAATCCGAAGATGATGCTTTTATAAGTGGCAAGCTTGAGGTCTTGAGTCTGGATCAGATTCGAGAAATGACCAAGGCTTTGCTTGAAGATCGAAAAAAGCTCAATCAAAAGATGGAATCCCTTTCGAAAGAAATTGATTTAAACTCAGCAAAGTTGGAGAGCCTCCGCCTGGTCGGTGGGGAAGAAGACGATACATTGAAACGCATTCATGAGCTTCATGATTTGGGTCAAAGTATGGCCACGGCTCTGACGAAGTTGGATAAACAACTGCGTGAGATTCGTGACCAAGAAGATAAAATCCAAGAGGATCTGATTTCCTCTTAAGAGTTTTCCTGTGCTTGCTGGGGAACCAGCAAGTCTTCTAGAAAGAAAGCAGACAATTCAGAGCGCCCCGCAAGTCCTGACTTCGAGTAGATGGCCATGGACTGAACGCGCGCGGTTTTGTCGCTGGTCTGTCGAATCTCTGCAATTTCCTTAAGGCTTAAGCCTTTCAAAAGAAGAAACGCGACTTCCTTTTCGGCAGCGGTCAGTTGCCATTTTGAAAGCTGTTGATCGATGGCTTTGGAAAGTCCTTCCAGGTATTTCCGCGATTCGGCTCGCCACTTTTCAGCTTCGATTTTGAATTCGGAAAAATCTTTTCGTTCTTGAGCTAGTTGATGTTTAAGTTCAATGGATCCACGCAAAATAAAAAACACACCAACAAGGGCTGCCACGGCGACAGCCCCTTCAGCGAGAACGTGCCATGCAGCAACTCCCTGGCTGGAGTCCGTGACCACGTCAACACCCATCATCACGGCGATGGCAACAAGAATACTGACGATGATCATTCGCTCGCGCTGGTTCATTGAATTTCTCCGCTAGTCATTGTCGTCATCATCATCGTCGTCTTTTTCACCGGCATAGTCTTTATTGGATTCTTTCGAATTGAATCCTTCGTGTTCTTCTGATTCATTTTCACCTAGTTGCAGACTGGTTCCAAAAAAATTCAGAGTTTGTGTCTGTGAGTCATAGTTTTTCATAAGGTTGATCCAGAAGCCCGCAACTAGCGCCAAAAGCACAAGTCCTACGACAGGGCGAGCGGATTCAATAGGATTTTCCCCTGAAACCTCCTGCTTTTTGCCGTCGATCATGCTGAGTCCGATCATGTCTTTATGTTTGAGGGTATGGACAACCACGCCCACCACGTGAAGAATGGCGATGATTAAAAAGCCATTGGCAAAGAGTTCATGAATATCTTCATAGGCCTCTTTATCTCCAGTCGACATCAGGTAGCCGGTCACCGCAAGCCCCAGGGCTAGTAACATCATGGCAATGGCGGCCCAACTGGATGCAGGATTGTGTCCCAGATTGCGTTCGGAACGAGCCGTCACGAGATCTGAGAAATATTTAACCAGTTTACCGGGATTGAGGGGGAATTCAGAAAAGCGCGCATAGCGCGTACCCACAAATCCCCAAACAATGCGTAAAAGAGTTAAAAAGGCCAGAGTGAAGCCCAAAAGCATATGATATGAAAAAAGCGGAGAGTCATCATCCACTGTTTTGCCGATGAAAAAGGATCCTACAAAAAGACCGGCAAAGATCCAATGGAAGAGTCGGGTGGGAAGATCGTAAACAAGCTGATTTCTCATAACTGCTCCTTTTTAAGATGAGAGATGCTTTAAGAATCGCTCATTTATTTAAAAAGTCTATAGACCGAATGACCTATAACAAAGAAATCAATACGTTAGGGGGAATACAATTCAATCTTTCTTTTGGAAGGCTTTCCACTCACGCAGTTTACGAATGCTCTGTTGCAATACAGTTTCTAAAATCACCAGTTCCTTTTTGGTCGGCGTGTTTTGCAAAAGCATGCGACGAAGGACGGTGTACGCGTTGATTTTCTTTTGTCGCGTCAGATCGAAACCCATTTCTTCCAGCCATATTTTTAAGGAGGCATCGGGATTGATGCCCTCAATCCCTTGAGGAGCTCGACGCGTTTTTCCACCGTCCAGGAGGGTGCGTTCGCCACCCCACTGCAGGCGAAGCGAGTACATGGCAAGCAGTGTGGCTTGAGCCAGATTTAAACTCCAGTTTTCTCCAAAAGTCGGAAGACAGGCACAGAAATTGGCGTGTTCAAGGTCCTCCGCAGAAAGCCCCCAGTCTTCGGGGCCAAAAACCAAGTGAACAACATAGGAAGTTTCGCTGTGAAGTTGGAACTGAGGCGCATGATCGGCGATATCATTGAGGACATCACCAATATCACGCACTTGACGGCCTTTCCCATCGCGAGCCGTGAAACAAATCTTGATGCTTTCAGGTTCTTTTTCAAGAAACTCGTCCCACGAAGAATAGGTGACCCGATTTTGTAATCCCGTTTGTCCTGTGGCCGCCGTCTGCTGAGCCTCATAGGTGATGTCGCAGGTCGGGGCAATGAGGATAAGTTTGTCGCATCCCATATTACTCATCGCGCGAGAGGTCGCGCCGATGTTTCGTTCGTAAATCGTGCGCACCAAAACAATGCGCACTTCAAAGGGACGTCGAGGTTTCATTAAAGAGCTCCTGATAAACTCAAACCATCTTGAATAAGTTCACGGGTCTTTTCGTCGGTTTTCGCAAGACTTTCAAGATATCCTTCAAGCTGTCGTTTTAATCCAGTCTGAGGCGCACGAGCGGTGACAAGCTCTAGGGATTCTAATAACAACAACCAGTCTGTTGAGAACTCTGCGCGATGAGAATTCAACACAGACTCCAGCGACTGAACCAGGGCATCGCCTTGGACTTTGTCTTCACGAAGTTTTCTCACGGCACCGTAGTGGGCATGTTTTAAAAGTTCTTTCTCGGAATACTTGGGAGCTGGAACTCGTTTTGCGACAAAGTCCGTGGTCTCGCCATAAGCTTCTCGGTCCGCGGGTCCTCCAAAAACAGAAGTGACTGACGATCCCACAGCCATATCGAAAGTGCCCCAGTCGGGAGAGAATAGAATTCGCCCCTGATGTTCTGCTTGGGCTTCGGTCAATGTAATCAAAATAGTTTTCCCATTTTTGACCAGGCGACTTTGCACTTTTCCAGTTACGACGACACCGGAAGTGTATTCAAGGCGAGTGACCTTTCCAGGTTCGACCAGCAACGAAGTCCACTCTTCGTCAGTGAAAGTCGACGGACATTTTGCGGGATGATTTTTCAAAAAACCCACGGGAGTTCCAAAACCCTGTGCATGATAATTTTTGTTATGCCCAGGAAGTTCTTGGTCTGCACAACAAAGTTGCGAAGGTCCCTGCAAACGCAGATAAGCCACTTCGTTATTTGCTTTGATGGCTTCGACAATCTGTCCAGAAATCTGCAGACCTGAATTGAGTTCGGCACTGTTGACGGACTGCGCTTGAATCGCTTTATTCAGCCCTTGAAGGCCTCCCACGCGGAAGGCCATCTGTGCTGCCATGTCTTCCAGAACTTGGGAAAGGCTTTTAAAGTCTGCAGCGACATAAAGCTGTGGCTGAGGTTCGGTGATATCGTAGCCCATCTTGAGGCAATCCACGGTCAAAGGAATTTTTTTAACCTTGGCACTGAGGCACCACTTCGATTCGCCGACGCTGGAAAGAAGTCCCGCGCCAAAGATTTTCGGATTTTCAAGACTTCCGATCAATCCGTACTCGGCGGTCCACCAATTCATGCGTGAAAGCTCGGAAGCTTCAGAGATGTGAGAGATGGATTTTCCAACCTTTTCTAAGTTTTCTTCAGCTGCTTTGATCTCGCCGGCTGTCGAAGACGGATTTTCTTTAATATCAGAAAGTTCGCGGATGGCTTCGTAGAGATCCAAGTCTTCCTTGCTGATAATGGCTTTTTTGGCAACTTGTGCATATTGACGAAGGTATTCCGAGAACTCTGGATGAATCAGAATCGGAGCATGTCCCGCGGCTTCGTGCACGATATCCGGCGCGGGCGTGTAAAGAAGATGATCCAGTGTTCTCATGTCTGAGGCGATGGGCAGAACTCCCAAAGACTGCAATTCCATAAAGGCGGCGGGAGGGATAAAACCACTAACAGGCAACGCTCTCCATCCGAACTTTTGCAGCTTTTCGCTGACTTCTTCGATGCGCGGAATACGCTCCACATCGATGCCGGTTTTTTGCAGACCTTCGACATAACACTCGTGGGCGTGCTTAGAAAGATAGGCTTTGAGCTGGCGCAAGATATAGCGCCACACAGCTTGATCTACGGGCGTGTACTTTTCGTAGTGTTGTTCAACGACATATTTGCGAAGGTGTGGAGGTAAAAAATCCATTTTCTCTCTTGTTCTTTCTTAAAGTGAAGGATCTTCTTTGGAAAGGTAGTTTTGCACATAATCGGCAACAGCCTTTTCCAAAGGCCATTTCGCAGGACTCATTCCTGCCGCCAGCCACTTGTCTGTTTTTGCTTCTGTGTAGTACTGGTATTGACCACGAATATTCTCTGGCATTTCAAGCCAGTTGATTTTCATCTCTTTTTTCATCGCGGTAAAGACGGCGCCCGCCAAATCCAACCATGTGCGAGGTTTTCCAAAACCCATATTGTAAACCCCATTCGTCGGAGTTTTTTCCATCAACTCGGCCATCCAGCCGGTGACGTCCTTCACATAGACAAAGTCGCGCATAAATTCGCCGTCTTTGTATTTAGGATCAGCGGACTTAAACAAGCCTAAGGCCCCTTGTTCTTTGATTTGGTTGTAGGCCTTAAAGGCCACGCTTGACATCGGACCCTTGTGGTATTCATTCGGGCCGAAGACGTTAAAGAACTTAAGACCATACCAGTGCGGAGGCGTTTTGGTTTGTTTGACGGCCCAGCGATCAAAGAGAACTTTCGATTCGCCATAAAGATTCAGAGGACGCAGCTTTTCAGGATCTGTCGTGTCGTCAAAACCCAGTTCACCGGCTCCGTAGGTGGCGGCACTGGAGGCATAGATCATGGATTTTCCGTACTCTGTACACCATTCAAAAATTCTTTGTGTGTATTGAGTGTTGTTTTCCCAAAGGAATTCTTTATTGGTTTCCGTTGTTGAAGAGCAAGCCCCCATATGAATGATCCAAGAGACCTTCTTCTTTGCTTCATCACTGTCAAGGAAGGCCCAAAGTTCGTCCTTGAGAAGAAATTGGGTGATCTTTTGTTTGCGAAGAAGGTTGCGTTCACTCAGTCCGACGGAATCCACGGCGACGATATCCGTGTGGCCTTTTTGGTTTAATTCCCAGACCATCACGCTGCCAATAAAGCCATTTGCACCTGTAACAATAATCATACTGAATTCGACTCCGAGAGGGGTTTTTACGTTATATGCCTAAGAATTAAAACCTATTACAGAGCCTGGTTTTTCTCAAGGAAAGGGGGGTGGTTTTTCCTTCGCTTGGCGGCATAAAAAAGCCCCCCTGTTGAGGCCCTGTTCAACCCAGAAAAAAATACCCAAAAAGGGGCCCATAATTGAACCAATTCGATCTGAGGCGGCACGACCGTTGCTCAAGAGTGTCACCAGTTGGGAGGCGATGAGTGCTTTATTCACCGCGATTTTTCTTAGTCTCATTGTTAGTATTGGCCGTGGGGGTCAGTCTTTCTTTGTCACGTTCTCACAGTGACGCTTCCAAGGTGAAGTCCATTGAGGACTACTGGGCTGAGACGGGGCTTGGCCCAGCAGCCTTGGAAGACCTCTTGCAAGACCAAACGTGCGGCAGTTCTGAACGTTACTTCCTGGCTTGCGCCAACGCGGTTTTGAATGTGGCCAATCGTTATAACCTCAGTCTCAATACCGATGGCAAATTGATCTCTGTCCGCAAAGCGTTGTCCACTGACATGAGTTCAGAAAAAAAGCAGTTAGAGCCATGGAAGCAGTTCTTTACGAATCACACCGACAAAGCTGTTAAAATTTCCTTCCTAAATGCCTGGAAAGAGCTTGAGACCGAGCATATCAAGTCGTCGCAAAAATCCATGATGGTGGGGCTTGGTTTGAATGGATTTATCTCTGTTTTTCGCGATCCCCACACCTATCTGATGCCAGTGTCTCAGTTTAAGGAAGTGATTTCAAAAGCCGACAGTCGCTCCACGTCCTTGGGGATTACTTTGGGGATTTCTCAAGGTCAGTATGTGGTTCGCAAGGTGACTGAGGGCAGTCCGGCAAAGCTTGCAGGTATCCAAAAGGGCGATGTTCTTCTTTCGATCAATGGACACAAGACTCAAGGTCTTATGCAAGGTCGTATTTCAGAGCTTCTTAAGGGAGAAGTGGGCGATAAAAGCACTTTGATCCTTCGTCGTGATGATGAAGAGTTGAAATTCAAACTTCGCCGTACCGAAATCACCGTGGCAACGGTATCCACGCGTGTGATTGAGGGGATCAAACCCACCGCCGTGATTGGTATTAATAAATTCGCAAAAGGGGCTTGCACGAAAGTGAAGGAGTCCTTGGAACTTGTGAAGAAGTCCCATGTGCGTGGATTGCTGTTGGATTTGCGCGACAATCCAGGCGGCCAAATGGAAGAAGCGGCTTGTATCGCAAGTCTGTTCGTAGGTCCCGACAAAAAGATTTTTGAAATTCGTTATCTTGATCCTAGCAAAAAAGCAGAAGAGTACTATGGCGGAGAAGAAAAGATCTTTGCTTTGCCGATGGCGATTCTGGTGAATGGGTCCTCAGCCAGTGCTTCAGAAATCGTTGCGGGTGCTTTGCGTGATTTGAACCGCGCGGTGTTGGTGGGCGAAACGACGTTTGGTAAAGGTTCTTTCCAAGAGGGTGAATACTGGTCTCAGAACAAAAAGATCGCTTTGTTTGAAACGAAAGGTTTTTACTATCTTCCCTCAGGACGCTCTCCTCAAATGAAGGGATTGGTTCCAGATGTGGCTGTTAACTTTGACAATATCTCTGTAGGTCGCGAGTCTGACCAGTTCATGAATCCTTTGCGTGCGCCCGAAAAACAAGTTCTTTCTTTGGCAAAACATTTTTCGGCGAACGACTGTTTGGGTATGGATGAGGGGACTTCTTCGGAGGACCTTCAGCTTTCAAAAGCTCGTGAAGTTTTATTTTGTTCAAGTTCAGTGGCAAGAGCAGGGTTATGATCACAACAAGTCTATTTAAACATAAGTTTATTCCCGCAAAAAAGAAGTCTGATTTTTTAATGATCGTCCTGCATGGTCGCGGCGACAGCATTCGTCCTTTCTATTCATTTAATGATGAGCTCAATATTCCAGAGATGAACTATTTGCTCTTAAATGCGCCACGACGTTTTATGGATGGATACACCTGGTACGGAGAACCTCCTTATCAAGGAAATGGCGTTCTTAAAATTCGCGAAAAGCTTTTTGATCTTTTAAATGATCTTGAAAATCAGGGCTGGAGCAGTGAAAAGATTTTTCTTTTCGGCTTTTCGCAAGGCTGCCTTATCAGCGCGGACGTGGGTTTAAACTATCCTAAAAAGCTGGGGGGTGTGGTTGGTATCAGTGGATACTTCAACTTCTATCCTCGTTGGCGTGCGAATATCTCCCATGAAGCCAAACACACGCCGTGGTTGTTTACGCACGGACATCAAGACGACATCCTTCCTTTAGAGGAAACCAAGTACGGGGTCGATAAGTTGAAAGATGCGGGCCTTCGCGTGGATTGGGTTGAGATGGATAAAGACCATTCTCTTGAGGAAGAGGAGTATCCTCTGATCCGCCGTTGGGTGCGGGAACAACTGGCCGACTTAAAATAAGTCGGCCCTTCTGATTACATATATTCAGCCATCATAGTTTCAAAGGTCTCACGCGAAGGACGTAAATCTGTTTCGCGATAAGACGCCAAGGGGCGCGTGGGGGCATTGAGCTTCTCTAGAAGAGTTGCCGCCTCCGTGTTCTCGTAGAAGATTCCAGTTAAAACTTCGCCGCTTTTATAGGCCTTACGGATCTCTGCGGTGGCGGCCAAAGGATCTGCAAAGGGACCAACTTCTTTCATGGGCACCTCATGAGCTTTAAGATAAGAATAACTCTTCATTGATTCGTCGTGATTGTTAAACGTAATACAGGGAGACAAGATATCGATGATGGCCGTTCCATTGTGTTGGAAGGCCTTTTGAAGAATCATCGAAAGCTGGGACGGATTTCCGACGAAACTGCGGGCAACGAATCCGCAACCCAGTTCAAGGCTCAAGGTACAAACATCCAAAGTTTCGAAAAGGAAAATTTCACCGTTCTTGCGAGGAGACCGTGGGTCTGCGGTCGGCGAGAATTGCCCCTTCGTCAGTCCGTACACGCCGTTGTTGGCGACCAGATAAACCATGGGAAGGTTTCTTTTAATCAAGTGAACAAACCCCCCGATTCCGATGCTGGCCGTGTCGCCATCACCGCTAATGCCCAACATCTTCAGTTGAGGATTGGCAAGTTTTGCTCCGGTCGTAACCGGGGCCATCCGCCCGTGCATAGAGTTGAAGGCAAAAGACTGGGACATGAAATAGGCGGGCAGCTTGGAAGAGCATCCAATGCCTGACATCTTAGCGACCTCAAAGGGATGAATGCCCAGATTGAAACAAGCATTGGAGATCTGATTGGAAATCAAATCATGGCCACATCCTGTGCACAGAGTGGAGGGACTGCCTTTGTAATCGTTTTTAGATAAAGAAGGAGATTGCATGGGCGAAGTCCTTTCTAAGGTTTTCAGCATTCATGGGAAGACCACTGTGGTATTTCAAAGAAACCAATTTGTTAGCAAGCTCTGGATATTCCATCGCCAAAAGTTGGAACATTTGTCCGTCCCGGTTTTGATCGACAACAAAAACCTTTTGATTTGCTTCAATGAACTTTCGTACTTCCGCCGAAAAAGGCAATGCCCGTACCCGGCAGGTATTCAGAGTCATTTGGTCTTTGAGAAGATCTTTGAGCTCATCAACGATATTATCCAGAGGGCCATAGTAGAGGACGCCGGCAGCGCCTTCTGAGTTCGTCACAATCGGTGCGGGCACCAGAGTGCGAGCGGTTTCCCACTTCTTAGTAAGCCGGTTGGTGACTTCCTGATAGGCCGCTGGATTCTCGGTGTAAACAGCGGCGGCGCTGTGGCCTGAACCGCGCGTAAAGTATGCGGCATTAATGTGAGGAGTCCCAGGCAAGGTTCGTTGTGGGATTCCATCCCCATCGACATCTTTGTAGCGTTCAAACTTAAGACCCTTTTCAAGATCTTCCAAGGTGACGATTTTCCCTCGGTCATAAGGGCGCTCTGGATAAGCCCATTTTTCTTCTGCCCAGACATTCATGCCCAGATCCAAGTCACTTAGGACAACGATCAGTGTTTGCAATCGTTCCGCAAGATCAAAGCAGGTCTGACCGAACTCGAAACACTCGGCCAAAGTTCCCGGGAAAAGGCAGACGTGTTTGGTATCCCCATGGGAAAGGAAGTGCGCAAAGGTGATATCGCCTTGAGAGGTTCGCGTGGGAAGGCCGGTGGAAGGTCCCGTTCTTTGTACATCCCAGATGACGGCCGGAATTTCTGCGTAATAAGCATAACCCGCAGCTTCCGCCATCAGGCTTAGACCAGGGCCCGAGGTGGCCGTCATGGCACGAGCGCCCGCCCATCCAGCGCCCAAAACCATACAAATAGCTGACAGCTCATCTTCGGCCTGGACGATCACATCGCGGGATTTGTTGTCTTCATCGCGAGAGCGAAATTTCTGAGTAAACTCTTTATAAGTCTCAATCACCGATGTGGAGGGTGTGATCGGATACCAGCTCACAAAGGAGCAGCCTCCATAAAGCAGGCCCATCGCCGAGGCTGTATTGCCATCCATCAGAACTTTTTGTTTTGTGAAGGGAAGTCCTTGAGCTTGATAGATCTGGGATTCTGGTGAGAAAGTTTGTGCAAAATACTCCCGTCCTTTGAGGGCGGAGTTCTGATTTAGCGTGAGTGCCGTGGCTTTGTTGTTAAACTGTTCTTCCAGGACGTTGAGAAGAACATCTTCGGGAATTTTTAAGAACGCGCTCACGACCCCGACGTAGATCATGTTACTTGTGAGTTTGCGATACTTAATGGGGACTTCAAGGTCTTCCATCAATTTCTTATAGGGAATGGGGAAAGCTGTTCGACCTTTCAGGTCAAGTCCCTCAGGAAGAGCGGCGTCTTGATCATAGAAAAGAACCGCTTCTGGTGACATACTGGCGACATCTTCAGGCAAAGTTTTTGGATTGTAGTTGATGAGAATATCGGACTTTTCTTTCGCGCCGACAAAACCCTTGCCGTTCACGCGGATGGTAAACCAGGTGGCCATCCCTTGAATATTTGAGGGGAAGAAGTTCTTGGCCCCGACAGGAATATTCATTTTGAAAAAACACTTCATTAGTACATGATTTGCGGTCTGGCTTCCGCTTCCATTGACTGTGGCAATCTTGATTGTAAAATCATTGACGACAGGATTCATAGTCACCTCGGCGCGCATCTTAGTGGAAGTGCAGACAGGGAAGAAGTGATTTTTTGTCCACCCCGGAGGTGGGGTGGAGTTGAAAATTGCCTCTTGAAGTGCGATGGGCCTGGTGAGATAAGAAACCCCAAAATACGAGGTACGCGAAATGAAAAACTTTGAGTCTCCTAATATCTTGAATACAGATGCTCTTCTTACTGAAGAGGAGTTGATGATCCGTAACTCTGTTAGAGAGTTCGTTTCTCACGAGATCATGCCCCACATCGCGGACCACTATGAAAAAGGGTATTTTCCCACTGAATTAATTCCAAAACTTGCAGAGCTAGGAACGCTCGGCGCGACGATCCAAGGTTATGGCTGCGCGGGCGTGAATTACACATCTTATGGTCTGATCATGCAAGAGCTTGAGCGCGGTGATAGCGGCATCCGCAGTTTCGTCAGCGTTCAAGGTGCTTTGTGTATGCATCCGATTGATGCCTTCGGAACAGAAGAGCATAAGAAAAAATATCTTCCGAAGATGGCGTCAGGAGAGTTGATTGGCTGCTTTGGTTTGACTGAGCCCGATTACGGATCAAACCCAGGAGGTATGATCACTCGAGCGCGCAAAGATGGAGATTCTTATATTTTGAATGGTTCTAAGATGTGGATCACCAACGGCGGCATGGCGGGCGTTGCCATCGTGTGGGCGAAAGACGATGCGGGCGATATTCGTGGCTTTATTGTCGATCGTGATTTGCCTGGTTTCACAGTGAGAAATATTGAAAAGAAATTTTCATTGAAAGCATCTGTGACCTCCGAACTTATTTTCGAAGACTGTCGCGTTCCCGCTTCTCAAATGTTGAATGTGAAGGGTCTTAAAGGACCGTTCTCTTGTTTGAATAACGCGCGCTTCGGAATTTCCTGGGGTGTTTTGGGTGCGGCGATGGCTTGTTACGATGAGGCTTTGAATTACGCTTTGACTCGTATTCAATTTGATAAGCCGATTGCCAGCTTCCAGTTAATTCAGGCGAAATTGGCTAACATGGTGACTGAAATTACCAAGGGTCAACTTTTGGCTTTGCAGGTGGGTCGTCTTAAAGACAAAGGTGAGGCTCAGCCTGTTCATATTTCCATGGCAAAAATGAACAATGTGGCCAAGGCGCTAGAGATTGCGCGCGTGGCTCGCGATATCTTGGGTGCCAGTGGTATTACTTACGAATATCAAACGGGCCGTCATATGTTGAATCTTGAAAGTGTGAATACATATGAGGGAACTGAGGATATTCATCGCCTCATCATCGGACATCACATCACGGGGATCCAAGCATTTAGATAGATCCCTCGCATTGGATCTGGAGGAACTAAGAAATGAAACTCTTGTGTGTGGTCATTCTGATGTTTCTCCCGATCTTCTCCAGGGCCGATGAGGTCTTGGTGGCTGTCGCCTCAAACTTTACTCTGCCTATGCAGAAAATCATGGCCGAGTTTCAAAAGGAAACCGGTCATAAGGTGTCCGCCAGTTATGGTTCGACGGGTAAGTTCTATACTCAAATTGTCAATGGGGCTCCTTTTGAAGTTTTACTGGCTGCGGATGAAGAGCATCCTAATAAACTTCTGTCTTCGGGTTTGGCTGAAACCCACTCTGATTTTATCTATGCGATTGGTAAGTTGGTACTGTGGAGCCCCAAAGAGAACTTCATAGATAACCAAGAGAAAGTTTTAAGCGGCAAAGGATTTCGACATCTTTCGATGGCGTCCCCCACGTTGGCGCCATATGGTTTCGCGGCAGAACAAGTCCTTAAAAAAATGGGACTGTGGAAGAAGCTACAGGAAAAAATTATCTATGGGGAAAACATTTCTCAAGCCCATCAGTTTATCGCCTCGGGCAATGCCGAGCTAGGGTTTGTCAGCTTATCCCAAGTGAAAGAGGCGAAGGGCAGTCTTTGGATTGTTCCCCGTGAAAATTACGAGGCCCTTAAGCAAAAAGCGGTCTTGTTGAAAGTTGGCAAAGATAAGAAGGCCGCTCAACAGCTTCTTAAGTTTATTCGTTCCGAAAAGGGACGCCATCTTATTCAAGAGTTCGGATATGAAGTGGATTAGTGGGAGTTATGTCAGAAGTTGTCTTTCTCACAATAAAATTGGCACTTCTGACGACCTTGAGTCTGGTGGTCTTGGCAACGCCTCTGGCATGGTGGCTGGCGCGGACTCGCTCTTGGTTAAAGATTCCACTTTCTGCGCTTGTGACCTTGCCGATCGTGCTGCCGCCCACAGTTTTAGGTTTTTATATTCTAGTGTTGTTGGCACCTGACGGATGGATTGGTGTTTGGACACATCAATATGGATTTGGTCCCAGAGCATTTTCATTTTCGGGACTGCTATTTGGATCCATTATTTACAGTTTGCCGTTTGCCGTTCAGCCTCTCCAAAATAGTTTTCAAGCAATGGGGACTCGTCCGCTGGAAGTGGCGGCCACCTTGGGATTAAATCCCTGGCGGCGGTTTTTTAAGGTGGCGTTGCCCTTGGCGAAGCCGGGATACATATCAGCCATGGTCTTGGTCTTTGCTCACACGCTGGGTGAATTCGGAGTTATCTTGATGATCGGTGGTAATATTCCAGGTCGTACCAAGGTGATCTCCACGGCTATTTACGATTATGTCGAGATGCTTCAGTACGATAAGGCGCATCTTCTTGCTGCAGGTCTTTTGTTGTTTTCTTTTGTTATCATGGTCAGTCTTTACACCTTTCAACGACGGAATGAACGGCCATGGACAAGATAAAAGGCTCTTTATCTTTGCATTATCCCGGATTTTCTCTGGATATGGATTTTGAAATTCCTGGCGCTGCGGTCACCGTGGTGATGGGGCCTTCGGGTTCGGGTAAGTCCACATTTCTAAGATGTCTTGCGGGCTTGGAAAGGTCTCAAGGGGACCTCTATTTTTTGGGAAAGTCCTGGCAGGGGCCTCAGGGGTTCACGCCGACCCATGAAAGAGATTTGGGATTTGTTTTTCAGGATGGAAATCTTTTTCCTCATCTATCTGTCGACGGAAATTTGCGCTTGGGATTAGAGCGAGCTTCCCATCCTCGCTTTGAGCGGGATCATGTGATGGAAGTTTTTGGATTGCACAAACTTCGCGATCGAGACACCCAGTCTCTTTCCGGAGGTGAAAAGCAGCGGGTGGCGATGGCTCGGGCTTTGTTGTCGTCACCGAAGTTGTTGTTGATGGACGAGCCTCTAAGTGCCTTGGACATGCAAAGTAAAAGTGAACTCATGCCATTCTTAGAAAAGATGAAGTCAGAGTTTGCGGTGCCCACCATCTATGTGACTCATTCTATTTTAGAGGCTTCACGAGTGGGTGATTATCTTCTCTTGATGGAGAGTGGTCGTTGTAAAGAGTTTGGCGCGATGGAAAAAGTTTTTGCGAATGACTTTGTTTTACGTGAAGGCTTTTCCAGCTTGCTGGATTTGCAAAGAAGATTCGGCGTGAACCTGTAGGGAGATGGTTGTGGACATTGTCAAAAAGATCAAATCCTTAGAGAGTTTTCACTGTGTGTCGGACGCCACGATTCAAGTGCTGGCCGCGCGGTGCCGATATATAGATGTCGCCAAAGGCTGTTTCCTTTTTCAAAGTAGCCAAAGAGCGGAAAATGTTTATTTCGTTCTTTATGGTTCTTTTAAATTGCAAGATGGTGAAACCTCCAAAGATGTTGTGATCTATGATTTCGCGGGACGTGGCGAGTTTTTTGGAATGATTCATTCCATTTTGCGGGTGCCTACCTATCCCTTTTCGGCGGTGGCGAATGAGGATAGTGCCGTTCTTGAGGTGCCTTTGTCGGACTTCAATGATTTGTTGACCAGATATCCCGATTTTTCAGAGTTGTTGCAAAAGCATATTGCTCAACGTTTTAGTGAGATCGTGCATGACCGTAAGGTTTCGCGCTTTTTGGTCTCGCAAAAGCTGGCCGACTTTTTATTGCGTACTTTGAAAAGACCTTCACTTTCTTGTGGGGGACGCATCACCATTCCTCTGACTCGAGTTGATTTGGCAAAAAAAATTGTCACCAAAGAAGAGACCGTGATTCGCCTGCTCACGGCGTGGACTCGAGAGGGGTGGATCACCACCTGTCACAAACATATTGAGGTACTGGAACCCACCGCACTGGAAAAAATCATTTCAGATGTGGTCCCCAAAGAGGCTTTGGACGAGGTCGTCCTTTCCCGGGGGCAAAACCGTCTACGCTGATATATATCAGGAAATTTTTGTTATCCCCCAGGGGGATGGGCGCATTGGTTCCCATGCTTATCTCCTTGTTATCAGTTAGTTTTCATATAAATCAAGGACTTAGGTCGAGTTTAATACATGATTTCGCTCATGTTTTGGCTCCCATATTCTGTTTAGCTCAAGTCCATGGATTTAAAAGATTTAGCAAATCGTTGGCAAAAAGCACGCCTCAGTGCCTTGGAGCAAGTACGGCAAGACGTTGTTCAGTCTTTGCCCTTGGCTTTGCAAGAGGAACATCTTCTAGAGCAAGTCCCCTCAGAAAAACAGGAAGAGGTTCTTCGTTCGGTTTTTCTAAACAGCCGTAAGCTCGCGCAAAGCTTTTCTCGTCATCACGGTATGGCTTTTGAAATTCATGACTTTCAGGCGCTCGTTCAGCAATCCGAAATCCCTTGTTATCAAGGCACATGGGAGTCTCGTAATAATGCCCTCGTGTTAACTCGGGGGGCGTGTGCTTATGCCTCTGGCGCTAAAGATTTCGCCTGTACTTATTGGCGAGAAGCTTTAGATGGACTTGTGATGGGACTCGGCGAGGAAGAGCGCAGTGCCCGACACGGTTGCGCTCGAATTGATGGCGGCGCCTGTGTCGACGTGCTTTTTACAGAAACTAATCCGGCCCCGGGAAAATCGAAACACTTTGGGGTCATCCCTGCGATGTTGGTGGAAGATCTTAATGAAATCAAAGATCAGTTTCTTACCAGCATGAAGACCGAAGTGGAGTTTGTGGGTTACAGCGCCGGCACACTCTATTTTCATTATCCTAAGGGCACGTCATGTGGCAGTGGCGCCATCTATACATCAGCTCTTTTAAGTAAAATTCAAACAAAACATCCCTATATCAAATTACAAGATATTTCACCTCGAGCCGTTCTAGGAGTGGAATCGTGAAAGGAAAATTGGAGGATCAACAATGAGCGAAGAGAATAAGGGTAAGTTAAGTCGACGTTCCTTTGTTAAGGCGTTGGCGGCATCAGGAGGACTTTTAGCAACGTCCAGTTGGGCGAATGCGGTTCCTTTGCGTTTCTTTAATCCACAAAACATTGAAAACCCGCTGGCCCAATACCCGGACCGTGATTGGGAGAAAATCTATCGCAATATTTTCGCGAATGACTCAAGCTTCGTGTTCTTGTGTGCGCCGAATGACACTCACAACTGTCTTTTAAAGGCTTACGTAAAAAATGGTGTCGTGACTCGCATTGGCCCTAGCTACGGGTATGGCAAAGCGACCGATCTGTATGGCAATCAATCTTCGCATCGTTGGGACCCTCGTATTTGTCAAAAGGGTTTGGCGTTGGTTCGTCGTTTCTACGGTGACCGTCGTGTGAAGGCTCCGATGATCCGTCGAGGTTTCAAAGAGTGGGCAGACGCTGGATTCCCGCGTGATCCCGCGACAGGCAGTCCGGATCCAAAGTATTTCCAACGGGGAAAAGACAAGTGGCTTAGAACCGATTGGCAACAAGCGTATGACTATTCCGCAAAGGCGTTTGAAAATATCGCTTCGAACTATTCCGGCGATAAAGGAGAGCACTTCCTTCACAAGCAAGGTTATGACCCGGCGATGATTGAGGCTCTTGAAAAATCCGGAACGCAAACTATCAAGCTGCGTGGAGGTATGGCGTTCCTGGGAGCGACTCGGATCTTCGGTCTTTATCGTTTTGCGAATATGCTGGCGTTGATGGACTCTAAGATTCGTAATGTTGATTCAACCAAAGCTATTGGCGCTCGGGGTTGGGACTCTTACAGTTGGCATACGGATCTTCCTCCGGGGCATCCGATGGTGACGGGGGCTCAGACCAATGACTTTGATTTATTTGCCGTGGAAAGATCTAAGCTTCTTCTGGTCTGGGGTATGAACTGGATCACGACCAAAATGCCGGATTCTCACTGGATGACAGAAGCACGCTTAAAGGGCACCAAAACCGTGGCGATCACGGTCGAGTACAGTGCCACCGCGTCGAAGGCTGATGACGTTGTTGTGATTCGTCCCGGAACAGACCCTGCGTTTGCATTGGGATTGGCGCAACAAATTATCTCGAAAAAACTTTATGACAAAGAATTTGTCGAAACCAAAACAGATCTTCCATTCTTGGTTCGTCTGGATACTTTGAAACCTTTGCGGCCTGAAGACTTCATCGCGGACTTCAAAGAGCCGACGCTGCAATCCATGAAGTTCTTGAAGAAAGGTGAAAAGCCTCTTTCGGGACTTGAACAGCGAGACCAGTTTGCTCCTGAATCCATGAAGGATGATTTCAAATCCTTCGTGGTCTTTGATAAGAAGAGCAAGAAAATGCGTCCGGTTTCCCGTGATGAGTACGGAAACCACTTCCAGGGAGTGGAGCCCGAACTGGGCTATCGCGGATCGGTCAAACTTCTTGATGGAAAAACTGTAAAGGTTCGCTCGATCTTCAATTTGACGGAAGAGTACCTCAACGAAAACATGACTCCGGAAAAAGTCGAGCTGATCACGGGAGCGCCGGCTAAAGCCGTTGTTTCTTTGGCCAAAGAAATTGCAGCTAACAAAGAGCTCACTTCCTTTGCGTGCGGCATGGGGCCGAATCAATTCTTCAATGCGGATCTAAAAGACCGAGCGATCTTCCTGGTCGCCGCATTGACCAGAAACGTCGGTTTCCCTGGAGGAAACGTCGGAAGTTATGCTGGAAACTATCGTGCGGCTTTGATCGGGGGGGAACCCGTTTATGCGGCGGAAGATCCATTCAATCTGCAACTTTCAAAAGGTGGCAAGGTCAAGGTTGGCAAATACTCTCACTATGAATCCTTGCATTACTACAACTACGGGGATCGTCCCTTGCGCGTGGGCGACAAGCTCTTCACTGGAAACGGTCACATGCCAGTTCCGACAAAAGCGATGTGGTTGAACAACTCCAACTCCGTTATCGGTAACGTGAAATGGCATTATGATGTTGTTCACAATACGTTACCTAAAATTGAGTTCATTGCTTACAGCGACTGGTGGTGGACGGGTTCTTGTGAGTACGCCGATATCGTATTCGCTTGTGACTCCTGGGCCGAGTTTAAACATCCGGATATGTGCGGTTCTTGTACCAATCCGTTCTTGCAACTCTATCCTGAAACACCGATGCCTCGCGTTTTCGACACCAAAGCAGATATTGAAATCATCGCCGGGGTTTCAAAATCACTTGCAAAAGTCACGGGCGACTCTCGTATGTCGGACATGTGGAAGTTCGTCTATGACAACGACACTCACGAGTATCTGCAACGAATCATCGATGCCTCCTTCACATTGAAGGGTTACAACATCCATGATCTTGAGAAGAAGGCCAAAGAAGGTATTCCGGCCTTGATGAACAATCGTACTTATCCTCGCGTGTCTTCTTATGAGCAGGCGAAGTCCGAGATGCCTTGGCATACGAAGTCAGGTCGTTTGGAGTTCTACCGTCATGAGCCAGAGTTTATCGAGCACGGCGAGAACATGGTCGTGTATCGTGAGCCAGTGGATTCAACACCTTATGAGCCGAACGTCATCGTGGCCCAAGGGCATGAGGCTCTTCGTCCAAAGCAGCCGAAGGAGTACGGTCTTAGTGCTTCTGATACGAGTGTTGAAACCCGTCAGGTTCGTAACGTCATGAAGACGGCGGAAGAACTGGTGCAGTCAAAACATCCTCTGAAGTTGAAGTTGTACACTCACGTTTATCATACTCCGAAATATCGTCATGGAGCCCACACGACTCCGGTAGATACGGATATGAATGCCGTGTGGTTCGGTCCTTTCGGGGACGTCTATCGTCATGACAAACGCATGCCGGCGGTTGTGGAAGGATATGTGGATATCAACCCATTGGATGGCAAGGCGCTGGGTGTGGAGGACGGTGACTACGTTTATGTGGATGCCGATCCATCAGATCGTCCTTACCGAAATTGGAAGAAGGGCACTGAGGAGTATAAGATCTCCCGCTTGATGTTACGCGCCCGTTATTACCCCGGCACTCCGCGAGGAATTGCGCGCACATGGCATAACATGTACGGCGCGACTTTCGGAAGTGTGAAGGGGCAGGAGACCCGTCAAGATGGATTGGCGAAGTCGGCAGAGACCAACTATCAGGCGATGTATCGCGGAGGAAGTCACCAAAGTGCGACTCGCGCATGGCTTCGTCCGACATTGATGACAGAAACTTTGGTTCACAAAACCATGTTTGGACAAGGTTTGGAAAAAGGTTTTGCTTCAGACATTCACTGTCCAGTGGGGGCTCCTCGTGAAGCCTTCGTTAAAATTACCAAAGCTGAAAGCGGTGGAGTCGGTGGTCAGGGACGCTGGAGACCAGCCTCTTTGGGATTCAGACCGACGTATGAGAATCAGGCCATGAAGGAATACCTCAAGGGCCGTTTCATGAAGAGAAAGGGATAATCGATGGCACGCGTGAAGAATTGGCAAATCAATCGGGAGATGGACTATCCATACAGTGAAAGTCGCCCCAAAAAGCAATGGTCCATCATTTTCGACTTAAATAAATGTATCGCCTGCCAAACTTGCTCCTTGGCCTGCAAAACCACATGGACCAGTGGTAAAGGTCAAGAGTACATGTTCTGGAACAACGTTGAAACCAAGCCCTACGGAAGTTATCCATTGGCTTGGGACGTAAAAATTCTGGAGCAGTTGGGTCAACAGGCCTGGAAGGCCAAAGAGCCTTATTATGGAAAAACTATTTTTGAGGCGGCAAAGCCTACGGAAGTGGTGGCTCACTTTCATCCTAAAGACGAAGACTGGATGTATCCCAATGTTGGTGAGGATGACTGTGCGGGCAATGTGCCTCATGGTGACCATATAACGCTTCCGCATGATAAGTGGTTCTTCTATTTGCCGCGCACATGCGCTCACTGTACTTACCCTGCGTGTTTGGCTTCTTGCCCTCGTAAGGCGATTTACAAGCGTGAAGAAGATGGCATTGTGCTTATCGACCAATCTCGCTGTAAGGGTTATGGCGAATGCGTGCGCGCTTGTCCATATAAGAAATCCATGTACAACACCCACACTCGTGTCAGTGAAAAGTGTATTGGTTGTTTCCCGGCTGTCGAGCAGGGGTTGCAGCCGATGTGTGTGCAGAACTGTATCGGAAAAATTCGTATCATGGGTTTTGTGAATCCTCCTTGGAAGATGCGCAAAAACAATCCGATTGATTATCTGATTCATGACCAGCAGATTGCGTTGCCTTATTACCCGCAGTTGGGTCTTGAGCCGAATATCTACTACATCCCGCCGATTCATGCGGATCGTGAGTATCTGACTCAGATGTTTGGTCCCAATGTCGATCAAGCGATCGAACGCTATAAAAAATTAAAAGACGATCCGGTGACTCAAGGTCTGTTGGTGTTGATGGGAAGTACGGATCGCATCATGCACAGCTTTGATGTGAAAGACGGAATTGCTTACGGCTATGACGAAAAAGGGGATGAGGTTGTTCGTGTTCCCGTGACTGAGCCATTTATTGAACGAACTGCTTACGATGCGAATCTTAAGTCGCTTCGAAATAACACCCCTTAAGGAGAAGAAGACATGAAATTCAAGGTGCTATTTCTATTGTTGATGATCCCCGCCTTTGCACAGGCTGGGGACATCATGGTGAAAAAAGTGAAAGAGGATTTCAGCAAAGGGCTGGATCCCTACGCGGCCTATTGGTCCCAAGCTCCAGAGGTCGAGCTGTCTTTGATGGCTCAGCCGATGATGAAGCCAAAACCTGAAAAACCAGAGACGTCTCAGTTGACGGTGCAGGCACTTCATAATGGAAACTATGTGGCCTTCCGACTGCGTTGGAAGGACAGTGAGAAGTCCGAGGCTGGAAAGCTGGGGCAGTTTTCAGACGCGGTGGCCTTGGAGTTCCCGGTCAAGAGCAATGAAAATCCTCCATCGGTCATCATGGGCGAACCCGGAAACCCCGTGCATATGTTTCATTGGCGGGCTCAGTATCAATACGACGAAGAACATGGAAAGAAAGATGTGAAAGACATCTATCCCAATCTCGCCGTGGATGCTTATCACATGGATTATGCTGACAGCGGCAAGTGGAAGGGCGCCACTCAAGATCAAAAAGAGGCCTACATGCATGGTATGGCAGCGGGGAATCCTCAGTCTTTTGCCAAAAAAGCAGTCGATGAAATCATGGCGGAAGGCTTTGGAAGCTCTGCGGTTCGTAAGGACCAGGACTCGTTTGCCAAAGGGGAATGGAAGAACGGTGAATGGACCGTGGTAATTTCTCGCGCTCTCAAGAGAGACAAGGGATCTGTTTTGGAAGAGGGTAAATCGAGCTCTGTGGCATTTGCGGTATGGCAAGGTGGAAAAGACGAAGTCGGCTCTCGCAAAGCCCTGACCTTGTTTTGGACACCACTTAAAGTGGAGGGAAATTAACATGGAAACCTTAGCTACGAATCCGGCGTCTTTTGTTTTGGCATCATTGCTAACCTCCTATCCAGATCAAAATTTTGAGAACTATGTCGGGCTTCTTTTGAAAGAAGAGGCGGTGAATCTTCCGGAGAGTTTGAACAGTCAGGTAGAGCAGATTCTGCAGACTTCGGACGTCGATGATTTGCGGTCGTTGTATATTGATATCTTCGAGCGCGGTCAGAGTGTGAACTCTCCCTATGAAACGGAATATGGTCGTCATCGCGCTATGGCCAAAGGTCAGGAGTTGGGGGACATCGCCGGATTTTATAAGGCTTTCGGATTTGAGTTGGAAACAGAAGGCGAAAATCGGGAGATCTTAGATCATGTTTCTGTCGAGCTGGAATTTTATTCTTTGCTTTTGATGAAACAAAATTACTTTGCGGAAAATGAGAACTCAGAAGCTGCGGAAATCATCTTGGATGGTCGCAAAAAATTTCTGAATGCTCATTTAGGTCGCTTTGTCAGTGCGATCGGACATCGCCCCGGTGTTGTTGAAAATCCTTACTTCAAAGAAGTTTATGGCTGGGTGAGTGATCTGGTAGATCAGGAGTGCACACGATTGGGTATTCAACCTGAGAAGACAGATTGGATTGAATCCCAGAAGAACGAAGAGACCGCGAACTGCGGAGCGACTTGTAAATAAAAATACTCCGAGTTCCTGAACCTAAGGATCTCTAGGGTTCAGGAACCGTTGGGCTGTTTGGGAAACGAAACAGCCTCCCGCGTTTGGAAAGGAGAATCATGTCTTTGGCTTTAAACGACCCACAAGGTCGTCAGTTTCGCTATCTGCGTTTGTCAGTGACTGACGTTTGCAATTACCGCTGTGCCTATTGTTTGCCGCAGGGATATAAGAAATGTCAAACTTCGCAAGAACTGACGTTGTCTGAGATTGCTCGGCTGTTGCGGGCCTTTTCTGTTTTATCTTTTAAAAAACTTCGCCTGACAGGCGGAGAACCCACGTTACGAGACGATCTGCCCGAGATAATCCGTGAAGCTTCATCAAGTGGCTTTCAGGTAGGTTTGACCACGAATGGCTACCGTTTGGCTCAGAAGGTTCGTCGCCTCAAAGAGTCCGGTCTTTCTTTGCTCAATGTGAGTTTAGATTCAATGAGTCCCCAACGCTTTAAGATGGTTACGGGAAAGGATGAGCTTACAAACCTCCAGCGAGATCTTGATGAGGCCCTGACTTTGGGTTTTGAACGGATTAAGATTAATACCGTTCTTCTGAAGGGTTTGAACGATGACGAGTTCCCTAAGTTTCTAGAGTATGTAAAGCAGCGACCTATCACACTTCGGTTTATCGAACTGATGCCCACGGAACAGAACAAAGAGTTCTTTCATCAGCACCACACTCGTTCAGATCTTTTCGTAAAAGAACTGAAAAGCCAGGGCTGGAAAGAAAACAGCAAAGATGCCAATTCGGGGCCTGCGACGGAGTATTCTCACGAAGAATTTCTGGGAAAAATTGGATTTATCTCTCCTTATGCTGAAAATTTTTGTGCTCAGTGCAATCGTCTGCGCGTCTCAGCGCGAGGAGACTTGCGTCTATGTTTATTCGGAAAAGGAGAGGTGTCTTTGCGTGACTATCTGCAAGATGATGAGTCACTCAAAGAGCTCGTTGGATTTATTCAAAACACGTTGCATTTAAAACCAGTTTCTCACTCTTTGCATGAGGGTGACTATGGCGACATGCGAACACTATCGACCTATGGAGGATGATGTGTCGGGTTCTTACAATATGATTGATGTTTCAGAAAAAGTTGCGACAGAAAGAAAGGCCTTGGCTACTGGAAAGATCTATATTCAGTCGGGGATCATTCGTAGGATCGTCAATAAAGATATGCCCAAAGGGGACGTGCTGGCATTGGCCGAGGTGGCAGGCATCATGGCGGCAAAAAACACGTCACAAATTTTGCCGTTGTGCCATCCTCTTTTGTTGGAATCGGTAAAGGTGCGCTGTCTTCCTGCGCAGGATCACATTGAAGTTCAAGCCCAAGTAAAATGCCAAGGGAAAACCGGCGTTGAAATGGAAGCCCTCTGTGCCGTGAACGCCGCTTTGCTTTGTATTTATGACCTAACTAAAATTGTCGAACCCGAGATGACTCTGGGGGAAATTCAACTTCTTAGAAAAGAAGGTGGAAAGTCCGGAGTGTGGGAACCCCGCAGCCGTCGTCAGGCCGAGTCCTGTGGAGTGAAGCCGTCGCTGGAAGGAATTTCATCGGCAGTTTTGACCTTGTCAGATCGTTGTTTTGCGGGAACAGCGACAGACTCTTCCGGCCCCGTGATCGTTGATTGGTTGACGACGCGTGGGGCTCAGTTTCGGGAACACTGTGTTCTATCGGACGACAAGGAAGGCATGAAGAAAAAAATCTTAGAGTGGCGGGATCAGGGGGTTGCCCTGGTCATATTGACCGGTGGCACTGGTCTGAGTCCGCGAGACAACACTCCAGAGGCGCTGCTTGAAATTGCCGACCGTGAAGTCCCTGGTTTTGGAGAACTGCTAAGAATGTCGGGGGCGAAATACACGCCGATGTCCTACTTGAGTCGCTCCATCACAGTTCTAGTTGGTGCCACCTTGGTGGTTTCTTTACCCGGCAGTGCTAAGGCCGTTACCCAAGGGTTGCAAAGTTTGGAAGGTCTTTTGCCTCATGCCATCCACATATCTCAAGGAAAAAATCACGGAGGAAGTCATGTCCATGATCGCTTATCGTGAAGCCATTTTGAAAATTCAAGAGGCGGCACAAAAACGACCTCTTCAAGAGGAGAGAGTTCCGTTGTTGATGGGAGTGGGGCGAACTCTTACCGAAGATCTCTTTTCTTCTGAAAATCTTCCCGCAAAAGACAATTCGGCGATGGATGGGTTTGTCGTTAGATCCGAAGAGACCTTGACGGCCACTCCAGAGAAACCCTGTCTCTTCCCCGTTTTGGGATATGTCGCGGCGGGGGATGCTTTCGTTCAAAGAGACGACTTGGAGGGGGGAGTGTACGGAATCATGACCGGAGCTCTGTTGCCTGAGAGAGACTTCGATGCGGTTGTTAAAGTCGAAGATGTTGAAGTCTTTTTTGATGGAGGGATGTCATTTATTTGCGTGAAAGCCCCGGTTCCTAAAGGAAATAACGTGCGCCCTCAAGGTTCTGATTTTTTAAAGGGTGCGCGAATCTTAAAGCGCGGTCACAGCCTGCGCCATGAAGACGTCATGGCCTTAGCATCTTTGGGCTACAGCGAAGTTTGTGTATTTAAAAAGTTAAAAGTCGGGGTCATCTCAACAGGGAAAGAGGTGGTGCCTTATGCTACGGCGATGGTCACCCCGCAGCAGGTGCGGAACTCTTCAGCGCCCTTTCTGCAATCTTATTTTTCGTCCCTAGGTTGTGACGTTGATATCTTTGAGCAAAATGAGGACAGCCCTCAAAAGTTTCATCAGAAGTTTCAAGAGCTGCTCATGAACAACTATGACGTTCTTCTTACAACAGGCGGTGTCTCAATGGGAAATTGGGATTATGTGACCGACGCTTTGAGTGAATTGGGCGTCAGGACCGAATTTCATAAAGTTGCAATCAGACCTGGAAAGCCTTTGTTGTTTGGAGTGCATGAAGAAACGAGGACAGCGGTTTTTGGTCTACCCGGAAATCCTGTTTCCACGGCGGTCGGTGCTAGTTTTTTCGTAACACCCTATTTGAAAACTCTTCGCGGGGAATCGACTCAACGAGCTCTTAATATCCCCTGCAGTCACGCCATCAAAAAGCCTCAAGGACTGCGGTGCTTTTTTAAGGCGCGCATCGAATGTGACAACGGTGTTTCTCGCGTAAGAATTCTTCCGGGCCAAGGGAGCTATATGCTGCATTCCTTGTTGGAGGCCAATTGCTGGGCGGTTCTTCCTGAAGAGGGAGATTTTTTGGAAGAGGGAGCAACCGTCGAGGTTCACCCTTGGGGAGGACGAGATTTATGAAAATTGATATAAAGCTCTTTGGTCAAGCCAAGGACTACTTTCCCACTTCGCATTTTCAAATAATGAGTGAAAAGGAGTCCCTCACGGTTGCCGAAATTAAAATGAAGTTGATCAGCCAAGCATTACAGCCCGAAAAATCGCGAGCTCTTATTGAGGACTCCGCGTTGGCTACGGAAGTTCGAGTCTTACAAAACCATGAACAAATAACCTCCGGCGGAGTGATATTTGTTCTGCCGCCTGTTTGCGGAGGCTAAAAGTGGGATTTATTCACTGTGAAATCACTCACGAGGTTTTATCGCCAGCAAAAAGCTGGGACCTTCTTCAAAACAACACCCAAGGCGCTATCATTTGGTTTTTGGGAAATGTCCGAGATCACAATGAAGGGCAGAAGGTCACGGCGATTACTTACGAAGGGATTTCCGTCTTAGGGGAAAACACACTAAAAAAAATCTGTGAGGAGTGCCATGACAAATGGGGACCGGATTTAGACTTTGTCGTCGTCCATCGTGTGGGAACGCTGCTGGTGGGCGAAACAAGCATTATTATCGGAGTCGCGTCTCCTCATCGCGTGGCGGCTTATGAGTCGTCTCGTTACATCATTGAACAAATAAAATTGCGTCTTCCTATTTGGAAGAAAGAACACTACGCCAGCGGCAAAGAGGCCTGGCTCAGAGGAAACTCTTTAAATGGATAAGGTGAAGGCTTTGGTTTTAGCAGGTGGAAAATCGTCGCGCATGGGGCGGGATAAGGCCTTGCTGTATTACCGAGGTCAGAGGTTGATCGATGTGATGGTTGATCTTCTTGAGTCTCTAGTCGGGGATGGCTCGCGGGTTTTAGTCAGTGGCAACGTGGCTGGATATTTGTGTGTACCTGATGAACATCCGGAACAAGGCCCCTTGGAAGGTCTTCGTTGCGCCCTCCAAGAGATCGAGAATGGAGAAGTTTTGTTGGTCACGCCCGTGGATATGCCTCTTCTGACCAAGACTTGTTTGGAGGAACTGTTGCGAGACGCCTGCGTGATGAAAGATTTTATTCGTTTTTCTGATTCGGAACTTCCTTGTGTTTTCGCTGTCTCTGCAAAATTGCGCGAAGTCCTTTGCGGTGTTTCGAGTCTTCAAAAAAGCCAACGGTCTTTTCGTCATCTTTTTCTTCAGCTCGAAGGCGAAAGCCGAACCTGTTCAGATCCAAAAGCACTTTGGAATACCAATACCCCCGAAGAGTGGGAGGAGGTTTTAAATGAATCTAAGATTGGACAGTAAAGATATTCGTATTCGCTTGAGCGAGCGAGAGTGGAGTGCCTTGAACGAGCACAGGCAGCTTCAGCAAAAATTCGATTTAGGTCTAAAACAAGATCTCGCCGTGACACTGCGTCTTTCAGATCACAATGGGTATGGTGCCGAGAATTTTCAAGTTCATATTTTTTTGGATCAAGCGGCACTGCAAAAGCCTTTGCGTAAGAAAGACCCCTATTGGATTTATGTGAATGAAAAAGGAGTTCAACTTAGTTTGGATGTGGATATTATTCCCGAGGAGAAACGATAATGGAAAGTCGTTACTTAAGACAGATTGTTCTTCCTGAAGTGGGCGAGGCGGGGCAAAAAGCGTTGTCGCAGGCCAAGGTCTTAGTTGTCGGGGCCGGGGGCCTGGGAGGTCCGTGCCTTCAATATCTAACGGCGGCCGGCGTGGGAACAATCGGAATCGTTGATGATGATGTTGTGGATATTACCAACTTGCAAAGGCAGGTCTTATTTTCAACCAATGACCTGGGTAAAGCCAAGGCCCCGATCGCGGGCACGACGTTGGGCGCTTTGAATCCTCATGTTAAGTTTCAGATTTTTCAAGAGCGTCTGACCTCGGAAAATGCCTTAGAGATTTGCTCTTCCTTCGACATTGTTGTGGATGGCACCGATAATTTTAATACCAAGTTTTTATTGAATGATGTTTCTTTGATTCTAAGAAAGCCATTAGTCTATGGATCTATCAGTCGTTTTGAAGGGCAGGTTGGGATCTTTGATGGACAAAATGGCCCGTGCTATCGATGTCTGCATCCCGAACCACCACGATCGCAAATTGGAAATTGCGCCGAGCAAGGTGTTTTTGGTGCTGTGCCTGGGGTGGTGGGCTCCGTGCAAGCTCTCGAAGTTTTAAAATGGATTCTGTTTCAAAAGAATGGGCAAGAAGACGTTAAGCCTCTGATTGGTAAAATTTGGTGCGCCGATTTTAAGACTATGCACTTTCACACGTTGTCCTTGTCTTGTCGCTCGGAGTGTCTTTGTTCAAAATCCGAAAGAACTCTTCCGGCAAGTAAATCTGCGGAGGTCTGTGGAGTTTCGCTTCAGAAAACATGGCAAGACTACTTCCAGAGTTCTCCACGGCCTTTGTTGTTGGATGTACGTTCCGCGGAAGAATATGAAGAGTATCATCTGCCCGAAGCTTTGTGGGGTGCGCAGGACCCAGGGCGTCTTTCGAAAAACAGAGAAATCTATGTCTATTGCAGTTTGGGAGTCAGGTCATTGCAAGCTTGTCAGGACCTCAGGGCCCATGGCTACAAAGCCTTTTCTATTAAAGGAGGGCTGGCCAGCTTTATTGAAAATGAGAAACTAACAATTATCTGAATGAAAGTAGAAGGAGCTGACTGTGAATCACTTTTTTAAATTGATCGTTTTACTCCTGTTGGCCGGGAGTTGTGTTAACGCCAAAGTGAAAGTGGATAATCCGGAAAAGTTTGAAAGCAAAGAGCTGGTGATTTCCGGTGAAGTTCAAGAACCGTTGAAGCTGGGAGTGACTGAACTAAAGAAATTGGACGCGAAAACCTTGGTTTTGGATCCGAAAGCCTGCATGACAGGACAAAGCAAAAGAGCAGAGGAGTCCTATCGTGGAATTCTACTTAAAGATCTTTTGAATAAAGCCGGAATTTTGGCCAAAGCCCATAATGATGTAAAGAGGATCGTGGTGATTGCCCGCGCGACAGACGGCTATACGGTGGTGTTTTCCTGGGGAGAACTGTTTTTGTCCAAGGTCGGAGAAGGAGTCATGGTGGCATTTGAAAAGGACGACAAACCTTTGAAAACTGAAGAAGGAAAAATAGCTCTAGTATCCATCAACGATAGTCAAAACTCCAGACACATTCGCTGGTTGTCCTCTATTGAAGTACATAAGTTATAGATATTTTTTTGAGAAGATTTATTAAGGAGATTTTTATGAATTTGTTTAAAGGTACTTTGGTATTTGCTGTGATCGCGATGATGTCAACGGCGCAAGCAGCACTCAGCGGCATCGAAGCGGCAAGATTTCGTGAATTGGTTGAGCCGATTATCTATTCTCCCAGTCATGAGATTCCAAAGTCGCTGACCTATGCTCAGTATGTTGAAAAGAAGAATGTTCCCAAAAATTTTAAAGTGCGAGTCGAAGCTTTGCGTGTGGAAATGTTAGAGCAGCTTGTGTCGATCTACCCCTCACTCTGTCGTTCTGATTTTGAAGACGTTTTGACCGACTGTTTGTCGCCACTTCGTGGGTCTGAGTATTACTTGATTTATGATGGGGGAAAAGTTTTGGGATTTGTTTGGATTGGCTATGGGGTGGATGTTACTCCGGCGGGGCTGACTTCAGCTGACAGTGTGGCTTATCGCTATATCGTGGATCGAACTGGGCATGTAGTTCAGAATGGCTACTTTGTGCTGGGGAAGCTCTAAAGAGTCTTCTATCCCGGGTGTCCCGGGTTTTCTTTGCAAAAAAAAGGTCCGGGAGCGTTTTGATTTATCTAAATTTTAACAATGAGAGTGACCCCTTTTATTCATTAATTACGAGCACCTATCACATATTATAGGACGTAGGTTATATTCAACTCCTCTATGAAAGTTTGAATTTGAGACAAATTGTTAAAAATCCTTAAAGAAGCGTACATATGGGATACCATACGATTATTTGGGACGTTGTCTATGGAGGGTTTATGCGTCTAAGTCTTAAGTGGAAAATAGTCGGTTTACTGGGTTTGCCAATGGCCGCCTGGTCTTTCTATGGGGCTTTGTATCTTGTCGGCAATTGGAAGCTCTTGGAGCAATCCAACGAAATTGTCGCAAACGGAAAATTTATTGAAGCCAACTCGGAACTGATTCACGAGGTTCAACTGGAACGAGCCAAAACGGCTCTTTACCTTGGCGACAAAATAGACCTTCCTCAGTTAGAAGAGCAGCAGCGTGTGGTTTTGGAAAAGTGGGGAGCTGTTGAAGCTTCTTTTAAAAGTGTAAAAACGGAAAAATCCGCGAAAGATCTTCTTGAGTCTACGCGAAAGAACTTGGAGGACTTTAGAAGTGCGGTGAAGACCAAATCCATCATACCAGCCGAAGCCACAAAACGTATCACCGATATTATTGCCCAGTTAATTCAAATAGACATTCTGATTGCCTCTGATGAATCGTTGAACGGCGTAGAAATGAATCTTTTGAGTCTGACTATGTTGGAGCTCGGAAAGGAAAACGGAGGAAAGCTTCGCGCCAGTCTGTTGAATGTTCTTTCTGCCGACAAACCGATCTCAGTTCAGCAGGTTTCGGGTTTGGAGAGTCTTCGCTCTGGAATTAATGCCAATCTGGATTCCCCCGCATTGATGATTTCTCCAGAGGCTAAAGAAAAGCTGCAAAGTTTTAAACAATCAGCGGAATGGACAGCGGTGCAGGAAGTTTATGCGAAGGTCGTTAGCAAAGCCATCGAGGGGAACTATGCGGAAGATCCATCGCGCTTTTACGGGGCAATGACCAAGGCGTTGAACTCTCTCGGGGACGTGGTCAAATTTGAAGTTCGACAGGTCGAGGAGAAGCTTGAGGATCTTCATGGACAAACAGTTCGTGTTTTCACTCTGACTTTAGCGGCGATGGTGTTCCTGCTTGTGTTGATTTTAGTCCTTGCGACCTCCATGATTCGTCGTCTGACCTTAGCATTGAATCAAACGGTGAACAGTCTTTCAAGTTCGGCGGAAACCATATCCTCGGGAAGTCAGCAACTGACGGCCGCCAGTCAGCAGGTGGCAAGCGGTGCTGTGGAATCGGCTAGTGCTCTTGAAGAGGTCGTTGCATCAATGGAGGAACTTACCAGCATAGTCGCGCAGAATTCCCAAAGGGCTAAGCATGCCGCCGAATTATCAAATGAAGGACGGCAGGTTGCCGAAAGTGGAAAAACTGAAGTGGAGCAGTTGGTGACAGCCATGGAGGAGATTGCTCACAGCTCAAAAAAGATCGAAGAGATTATCAACGTCATCGATGACATCGCTTTTCAGACCAACTTATTGGCTCTCAATGCGGCGGTCGAGGCGGCTCGCGCTGGCGAACAGGGAAAAGGATTTGCGGTGGTCGCTGAGGCGGTGCGATCTTTGGCTCAAAGAAGTGCACTTGCGGCCAAGGATATCACCGGCCTTATTCAAGACAGTTCAACGAAAGTGGAAGAGGGGGCTCGCAAGGCTGAGTCCAGTGGGGAGGTTCTTAATAAAATCGTTTCGACGATTTCGAATGTCTCCCAGATTAATACCGAGATCTCTATTGCCAGCGAGGAGCAATCCACAGGAATTAATCAAATCAGCAAAGCCATCAATGAGTTAGATGCCTCGACTCAACAAAATGCTTCCGCTGCGGAAGAGGTGTCGGCCTTTTCGGATCAGATGAACCAGCAGACGGTGGGTATTAATGGGCTGGTCCATGTTTTGTCGGAATTGGTTGAGGGGGAAGGCAAAGAAAAGGCTTCGGCCTAAATTTCAATAGATTCCGAATAGATATCGCGTATCATCCCCCCGTTTATTTTCCTGGACGAGGGGAAATAGTCCTTAACTTAAAGTGTGTATGGGAGATCATATAAACATTCCCATGTATTTCTAAGCGGAGGCTTTGTGCAGCTAAGTCTAAAAATGAAAGTTGTTGGTCTGATCGCGATACCGTTGATTGCATCTTGTTGTTATGGCGTTCTTTATCTGCAGAGTCAGTGGAATGTTCTTCGTCAAAGTAAAGAAATTGTCGAAAACGGACAACTGCTAAAGGTAAATTCGGAACTGATTCATGAAATGCAAGCAGAGCGAGGAAAGAACGTTCTCTTTCTTTCAGGAAAAATAGATGGTTCGCAGTTAGAGCAGCACCGTAAAGTCGTGGATCAAAAATGGGACGCGGTTTTAAATCAATTTCACAAGGTGAAACTAAGTGCCAAAGCCAGTGAGCTTATCGATTTGACTCAGAAAGATTTGCAATCTGTGCGTGAAGCTGTGAAGGCGAAGTCTCTCACTCCTCCCGAGGCGATTAAAAAGATGTCGCTTTTAATCGGGCATTTGATTGAGGTCGATGTGCTGGCCTCCTCCGATGAGTCTCTAGAGGGAGTTGAAATGAACTTCATGAGCCTTGTGACGTTGGAGGTAGGAAAAGACTATGGGGGTCTTTTTAGAGCCAGCTTTTCCAATGTGTTAGCGGCGGATAAACCTCTTTCATTTTTGCAAGTTTCGTCTCTTGAGAATCTGCGGACCGGAGTCTCATTGAGTTTTGACTCTCCAACATTGATGATTTCTCCTGAGGCCAGAGCCAAACTCACCGAGTTTAAAAAATCGACGGACTGGCTGAAGGTTCAAGAGACATACACTCGGGTCATTGGGAAAGCTTCTGAAGGGAGTTATTCGGAAAATCCAACGGCCTTTTTTGATTCCATCACAAAACCATTAAATACGATTGGCGGCATCATCACTTTTGAGGTGGAGCAGATCGGGACGAAGCTTCAGGCAATCCATCAGAAAGCCTTTCTTGCTTTTGTGTTTACTTTAGGTGTTGTCGCTCTTTTGTTTGTAGCGGTGGTGGTTCTGGCGATTGTGATGATTCGCAGTTTGACCAAGGCTTTGAATGAGACCGTTGCCAGCTTGTCGGATGCCTCCGAAACAATCTCATCAGGAAGTCAGCAGTTGACCGCCGCCAGTCAGCAGGTCGCCAGTGGCGCTGTTGAATCCGCCAGTGCTTTGGAGGAGGTGGTGGCCTCCATGGAAGAACTTAATAGTATCGTTTCTCAAAATTCACTTCGAGCAAAGCAGGCCGCTGATATCTCCAATCAAGGTCGAATTATTGTTGAAAATGGAAAAGGGGAAGTAGAGCAGTTGGTGTTGGCGATGCGTGAAATCGCCCAAAGCTCACAGAAAATCGGCGAGATCATTAATGTGATTGATGATATTGCTTTTCAGACCAATTTGCTGGCGTTGAATGCTGCCGTTGAAGCAGCCCGTGCGGGCGAGCAAGGAAAGGGTTTTGCCGTTGTCGCCGAAGCAGTTCGTTCTTTGGCGCAAAGAAGCTCGGTCGCCGCCAAAGATATCACCGTCCTTATTCACGACAGTTCTATGAAGGTGGAAGAGGGTTCAAAAAAAGCGGAATCCAGTGGTGAGGTTCTCGGCAAAATTGTGACCACTATTGCGAATGTTTCCAAAATTAACACGGAAATTGCAGTAGCTAGTGAAGAGCAGTCCGCGGGCATTAATCAGATCAGTAAGGCAATCAATGAACTGGATTCGTCGACACAGCAAAATGCGTCTGCCGCAGAAGAGGTGTCAGCCTTTTCAGATCAGATGAGTCAGCAAACGACCAGTATTAACGAATTAGTCCGTGTGTTGTCTTGGTTGGTTGAGGGGACTAAGAAAGAATCTGCTTAAGGGGAGGTTTTTCTTTTCTTAAAGTAGAAAAGTAAAACGATTCCAATGCACATAACCAGCGATCCCACGTATTTCCAGATGCGTCCGGGATCGTGATTCACAGAAAGCACCGAGGCAATGGCAGCCCCATTGGGTCCCTGTTCAAAGCTCGCTTGATAGAGATAATACTGTTTGTATTTAAGGGGCTCGTTCATCGAGATCAGAGCCTTGTTCCCGCCGTCATATTCTACTGAGCTTTGATAAGCCATCGCACGCATCGTGCCGGGATAATTTGTCTTTTGAAACTCAACCAAACTCATTTCAAATCCAAGAGGCACGCGGCGATTTTGATAGGCAACAAGATAGACGCGATCTTGAGTGAAGACTTTAATATAATCGTTCAGGAAAAGATAGCTTTCCTGGCCGTTGTAACGAACATGCAGCGAGGGTGAGCTGGCTGGAGTCGGTCGTTCGAGACGTTTGATATCGTATTTTTGCACGGCTTTGGGGAGATAACGCAAGATGCGCAATTGAAGGTTCATCCAGCCGGTTTCGACCAGATCACCTTCTTTGAGGGACCCTTGTTTTTCTGGCTTTGATTGTTCTTTGCGATAAAGAGCGTAACTGATCTCACCCTTTTCGTTGATGTTAAAGCGGATTTCATTCACTTCGGGGGTGCGCTCCCAGAGACCGCCCAGAGTGATAAGAACAGGGCCTACTTGCTTTTCAACTTTTTCAAAGACGTTTCTTTGCACCATCCAATCCACTTCGCTGACATTTTGGTTGGTGAGTTGAAAGCGAACGGCGGCGCCACTTTGGGTCTGTGTAGACGCTTCGACTCTCATTTGGGGAATCGAATAAGGAATAGATTCTAAGATTTCAAAATCCAATCCTTTTGTTTTTAAAAGAACGGGTTTGTCTGGCGTCACTGGATCTTTGATAAAGTTCACGGGCTCAGTGTAGGCGCGTTCATAGTCGGCACCATCGGCAGACCGGTAGACATTGATTTCTGTGTCTTGCACGGTGACTTCTTTGACTGGGCCATCGGCTTTGGAAAGGCGGAGGGTGCCATCAACACCAAAGAGCTGGGTCAGAAGTGAGCCATAAAGAATGATAATGATTCCAATATGAGCAAAGATGAAAGAGGCGTGACGAGGTTTCCAGGGCCAGCGATCCAACATGACCGCGACGAGGCTTGTGACAAGAAGCCCCATGGTGGCGTACATCCAGACAGAGGCGTAAACAAGATTTTTTGCCGTCCAGGCATCGTAGCGGGCCTCAACCAGAGTGCCCGCGGCGATAAGAACAGCCAGGATCGCCAGTATAACTACGGCAAGTTTTAACGATGCAAGTTTTTTGACGATCCGACGGTAAAGAGACATTATTTTGCGACTTTAATCTCTTTTCTTAGTTCTGCAATAATTTTCTGACCTTTGCGAACTTTCTCGATAGAAAGTCCTAAAACTCGAGCAGATTCTTGCGGAGCATGGAATCCAGAAGAGTTCTCTGCTTCTACGAAGTCAAAAAGGAATTGCGCTTGCTTTTGCAGATCGCGAGCCTCTGCCAGTTTTGCGTTCGGAGTTTTCTCAAGATCCACTTCTTTGAACTCTTTGAGGTCTTTGATGTAGTCAATCAAAGCGTCAAAGGCGATATTGCGAAGTTCCATATGGCGATCTTGGATTGTTTCCGCACGGGCTTTCAGCTCGGCCTCAGGAACATTATGACAAGTTTGGCAGGCCTTGTTGATGTTCAAAAGAGGGCTCTGTACTTGGTGGTCTGTGATTTTCATAGCACCAATACGCTGATAAGGCATATGACAGTCAACGCAGGCGACACCAGCACGGGCATGAGTTCCCTGGTTGAACATTTCAAACTCAGGATGTTGTGCTTTAAGAACTTTAGCACCCGTTTCTGCATGGACCCAGTCCTTGTGGCCATCTTCTTTGTAGTACTCAAGAATTTGATCCGCTTTAAGACCTTTTGCCCAAGGATAAGTCAGACGTTTGCTGTCCCCCTTGAAGTAGTACTCTACGTGACACTGACCGCAGACAAAGCTGCGCATTTCTTGGCGAGTTGCCATCGTGTTCACGTCGAACTCTTTGATCCCTTGAGTGGCTTTGAAAGCGCGAATTCCCTCGATGAACGCGGGACGAGTAATACGCAGAGCCATTGTTGAGGGGTCATGACAGTCGATACAAGAAACCGGGTGTTTTACTGAGTGAACGATTTCCTTGTAAGGAATTTTGCCCATCTCTTCAAAACCTTTAGTGATGTCGCCATCGCCCAGTTTTTTATAAAGCAAATAAGTGGAAGCGTGGCAGTTCAAGCAAGTGCCTGGTTGCTTAACGACGTTTTGTCTTTCAGTGAAAATTTGGTCCACCAACATGTAAGCGTGGCCACGTTCTTCACGGAAGTCTTTCGAGAAAGCATATCCTGCCCACATTGTTTTCAGGCGAGGATCTTCATCCAACTTTTGTTGAGCCACGGAAGAACGAGGATCTTTATCCGTTGGTACGTGAGGTAATGCTTCAGAGCCGCCGTACTTCGTGCGTTTTATGTCGGAGGTTTTTAGATAAGTGTCGTATTGATGAGGAAAGTTCTTTCCCCAAACTGCGGGATCATCAATGTCATCATTGATCTCCACAACTCGATAAAACGGATTTTTAGATTCCGTTTTGCGTTCAAAGATGTTCACCAGAAGGGCAGTTAGCAGGACGGTAGTCACTGCGGCTCCACCGACAGCAGCAAAGATCCATTTTGGTTTATTCATAGTGGTGTCTCCTACTTGGCGTGTCCGGCACTGCGATGGCAGTGCAAACAGTTAGAATTTTCGTTGTGAGTTCCGCCTTCGTGACTCATGGCCTGAATCATGGGCTGATGGCAGCTAAGACAAGAGTTTTTTACCGTCTTCAAACTGTGTTCGCGAATCCTAATGGGATCCGGAAAATTCTGAAGCGTGAAGGCCGCCGAGTGGTTGAAACCATTCAAGGCTTTGACGGCGTACTTGCCAACAATATTGTGTGGCAGATGACAGTCGTTACATTTGGCCACATGGTGGTGAGTGGACTTAATCCAAGAGTCCATATTCTCTTTCATGATGTGGCAGTTTACGCAGGCCTTTGGATCGTCAGAGAGGTAGGAGTAACCTTTTGCATAGATGAAGGAGTAGCAGCCTAGTCCAATCACAATTCCAAAGAGTGTAAGAAGCAAGATGTTTAGTTTATTCATGTGACTCATGATTGCAGTATGGTTTATGGGATCAAGATTAATATGAGGATAATCATGAATTCCGGTAATTTGTATGGGAAATAACAAAAATCTTCTGTAAAGGTGGAAAATCAAATGGGGTTTGAAATATTAATATGCGATCCCATATAAATTTGAGAAAGAATCAAATAAATGCGATCCAATCTCAAAACGGATCTAAAGCTTCCCATATGTTGTTCCGAAAAATTGCTTCGGCGTGCAAATTTGGAGGAAAAGAAATGAGCGTTTTATCTTGGTTTAAAGGAATTCGTGGGCGTCTTTTGGGAGTGGCCCTTTTACCAATTATAGGTTTTGTCGTTTCATCGTATGTGGCCTTTAACGGCGTCTCTCGAGTGAGTGACTTTCTGGATTCGGCTCATCATGAGATTATTCCCAACACAACAAACTTAAATCGTCTTATCGTGGCTCGAAATAAATATGGCTACAATATTTTTGTCGCCATGGCGGTTCCCGACAATCCCACAATCAAAAAAGAGCGTCTTGCTTTAGCTCGCGAGGCCGTCAATGAGTGGCGAACCAACTTTGCCGCTTATGAGGAAAAAACCCATCATTCGGAAGAGATGGAGAGTTTCAAATTCATCAAAGAGAACAAAGATCGATATCTCGGTATGCTGGATAAGGCTTTGGAACTGGTGGAAGAAGGCAGCCCCGCTTCTATGAAGGCGGCCCAGGATCTTCTTTTGGGTGATATCTGGAAATTGGGAAGCGAGATTGGTAAAAACAATGTCGCCATCGCGAAAACGTATGAAAAACGCGCCGAAGACGAAGGCGCTGAGTCTGCGCAGGTGCAAAAGAATGTCTATCTATGGACGGGAATTATTAATACTTCCGCCAGTGTGATCATCCTCGCCATTATTATTATGATTTCTTCGCGCATTGCTAAGGGCATTTCTTCTATCGCAGGACAGTTGTCCGGAGCCAGTGGCAACGTAACAACTTCAGTGCAGCAGTTGAATGAGGCCGGAAGCAGCTTGTCCCAGTCTTCGACCGAGGCTGCGGCCTCTTTAGAAGAAACGGTGGCCTCTTTAGAAGAGCTAACATCCATGGTGCAGGTGAATGCCGACAGCGCGCGACAGGCGGCAGCTCTTTCAGCTTCGTCACGAGAAGCGGCAGAACGAGGAGAACGAGAAATTCGGACTCTTATTGAGTCGATGAGTGAGATTTCCAAGTCATCTAAGAAGATCGAAGAGATCATCTCCGTGATTGACGATATTGCCTTCCAAACAAATCTTCTGGCTTTGAATGCGTCCGTGGAAGCGGCGCGGGCCGGAGAGCAAGGAAAAGGATTTGCCGTCGTTGCGGAAGCCGTGCGTGCTTTGGCGCAAAGAAGTGCGGTGGCCGCTAAAGATATTTCGACCCTAATCAAGGTGTCGGTGGAGCAGGTTGAAGAAGGGTCCAAAGTGGCCGATCAAAGCGGCGAGGTCTTGGGAAGTATTGTGGAGTCTGTGAAAAAGGTTGCGGATTTAAACAACGAGATTGCGGCCGCTTCTTCAGAGCAAAGTGCGGGCATTCAGCAAATCGGTAAAGCGATGAATCAACTGGATCAGGCGTCGCAATCCAATGCGGCTTCCGCCGAAGAGATTGCCGCCACCAGTGGGGAAATCAGCAACCTCGCAAGAACGACTCAGCAGTTAACAGTGGATTTAAGCATAATGGTTTTAGGAGAGGAGGCGAACGCCTCTTCGAACCTGACCCTTGTCAGTCAGACAGGATAGAAAGAAAGGATTGCCGTGAAAACAGGAGTTTTAGTTTTGATTTTGGCCCTCACTTGGGGGGCCTTCGCCGAGGAACATTCTCATTCACACCAGGGGCATAACACCCAAATGGTCTTGAATGACGGGAAGAAGTGGCAATCCGATCAGACGTTAAAAGTGAATATGACAGCTCTAGAAGAAAAGTTTGATTCTGTTCACAAACTTTTTGAGACAAAAAAAGTAAAAAGCTCCGATTATAAGATGTTGGCGAAACAAATTGGCGACTCAACATCACAAATCGTTAAGAACTGTAAACTTGAACCCAAGGCGGATGCGACTCTTCACGTGGTTTTGGGCAAACTCTTGACGGCGCAAGAGAATCTTAAAAACCCCAAAAAACGAACGGCGGCTCTGCGAGAGATTCATGAAAGTTTGAATCTTTATCATGAGTACTTCGAGTAGTTTATGGCAGATCAGTTGTCCCCGGCGGATCAAATTCTCAGTATGGCAAAAGCGTTGACGGTCTCTGTTCATGAGCCGTTTGCAGAGTTTTTACTATGCTCATCTGAAGAACGTGAGTTTAAGATTTCCCTTCTAGATTGTTATCATTTGGCAGGTCATTCTTGTCATGCAATCACGGGAGCCTATCTGCTGACAGCCGCTGCTATTGAGGCACTCTTTCCCGAAACGGGAGTGTGCGTAAGAGGTGATGTGGTTGTGGAGTTTGGCGCGAATTTAACGGAAAGAGCGACGGGCCCTCGATCTCATATTATCAGCTATATTACGGGAGCCTGGGCCGACTCAGGCTTCCCCGGTCTTCGCGGGCACTTCGTGCGGAAGAACCTCATGTCGTTTGGAAATACGCACCTTCCCAAAGAGATCATTCGTTTTCGTCGTGTCTCCACGGGAACTCAGGTTGATCTAACCTATGATCCAATAAAAGTTTTGCAGAGTCTTGATCAGACCTTACCCTTCCCTCAGAGTTGGCGTGTCGAGATTTCTCATGTTCTTCAGCATCGTAGTGAAGTCGTTGTGAGAAGCTGAAAAAAACATGGGAATTCATGCATTTGAATCATGACAAAATCTTAATAGTTCATAAGCTTCCACAAAATCGGCAATAAAAATCAGCATTTCGCAGAGTTCTCTTTTTTTAGATCCTCGTAAAAACGTGAAAAATATTTTTTGTTTACGTTTAAGACGGTAGGACTTCAACCGAATCGTCCACCACATTCGCGGTGCGAATGATTGAGCGTGGAGGTTGTTGCGTGAAGGTTTTTAATCAACTGGGGATCAGACTAAAAATTTTGATGACGGTACTTATGGCGTCCCTTATTTGTGCGCTTGTCGCGTTGGGGACGTCTCTGTATTTTAATCAAAAGGAACTGCGTAAAGGTTTGGTTGAAAAAGCCAGAACTATCCACTCACGCTTGGACGTGGCTGCCAAGTATGTGGCAAAGCAGGGAGGGCTCGCTCCCATGATTGAAAAATTCACTCAGAAGTACAAGGATCCCAGTGAACTTTCTGCCGACGAAAAACTCATCATTCTGCAGCAGGTGCCTATCTTTGCGGCCATGAAGATTGGCGCAGAGGATGCGGATAAGGAGCTTTACTCGTTCCGTGTATTTTCCGATGAACCTCGCCGCAAAGAGAACCTCGCAACAGCGAGCGAAATGGACATTTTCAAAAAATTTGCAGACAATCCGGCTCTTTCTGAATGGGTGGACGATAATTCCAGTACGGTCACTGTCTATCGTCCCATTCGCCTTAAAGAAGCTCATGGTTGTTTTACTTGCCACGGGGATCCTGCGCACAGTCCCTGGGGGAACGGGAAAGACATTTTGGGTTATTCGATGGAAAACTGGAAAGAAGGGAAGCTTCATGGTGTGTTTGCGGTTTCCAGTGATCTGGCAGTGATTAAAGCGGCCCATGCCGACGCCGGAGCAACCTCTTCAACAACTTATCTGATTCTTTTGATTACCCTTGGGGGGATTACCGCTCTGGGGCTCGCCGCTGTTTTAATTAAAGGCCCCGTTTCAACGCTTCAGGAAGTCACTCGTTTTCTAGGGGAATCCGGGGGGGAGATGACCTCGGCCTCTCAGCAGATCGCAAGTTCTTCACAGTCATTGTCTCAATCGACCACCGAGCAGGCCTCTTCTTTAGAAGAAACTGTCGCGACCATGGAAGAGCTGACGTCGATGGTGCGTTTGAATTCGGACAACTCCAAACAAGCGGCGGCTTTAGCATCGGCGACCCGACAGATTGCTGAAAAAGGAGAGCGAGAAATCAAATCTTTGATTGATTCAATTCAGAGCATCTCTGCGGACTCCAAAAAGATCGAAGAGATCACGACTGTTATTGACGACATTGCCTTTCAGACAAACCTCTTGGCACTTAATGCCGCCGTGGAGGCGGCTCGTGCTGGAGAGCAAGGAAAAGGTTTTGCCGTGGTCGCCGAAGCGGTTCGCAGTTTGGCGCAAAGAAGTTCTGTGGCAGCAAAGGACATTGCGGATTTGATCCAAAAGAGCGTAGAGAAAATTGAGGCAGGCCGTGAGCAGGCCAACCAAGGTGGCGTGGTCTTGACGGAGATCGTGGGCTCCGTTCGCAAGGTCGCCGACCTGAACAACGAAATTGCTCATGCCAGTGAAGAACAAAGTAATGGAATCAGTCAAATTGGCAAAGCCATGAATCAGCTAGATCAAGTGACACAAAAAAATGCCGCTGTTTCTGAAGAGGCGGCTGCGGCGGCGGAAGAACTTTCTGCACAATCAGCCAGCTTAAAAACCAATGCAACGTCCTTGGAGAAAATTGTCTTCGGCGAAAGAAAAGTAAGTTAGCTAGTCGCTATTTAGAATCGTGTTTGCTCAGAAGATATTTTTGAAATTCACTCAGGAGGGATGACATAATCCCCCTGAGTGCCTCGCGAAATTCAGGATCTGACTCGGAGTCTTCGTGAGCCAAAAACTGATTTATAATGGCCTGTTCGCGTTCAGGCACGATGAGGGGCAAGCCCTGTTCTTTTTTGATTTTCCAGATTTTAAGAGTCACATCACGACGACGTAATAAAAGAGCATAAAGATCCTCATGAATCTGATCAATTTCATTGCGTAGTTCGGTGATTGAATCCATCTTTAGAAGCCGCCTTTTTCAAGTAAACTTACCAAAGAGTTTGCATTGGGTTTGATAGGAAGTTCAAGATGATAAATCAACCCGCCGCCTCCAGCTTGAGGGACGCTTTCATATTTATCGTTGATGATTTTTCCAACAACCGCTTTTTGAGTTCCCTCGGGTGAAATCACTTCGATTTCTTCCCCGGGGCGAAGGCGATGACGGGCTTCAACTTTCACGAATCCAGGCTGATCGGATTCACCCAAAACGATCCCGGCGAATTTTTGGCTATAATTGCGTGACGTTGAGTGGCGGTACTCTTGGGCTTGATGAGTCAGATTTCCAGTCACGAAACCTTTGTGGTAACCGCGGTTGGCGATCTTATCCAACTCTAAAAGAAGGTTCTTATCGAACTCTCGACCGGCCATCATATCATCAATCGCCTTACGATAGATGCGAGAAACCATTGCCGCATAGTAGACGGACTTAGTGCGTCCTTCGACTTTGAAGGAACAAATTCCCGCATCGCGAAGCTCACGAAGGTGTTCGATCACGCAAAGATCCTTGGCGTTCATGATGTAGGTTCCATTTTCGTCTTCATCAATCTGATAGAACTGACCCTTGTTGCGAAGGTCTTCGAGGTAAAACTCCTCTTCCTTGCTCGCGTCGGCTTTATAGATGTTATATCCATAGCGACAGCTATTGTCGCAAACGCCTTGGTTGGCATCGCGATAGCTCATGTAGTGAGACAAAAGGCAACGACCTGAATAGGCGATGCAAATGGAGCCATGAACAAAGGCTTCTAGTTCGATATCGGGAACACGTTCATGGATCTCTTTGATTTCTTCAAGACGCAACTCACGGCTCAGAATGATTCGTGTGGCACCTTGTTGTTGCCAGAACTTCACGCTTTGCCAGTTCATGCAGTTGGACTGAACGCTTAGGTGGATGTTGACGTCGGGATCGACTTCTTTGGCGATCATCATCAAGCCAGGATCGCTCATGATGAAAGCGTCGGGTTTTAAGGCCACCCATTTTTTGAAGTTTTCACGGAAAGATTTTAACTTCAAGTTGCGGGCAAAGATGTTGGCCGTGACATAGATTTGCTTGTTGTTTTCACGAGCAAATTGAATTCCTTTTTCAAGGTCTTCGAAGGTCATTTCATTTTCTCGGGCTCTCAAGCTAAAAAGAGGAACCCCGACGTAAACGGCATCGGCGCCGAAGTTATATGCATATTTTAACTTTTCAAGAGAGCCTGCCGGCATCAAGAGTTCTGGACTCATCCCATCACCTTTTCTAGATTGAATTAGAGGGGAGGTTCTAATCCTTTCTTGGGGTGAACTCAACGGAGGGGGTCCAAAATACACCCCTGGGGTTGAGATGCATTTGTTAGAACGAAGAAGCCACTCAATGAGACGGGCTCTGAGTGTGATTTTGAGTGCAAAAGTTTCACAACGGCAAAAGCCAAACCTTCTCGCCCTCAAAGCGGACACCCGCTGCGCCGCACTTCAAAAAGGTACGGCGTACCTTTTAGATGGATTCGCTGTTTTCTTCGACGAGGCTTAACAGCTTTGCGTAGAGATCCATTTTGACGGCGGGGGTGTTTTGTAAGTCGCGATAATAGCGGCTGACTGGCATCTCGGGCATTCCGTTATTTTCATAGACCAAACGATCCACGATTTTTTGAATCTGATCCATGGACAAGCCCTTTTTCTTTTCAGTGATGATTTCTTCCACCATCTCAATCAGAGCGTTGCCAGTGATGCGCTTTTCAGAGTTCAACTTTTCCGCCCGTTCGCAAATGCCTTTAAGAATGCTCTCGGGTTTTTGTTTGCCAGCAGCGCTAAGAACCAACTCGCGATAGAGCTGTTGGAAAGACTCGATATGGCGGCGTTGTTTTTCGCCCATGCGTGCATCGCGGGATTTTGCAAAGCTTGAAAGAATAGTTTTAAAGAAGGAGTTCTCCGTCATCCAGCGTTTTTCAAACGGCAGAGGGCTTTCATTTAAGAACTTGGGATACTCACGTAAGATAGAGCGCATATTGTAAAGGGCGGGGTGATTCACACCATCAGCCACCTTTTCCGTGTTGCCGCTGACTTTAGCTCTTTCAAAGAATGAGAACTCCTTATCGAAACGGGCAAACAGATCTTTTTGCGCAAAGATATGATTACGTTGAGTTTCGCTAAAGCCCATACGGTAGAGCAGTCTTTCTGCACGTTTTTGATCAAACACCTCATTGAATCTTTCGACCTGAGGATGTCGCGCAAACTCACGCAGAGCTTTTTTCTTCTTGGTTTTAAGATAGTCCACCATTTGTGCAAAAACCTGCACGATCAAACGAGCCTTTTGTTTTTGTTCGTTGAGGTTTGTAGAAAATCTTTCGACATCGTCGTAACGATACTTATCGTGACGAATACCGAATTGACGAACACTGCCGTAATCTATGATACCGCCGTCGGCGAGAACATTATCGCCGTCCCAATCCAACCACGCAAAAATATAGTCAATATCCAGTTGCGCTGTGAATTCACCGAAAGAATTGCAAATACAGCTCAGCAGCTCGTCGTATTTTGCATTCCCTTTAGCTGTGATGTTCCAGACTTTATTAGAAACCTGGCGATCAATGAGGTAGTCCGTCGCTGCTTTCAGCGATTCGTATTTTTCCTGTTTCAGATAAAGGAATAGATGAGCGGGGCGGATCAGGTTTGGTGCGGCTCTGACGCCGATGCCATAACCTTTTCCTAGGTCAATAACACAAAGAACTCGTTCCGTGCGCAGACCTTGAAGATGCATTACTTCGGCAAGAATGGAGGCGGCAAGAAGTTCATCAATTTCAGCCAGGCCACAGCCATAACCAAATTCAGTGCCACCGGTTTTAAGAGGCTTTTGCGCGGCCACGGCTCCTGGAGCGAGGCACGTGACTCCAGTCCCACGACTGGACACATCCCAGGTCAAACCACGATGATAAACGGTGCCGTTCCAAATTCCCCGTCCGTCGCCGGAGGTCTTTCCTTGTTTGTTTGCATGTTGCAGTTGCAGATAGCGGGTCGCCATATAACGATGAGGACGAATCGTATCAGGGTCAATGCGGCGATTAGAGAGCTCATCGTATTCGTTGATGATTTGTATTGAGAAAGTTTCAATCAACTTGCCTTCAAGATCTTCCGTCATTTGATGAGGGTGATCAGGAGGAATCAGTCCCATCTCTTTTGCGAGAATGAAGTTAAAGTAAGCGACCTTACCTGTTTGCAGAGCTCGAACTCGGTAGGAGACGTAGCCATCTTTGACGGCGTCCATCCAAGGGTGCACACCATTGAGTTGTTCAAAAGACGAATAAAAGTTCGTCACTTCTTTGAGCTTTCGGGCGCCGCTGTGTTTCATCGTCATGATGCTTCCACACTCCTTGTAGAAAAATGAGACACTCTTCATATCGGCAGACCAAGCCTGCACTTTAATATTAAGCCCTAAAAAACTTCTGCCGAATACTAGACTGGACAAAATAAGGGGATTCAATGAAAACATCTGGCTTTTTACTTCTGGTGCTTCTTTCGACAAGTTCCTTCGCAGTGAAGCAACAACCCTCCGGCCGCTTGCTGCAGCCACAGTTCAGTTCGGCGCCGGCCTGTGAAGGGCGCCCAGAGTTTCTTACAGAGATGCGCAATGACTTTGTCGGCACCCTTTCACGTTTGCCAGAAACTGTTTTGGTCGCGCGTGAGGCCGAGTTCTACATTGAAGGCAGCCAAAAGGGAGAACCCGTGAAACTTCATGGCCATCAGTCTTTCCTGCAAAGATCCTCGGACTCTCAAGTCCTTTGCGGGACCGCCGGTCAAGAGATCAAAGAGCGCTTTTCCTTACTGGCGCCGACTTTGATTGATACCCACAAAAAGCCCCGTGTAGGCCAAAGTCTGTGGCAGTTCCAAATGATGACAGAGGGAAGTAAGTTCTCTTTCTGGAATCTTAAAAGCCCCTCGTTTCAAGAAAAACAAAACTTGGAAGATTGGATGAAAAGCACCGGAGCCTTCTATAAAGTCTATCAGCGCTCTCATGATGAGTACGAACTTTTGCTGGTCAAAAAAGAGGGGGATATTACTCAATATCTTTCTATTCGCTATGATGCGATCGGAAGAACTCTATAGTCCGGCGTGCTTAAGTGAAGAGCGTGGTTGCGAACCCGCCGTAAGGGGTTCGCAAATTTGTGACTTGTCCCTGGTAAAGGCGGGCAATCACCAGTTGTAGGCGCCCTTGATAGGCATAACAACGTAAATCAAATTTAAAGCTTTGTGGTCCCTCAGGAGTCTCAAAAGTCTGTTCTGGGGCGGCAATGTACTCTTGGGCGATCGTCCCCTCATTGAGAAGCTCATCAAAGGCTTTGCGACTGATGGAGGAGCCTTTGTAAGACTGTTTGGAGCCAAAGGCATTCTTGGGTTTAAAGAAAAGCTTCTTTCTGAGAGACCAAATCTCATCGGCCTGTGCAGGGCAAAGATCATAAGACAGAGGCAAACATTGACGAAGCTGGGACAGCTCGTCCCCCGCAAAACCTTGGGATTCCAGGAATCCAGGTTGAACCCAATCAATCAAACGTTGCTTATCCGCCAAAAGTAAATACTCGTAAGGGTTGGGTGACAAACAAACATCCCGATTCAAAAATTTTTGGCGAAGCTGCGCGCTGGAGGGTTCCGTTAAGAAGAAGTCCGTGTAGCGATTGTAAATAAATTCAGGCTGAAAGTCCTGAAAGAGCTCGCGGTAATCCAAGATTCGAGAATCCCATCCAAAGGATTTGAAGAGTTCCTGATAGACCAAGAATTCAACATAAAGACGCTGCTGAGACGGGGCCTCGTCCGTGATGGCGACTTTAAGATCTTTGGCAGGCTCTTTTGCCTGCAGGCGAAGTTCGGTGCGGATACTGTCGCCAATTTCTGCCAATGAAAAATCAGGAACCGGCAGTGGTTGTCCCCTCATGGCATACAGTTGGTGTCCCAAAGCCAAAAAGGCTGCGTTGGTGTTGATCTCAATCAGTTTGAGATTTTGATTTTCGTCCAAATGAAAGTCATAACTCATCATGATGGACTTATTTCCGGGATCGCGCAGACCTTTTTCTTCAATCAACGAACGATAGTGTTCTTGGTACGAGGCTTTCTCGCGCAAAGAAAATAGCAAGGACACAATATTTTGCGCTTGCTGAAGAACGGATGTTGGTAGCTGAACTGTGAAGGGCGAAATAAGATTTTCTGATACAATATCTTCAAGGGGCTTTTGTTGAAGCCCCGGAAATGCTGTGCGAAGTTGCTGTATGAAATCCTCTTTCGCTGCCATGACTACTTCAGAGGTGTAATGTGGCCGTCGCCTTTTTTCCATCCGGCTTGGCAAAGTTCACCAGACTGACAGCCTTGAAGGACGCGCAAGATCTCTTTGGCATCACGGCCTACGGAGGTGTTGTGAATGCCCATGTATTGCAGTTTTTGATCGGGATCAATAATGAAGGTTCCGCGAGTGGCGATACCGCGATCTTCAATAAGCACCCCGTAATCGCGCGCAATTCTTTTTGTCAGATCTGAAAGTAGAGGGTAACCCAAATTTCCAAGATCATCGCGCAACCAGCGTTTGTGAGAGTGAATGGAGTCCACGCTGCAGCCGATTACCACAGCTCCCGCATTTGCAAAATCTTTGATGTGCTCGCGAAATTGAGTTAATTCAGTGGGACACACGAAGGTAAAATCCAGCGGATAGAAAAACAAAACGACCCATTTTCCTTTGTAATCATTCAAAGAAATATCTTTAACTTCTCCGCCATCAAAAACGGCTTGAGCTGAGAAAAGGGGGGCGGGTTGGTTAATCATTGGCATAGACACTGTCTCCTTGAATCTGTTATTTATAGATGCCCCCGATGGGGGGGAAACTCAAGGAGAATCTGTGAAAATCATCTCTTGGAATGTGAATGGAATTAGGGCCTGCTATAAGAAAGGCCTGATGGATTTTGTGAACACAGAAAAGCCAGATGTTTTCTGTGTGCAAGAAACAAAGGCTCACATTGATCAGGTCGAGTCCGAGGTTCGCAAGCTGTGCTGGGAAAACTCTTACTGGTCTTCTGCCGCCCGCAAAGGATATTCGGGTGTGGCGACTTTCGTGAATCAAGAGCCTAACAAAGTTCAATTCAATTTTGCCGACATTCCTGAGTACGAATCAGAGGGGCGCATCGTGATGTCCGATCATGGGCCCTTTGATTTGTACAACATCTACTTTCCAAATGGGGGATCGGGTTTGGAGCGCCACAACTTCAAACAACAGTTTTTAAAAGATTTGAGTCTGCATCTGAAAGATAAGTTAAAAACAGGACGCGAAATTGTGGTGGTGGGCGACTATAATGTGGCCCATGAGAATCTTGATGTTTTTGACCCCATTCGTTTGTCTAAGGAAAGCGGTTTTCTTCCCGAAGAGCGAGCTTGGTTTGATAATTTTCTGGAGATGGGATTCATCGACACCTTCCGTTATTTTAAGCCAACCGAAGCGAAGCGTTACTCTTGGTGGGATTATCGACAATTGGCTCGTATCTCCAATCGCGGATGGCGGATTGATTACATCTGTGTCTCAAAAGGTCTTGAGAAATATCTGTCTTCAGCAGATATTCTTGACCAAGTTGAAGGTTCGGACCACTGCCCAGTGGTTGCCACTTTAGATCTTTAATAAGGGAGGTCTATGATTTTTATTCCCTTTCCATTTGTGATCGCTGAGATTGTGATTTTCTTCATGGCGACTCAGCATTGGGGTTTTCTGAATGCCCTGGGGCTGTACCTTTTGCCGTGCCTTTTAGGATTTATTATTCTCACAACCGTTGGGCGCATGGCTTTGATGAGCCTGCAAAGCACGGTCATGAGAGGTCAGTTGCCAGCGTCGAAGATGTTGCACTCAGGGGCGATCTTTTTGTCGGGACTGTTGTTTTTAATTCCCTCCTTCTTTGCGCGTGTCTTGGCTGTTATTTTATTTTTGCCGGGGCTTCGTCACTTGGCTGTGTGGCGCTTTAAAGTGTACATGGCAAAACAAGTGGCTAAAGGAGCTGCGAGCTTTAAATTTGGTGGCCCCTTTGGTTTTGGTGCGGGCAATATGGGTGGCGGATTTCGCTATTACGAATACAAAGATGACGGTGCGGGATTTCAAGAAACTCATGAAGAGCGTGATGTTTATGAAAGTAACGTCTTGGATGTGACTCCGCTAAAAATCACACATGAAAAGAAGAATGAGGACGACAAGAGCTGAACGTCTTGCCTCGGAGTTTAAACAAACCCGCTTTTAAAGAGGGTTTGTTCGCTATTATTTGGCGGAAGAAATCACGCGGCCTTTTTGGTTTGAGACCACGGGGCCGAAATATTTCCTGAACATGCTTTGTCCAAGATGAGCGGATTTTACGGTCCAAAATTTCTTATTCACCGTGATTGCTGCCACCGCGATTTTTCGTTCCTGATCCAGGGCATAACCGACAAACCAGTCTACGCGTCCGCGAGGGTTGTCGCCCGTCAAGTGACCGGTTTTTCCACCCATTTCGATTTCGCGAAATTTACGGTCCTTCATGATCGGCCGGAACGAGCGACGAGAAGTTCCCGCTGTCACTGTTTGCTCCATAAGCTCACGAACTTTCGCCGCAGACTCTTTGGTCATGATATTTCCACTGGTCAGCGTAGCGCCTTCATACAAAGTCGCGCCCTTTTCATCTTCCACGGAGCTGACAAGATAAGGGATCACAACTTGGCCATTGTTAGCAACAGAGGCGGCGATCATCGCACCTTGCACAGGGCTCATGCGATTGGTCTTGTTGTATCCAGAAGCCACCTCTGCCAATTCGAATCCCTTGCCGGGAGGAACATAGGCAACGCCCATCTCAACGGGGAAGTCGGCGGGAATTTCTTGGTTAAACATAAAACGGTTGGCATATTCGTTCAGGTCTTCGGGGTGCAAGTTCTCAATGCTCAGGCGCCCAAAAGCCGTATTGATGGAGCGGGCAAAAGCATCTTTCAGGGTGATCACATTTGTCCAACGAGTGACCTTGTCGGAAAGAACATTCTTTTTATAGAGGGTGTAGGCGCCACCGTTGTAACGGATTTTATGTTCAGGCGTCACGCCAGCCTTGTCGACGGCCGCTGTCGCTGTCACCACTTTAAAAACGGAAGCGGCAGGGAAGGTCGCTTGAAGGTTGAGGTTGGCGGCATGGGGGTTGTCCCTTTGGAAGCTCGACATCGCCAAAACTTCCCCTGTAGAGGCATCAATCATAAAGATCGCGCCATAGTCGGGCTTATAGGATTTGAGGAGGCGGTCGGCCTCACTTTGCAAGGTTTCATCAAGCGTGTAATTAAGCGTGACGGATTTTTCCTCTCCATCCCAGGGGAGCTTGAGCTTTTCCGGAAACTCATTGGATCTAACTTTTTCGCCAACGACCTTGGCGATTTGGGTGCGTTGCTCGAGTTGTGATTTTATTTTCTGGTGCACTTGAGCCTCTTGGCTGTCGGAAGCCGTGAAGCCCATAAGGGAATAGAGCCCGATCAGGGAGGCCCCAGAAAATGCAAATAGTTTTAACAACTTATATTTGTTTTTAGCGCGCATTATTTTATGGTAGCACCAGTTTTTAAACGCTTTCAAGGCCATTCTCAGAAGAATACGCCGGAAAGCCACATCCGAGGCGCTTTTCAGGTCTATTCCTGCGTGACTCTCGAAAAGACATAGACTAAAGACTTAATAACATGAAGACCAAAGAACGAATTCTCCTTACTTCCATCGAACTCTTCAATCGTAGCGGTGTTGTCGCCGTGACCACCAACCACATCGCCAAAGCCATGGATATCAGCCCGGGCAATCTCTATTTCCACTATGACAATAAGGAAGAGATCCTCGAAGAGCTTTTCAAGCGCATGGCGAAGGATACCTACGATGTATGGCGTCCTCGTCGCACGAAAAAGGTGACTCCGCTGGATTTCATCAATCAAAACTTTGAGCTTTATTGGCGCTACCGCTTCTTTCATCGGGAGATGTATGCCCTTCGTCGTAAGGATCAGCAGCTAGCGAAGATGTGGAGAGACCATATCCAAAAGATGATGAAGTTGATGGTGATTCTTTACCGCCAGTGGGTGAAGGATGGCAAAATGATGAAGATCGCCGAGGTCTCAGAGATGCAGTATATCGCTGAGTCTCTTTTGGCGATGGCGACGACCTTTTTGCAGTTCTTTGAATCCGCAGAAAAGATGGCTGGAAAGCGCAGCATCGAGCGGGGAAAACGTCACGTGGCCCGTCTTCTTTTGCCCTATACAGCTGGCGAAACAAAGAACGAGTTTGAAAAATTTCTAAAGTCCTAGCCAAAAATGTCACCTGAGCTCCAATTTAAGGGGCCCTCAGGTGGCAAGATCGTTGCTTTAGTCAGAGTCATCACGAAAGGCTCTGACTATGAAAACTGTCGCAACATTCATCGCAATCGTTCTCTTCGCCTCGAACTCTTTTGCATCCTCTCAGTGTGCACAGTTAAAAGCCGAACTCAAAGCCATGCAATCAGCCCAGCAGCAGATCATGGCAAGTCTTGTGAACAATCATGAATCATTCGCTTCCTCTTTAGAGGAGTATTCTACTGTTGTGAAATCGGCCAAGGGGTCTTCAGTAAAGGTCGTCTCGTCACAGATGGATGAATCCGCTCAAGCCTTCCGTTCGCGTGGGCTGCAGGGGAAAAAGATGGCCGTGAAGCTTCAAAACGCCACGGGAGATCTTTTAGCGCGTGTTGCTTCTTGTCTTAAATAGCTCTGATATGCGTGCTCGGGGGAGAACGCATAATAGTTTCTGAGTAAGGCGGCCGAATGAAGTAGGTCGCCTTTACTTTTTTGAGGGGCCTTTTGTTTCAAAATGAAATGAAACCGGCTTAAAAGCCGCGGGGGCCTTGAGTTTCCGTGTTCTTGCGATAAAATATAACGCACTGCGAATTCACTAAAAATACCACCAGAATGACCGCTGTAATTTAAGAAACTGACCAGAGATCTCTCCAGTGTGGACTCTCGGGTCGGCGCATCTATGGCCTCATTCAGGGAATCGTTAGGATTTTCATGGATTTGTTTAATTTTAAGTTAATGTAAGATTTTTTTCTTGCAAAACTTACATGGGTAGAACTTAATAGGTCAGTTCCAAATTGGCACTTATGCTGGAAGGAACAGGGGGGCAATATGGCTATCTCTGAAAAGCTTGTCACTGAATGTAGACAGAAGCTTTTGCAATCGAAGCAAGACATCCTCAACAGAGTGAAAGAGGCTCGATTGAACTTGGACCAGAACGAGGAAAAGGGTGGAGACGAAGGCGACCAAACGGTCCGCGTCCTTGCTGAACAGGAATTTCTCAGCATGCACGAACGACTCCGCTCACAATTGATGGAAATCGAAAGCGCTTTAGCTCGTATTGAGAGTGGGGCTTTTGGTTACTGCGAAGAAACAGAAGAGGAAATCGAGCCAGAAAGACTTCGCGCGATTCCTTGGACAAGACTTAGCATTGAAGGTGCTGAGATTCGCGAATCCATGAACAAACGCTACGCTCGCGGCTAAGAGCACGACGTAGTTTAAATTTAGACATATTCTCGAGGGGATTATAAGGGGATTCTGCTTTGCGGAGTCCCCTTTGTTTTTTAGGGAGTCCTGAAGGGAAAACCTAAAATTTACGAATGAGACCCACGACGATGCCGCGAATTTCGACTTCATCAGGAGAATACCACATGGATTTCATTGTGGAGTTGGACGGGCGAAGTTCAACCAATTTTTCAGAGCTTCCACTGTCGGGACGAGCTCTGACATAGAATCGTTTCACCGTGGCTTCGTTGTCGACGGTGGCAACGATAATGTCTCCGTTGTTTGCAGAATCCTGCTTTTGAATCAAAATAATATCTTCATCAAAAATACCATCTTCGATCATCGAATCGCCCTGTACTTTCAAGGCAAAAGATTTTGAAGGATTTCTGACCATTGAGGGAGGGACGTCCACGAATTCATCGTGTTTTAAAGCTTCAATAGGTTGTCCCGCCGCCACCTTCCCGAGAAGGGGAAGAGACAGGATCTCATCACGTGCCTGGAGGAGCTGTGTGCGGTGAGATCCTGTCGCCGTCGAGACCTTTTTTGATTGAAGATGCTCTTGCACAGCAGACGCTGAGTGAAGCACCTGGATCGCTCGCTTCTGACCTTGAGGATTTTCGATGTAACCCTTGCTCGTCAGTTGCTTCAAATAATTCTGAACCGAATTAAACGAAGCCAAGCCAAAGTGATCCTTAATTTCTTGATATGACGGAGAAACTCCTGAACTTAAGATGTGGCCCTCGATAAATTCGAGGACCGATTTTTCCTTAGGTGTCAGTGGGGGGAGGGGCAATTTCTTCGTCATAACTTACACATGAACTTACAGTGTAAATAATATGTAAGTCAAGCCCCTCTTTTAAATTATTTTGAAAGGTCTAGGTTGGCTTAGCGCTCCAAAAGGAATCCGACACTGCACTCTTCGGCTAAGATCCCGGGTTCGCTGGCAATAGCCCGTGTTTGCGGAGCTTTTCTGAGCTCGGCCATCGCGTTAACTTTGGGGGGATTGAACCATTGGGTCAACTTTTGAGGAACGGGTCGTATTTTGAGCATGGCGGAATCAATGCGCGGAAGGACCAAAAACCACAGCCGACGGGACTCCATTTTCTGAGGGGTTCTATAGCTGACAATGGTTTCAATGATATTTTGATTCTGAGGATAAACGCACAAAGTGTCTGCTGAAGGCAGATGGTTTTTCCAATGAGCGGCAAAATCCTCAATGGGTCTGTTTGTAAATCCGGAAAGACGCAGATATTCAATCATGCTTGAAAGAGCTTTTTCTTTGGGTTCACAGAAGCCACTTTCAAACTGCAAAAGTTTTGAATCAACTTGAGTCTCATAGAAAAGAGAGCCCAAGCTGATCTTCTTCGAGGATGTGTCTTGTCCGAGGGCTGCTGAGACAAACTCAAGGTTGCCATTTTTTCTAAGAAGTCCGTTCCAGCCAGACTTTCCCAATGAAGGAATCGCGGCCAACGCATTGTTGCCTTTAGAAAAATCCAAATCCAAGGCAAAAGCAGAGTCTTCTTTTGCGGTAAAATAAATATTCGCTTTGCTAAAGTTCGCGTCGCCCCAGCCGGGATACATCCAACCAGCACAGCCATAGACATTCCATTGGCAGAGAGGTCCTGCGGAGGCAGCAGCTTCAGAAATTTCTGTGGGCTTTGAAAAACTATTATAGACGGTTGCCCCGCTGGCGACGCTGGTGCAGTTGCTGCCCAGACAGACTTGATAATTCATGACGGCGTTGGTTTGAGTCGAGACTTCGCTGTTGACGGTGCAACTTCCTGCATAGGCGGCCAAAGAATAGCGGCCGGGATTTACTTGAAAGTCGAAAGTGCCGCCACTATTGATGGTCACATTATAGAAGCTTTGTGCTCCGTAGACGCCGCTGAGATGAATGCGAGCGGAGGAGGCCCCACATTCGGTGCCGACAATCACACTTCCACGAATGGTAGAGCCACCACTGACAGAGACGCGGGATTCACCTTCAATGTTGGAGCTTTTTGAGCAGCCACTGAGATATGCAGCTAGCGCCAAACTTAAGACATACTTAAACATGAAAGTCCCCCTCAGGTTTTAGATTATCGAGGCCTGCAAAGCAGGACAAGTCTAGGTCTAAAACCGGGGAGGAAGATTAGCGAAGTTGGCTCAGACAAGAGGAGAGAGACGCGTGAGCGTAAGGAGATAAAGAGACGAAAGTCTTGCCTGTAGCGGACTCCAGGCTTTCTACATAGAGCTCGGAGGCGTCGTTGATTCTCTCAATCATGCAACCTACTTTTTGCGCCTGAGGGCCGACAAGAGCTTTAACAAGACACATGCGGTTTCTCAACGAGCAGCGAATGCTTTCAAATTGAACTTGCGCGGGATTGATTTGATTCATGGCCTGAAGAAGTTGTCCCTCTTCTTGAGCAGAGATAAATGCCAAAGAAGGGGAGCTGGCGAATGCAATCAGAGAAGTGAGGGAAAGGATGAGTTTTTTCATAGAAGCCTCCTTGTTATGAACTACGCTCCATGGCTTAGTTCTAACAAGAAGATCTATAATAAGTAAAAGGCATATAAAGAATCTAGATATTCACTTTAGGAATATCACTCTGCTTTGGGGCACTCTTTCTTATTTTCTACGCAAGCGGGCTTTTCGAATCCAGCGACAACAGGTTTGGCCTCAGAGGCCACACTGCGAGACTGAACAGAGGGCACAGGTGTGTTATTTTTGGCATAACTAATCGGAGTCATCGAGCAATTCTGATAAAACAGTATCACGATGGGATTTACCACCAACATCGCTACAAAACTAAAGCTACCTCGATTCACCATAGGGACCTCCACCTGGGGCTAAATTGTCACACCTTGTACCTTACGGACGAAAGGCTTTAAGACTTTAGTCAAAATCTAGTGAATCTCAGCTTGATTCAAAAAAAGCCGCTTTCTCAACTTGAGAGAATGAAAAGACCTGGAGATAATGGGGAAGTGATGACGGGGTATATGAAGACATTCATTTTTAGTCTGATATTTATGTCGGTAGTGGGGGCAAAAGCTGATTTTGCCAATCTCCCCCAGGACTGTGTTAATGATCTTAAGAAATTTCCAGGTGCGTGGGATGACAAACTTTTAAAGCAAGCTTGCGAAAAAGTTTTAGTTAACTCCCTGTGCGTGAGTGCAGAGGGACGACCCATTTATCACTATGATAAAGTGTCATCGACGCCAGGAGCGAAGAAGGTCTTAGTATTTAGTTTGATCCATGGAGATGAAACTCCCGCAGGGACCGTCGGGCGCTATTGGATGGAGCGTCTGGAAGGCATTGATCCTCGCAATACGTGGCGGGTGATTCCGGTGTTGAATCCGGATGGAGTGAAGTACAAGACTCGTACGAATGCCAATAAGATTGATATCAACAGAAACTTCCCCACAAAAGATTGGTCTACAGGGGCCATTGAAAATTGGAAACGCACGACGAAATCAAATCCTCGTCGTTTTCCGGGGGCTGAGGCGGCCAGTGAGCCAGAAACCAAGTGTGCTCTTTATCACCTCGAAGATTTTCAACCTGATTTCATCGTCTCTGTTCATACGCCCTTAAAGGTTTTGGATTTTGATGGACCGAAGGTGTCTCCGCCGCCCAAGTTTGACTATCTTCCCTGGAAGTCTTTGGGAAATTATCCTGGCAGTCTGGGACGCTACATGTGGTTAGAAAGAAAGACGCCGGTTTTGACCATGGAGTTGAAGGAAAATCTTCCCCCGAATCTTTCTCCATTTGAAAGACTTCAAGATATCATCGGTTCTTTGGTGAAGTTAGAGACTGAGAGGGATACCAGGCCGACGGTCTCTTCCCCTGCGAGCTTTCTCCCAGTAGCCTTGGAGCATTGATCATATAGTCAAAATGGAAACGGGACATGATTTAAAAAACCAAGTCCCGTCTCGTACGATCCTCAAAGAAAGTGAACATTGCGAATCTGAGACTTCTCACATCATCGCGGATTCATTCTTGAGAGACCGTTTCATAACTAGTATATCCTTGTCGTCGTTGAATGAAAGATCTAGTGGCAAAAAGCATTTGTCTTAGAACGAAAAGAGCTCATTTAGATTCTGATCTATTTCAGATGTTATATTGATCTTCAAGGCCCCCAGGTTTTCCTTCAGTTGCTCTATATTGGTAGCCCCTAAGATCACACTGGTGAGTTGAGGCTGCGCCGCCAACCAGGCCAGTGCCAGTTGCCCTCGAGTGCATCCCAGACCATCAGCAATCTTCTTCATCTCGCGAACGCGTTGCACATTCTTTTCAGTGTAAAGAGTTTCTTTCAGCCAATCCACTCGTGACAGGCGTCCTTCGCTGACGCCATTGTCGTACTTTCCAGTCAGCATCCCCGAAGCAAGAGGAGACCAGGTGACAAGTCCCATGCCGTGTTGAAAGGCTTTGGGGCGCACATCGGTTTCAAATTTTTCTCGAGCAATCAGACTGTACTGAGGTTGTTCGACTTGGGGTTTGTAATATCCCCAGCGTTCGCAGACATCCATGGCTTCTTGAATTTGGGCTGCGGTCCACTCACTAGTGCCCCAGTAAAGGATCTTTCCATGGTGAATTAGATCATCCATGATGCGCACGGTTTCTTCGACGGGAGTTTCAGGGTCATAGCGATGACAGAAGTAGATATCTAAATACTCAGTGCCAATGCGTTGCAGGCTCTTATTTACAGATTCCAAGACGTGCTTTCGAGAAAGGCCCTTGTCATTGACGTCGTCGCTCATCGGCCAGAACACTTTGGAAGAGATCACCAACTCGTGGCGAGGGAAGTCCTTCAAAGCGGCGCCCATAATTCTTTCTGACTCCCCTTTGGCGTAGATATCGGCGATGTCGAAAAAATTGATTCCAGATTCATAAGCAAGATGAAGAATGCTGCGCACGGAGGTGAAGTCTTTGACGGTGCCTCCGAAGGTTGTCCAGCCACCTAAGGAAAAAGAGCTCAGCTTCAGTCCAGAGCGACCAAGATTGCGATAGGGCATATTTGGATTGAACATCGGGGCCTCCTCATGGAAGCCCCATTATCTTAATGAAGAAGGGACGGTTGCAAGTAATGATTGATTTCAATCAGTCGATCTTGCTGACTGACGACGCTATCTTGAATAGCGACCAGCTCTTTGAGCAGATTATCTTTGGCGGCCTTAATGGCTTGATAGATGTCTTCATGGACACCCTCGGCTTCGACTGTTGTCCCACTTTCGTTCAAGACAATCGCGATCCGATAAAGCTTTTTAAGACCCTCGGGAGTAAACTCCTTGCCGTCTGTTTCATACTGAATCGCAAGTTTTCGTGGATCTCTGGCGACGACAGCAACGACAGTTTGTGGAGTTACAAAGGGCTCAAAGTCAGCGATCTGTTGATAGATAAATGACTTAACTTCCGGGTTTTGTTCAATAAGTTGTATGGTGGGATTTAGAAGAGTCGTCATAGGCGGCCTCCTTTTCCTCTAGTCTTATTGTAACAATGGGGTCGAAATTTGTCTGGTCAAGTTCGGGAGATTTCAAAATAATATTTGAAAACCAATAGGTTTGCATTAGAATCCCGGACCTGGACTGAGGTCATGTTTCAAATTGATATGGGCACTACTAAAACTGAAATAAAGTTAGATTCATCTTGGAAAAAGAAGCTGGAAAGCGAGTTTGCAACGGAACGTATGCAACGGCTGAGATCTTTTCTTTCGCAAGAGTATAAATCGGGCAAAACAATTTACCCACGCGGTGATGAGTATTTTGCGGCGATGAATCTAACGCCTTTTGACAAGGTGAAGGTTGTGATTGTCGGACAAGATCCCTATCACGGTCCTGGCCAGGCCCATGGACTTTGCTTTTCGGTTCGGGACGGAGTTCGTTTTCCGCCATCACTGCAGAATATCTTTAAGGAACTTCACAGTGATGTGGGGGTGGCTCTTCCTAAGAGTGGCTCTTTGACGAAGTGGGCAGAGCAGGGTGTGTTGCTATTAAATGCGGTTTTGACCGTGGAAGATGGCAAGGCCGCGGCCCATCAAGGTAAAGGCTGGGAAGAGTTCACGGATAAGATCATTCATGTGTTGAATGAAGAAAAAGAAAACTTGGTGTTTATTCTGTGGGGATCATACGCTCAGAAAAAAGCCGCCTTCGTCGATCGGAAAAAGCACTTTGTCATTGAGTCTGTGCATCCATCGCCGCTGTCGGCTCATCGCGGTTTTTTTGGCACGAAGCCCTTCTCTAAAGCCAACGCGTATTTGCGCTCTAAGGGAATTTCAGAAATCAACTGGGACTTGGTGAACGGTCACTAGTTCGTCTTGTTTTGATACATATTTCCTTCAAGACCAAGGGCCAAGCCTCTAGTGCCTCCTCGTGGCGCCGATAAGAAATCATTGAAGAATAAAAAGGGGTTAAGCATGAAGTGGATTCTTGTAGCATTGATGATGGGAGCGACCACATTGGGCGTGGGATCAGCGGCAGAGGCGGTTTCGAAAAAGACGCGCACGCCAGCAAGCGCCGATCAGCGTTCTGAGGTTTCCGATGTGGTAAAAAAAATTCGGGAAGATGATGAAGGGCTTGTTATTTTGTTTAGCAAAAATGCCGGTTCCTACTATCTGCGACGAGACGTGGCAGAGTTCGATGCTTACCGCAAGAAGCTCGAAGAGAGTCTTGCGGGCAAGAAGCCTGTAAGCGTCACGTATGAGCCGTCACAGCTCAATATCCTTGAAGTGAAATAAAGCTCCGTTGTAAACTGGTCTCCGTCCAAAGGAGACCAGTATGAAATATTTCGTTTTGTCCCTCATCGCTCTTTCCTTCTCACTCAGCTCTTTCGCGACCACTAAGGAAGAAGTTCAAAAAAAGACCGGCGAAGCCGTGTCCGCAGCCGCTGACTATTCCAAAGAACAAAAAGAACAATTCCAAAAAGATATGGAAGTGAAATTGGCGGATCTCAAATCTGAAATCGCCGAACTAAAAAAATCTGCCTCCGACAAAACTGGCGAAGCGAAAACAGAAATGAAAGAACAAATTAAGGCGCTTGAAAAGAAGCAGGACGAAATGAAAAAGGATCTTGCCAAGCTTAAGAAGAGTTCTGGTAAGGCGTGGAGCGAAATGAAAGCGGGAATGAGCAAAGCCTGGGATTCCCTGTCTGAGTCTTATGAAAAAGCAAAAGCTGAATTTAAAGAAACAAAATAATGAAAAAAAGCACGTTGCTCTTTACCGCTGAACTTCCGCGCCGAAAAGATCTTGGAGAAGAATTTCTTCTGATCTATGACGATATTCTTCCCAAAAAAGTGCCTTCATTTAAGAAATGGTCTCAGCAGTTTCCCTTGCAGTACCCGGTGAGAGCGGGGGAGGCCTTGAAGTCAGTTGAGCAGTTTCCAGATCATATCACAAAGATCATTCGCCTTTGTGAAAACACCTCTGCTCGTCGTTTGACGATTGTGGTTGTGGGCGGCGGCAGCGTCGGTGATTTCGGGGGATTTGTTGCCAGCATCTTGAAGCGCGGCGTGAAGCTGGTGCAGATTCCTAGCACATGGTTGGCAGCCATCGATTCTGCCCATGGGGGCAAAACCGCCTTGAATGTGGGATCTGCCAAAAATCAGATCGGCACTTTTCACCCACCAGAAAAAATTGTTTTAGTTCGCTCTTTGTTGATGGCGCAACCTGAAGCTCGTGCCTTTGAAGGCTTTGGGGAGCTGATTAAGATTGCCTGGATTGTTGGCGGATCGTTATGGTCTCAACTTTCCAAAGAGTATGAAGTCTCTTCGGCGATCTTGTGGAAATACCTCGCACCTGCAATTGATGCCAAATACAAAGTCGTTGCGAAAGATCCCCATGAAAAGACAGGCTATCGTCATGTCTTGAATCTGGGGCACACCTTGGGACACGCCTTGGAGTCTTATTACAGGCTTCCGCACGGAGTGGCTATCAATTATGGATTGGATTTTTCACTTCGCTGGAGTGTCCAGAAAAATATCATGGCGAAGAAAGACTATGACAGTCTTTTGCGGGCTCCGGTGATGGGATATTTGTTGTCGCCAGTGCGTGATCAGCTTTTGCAAACGAAGGCTTCTGTCTTAAAAGATTTTAGACATCTTCTTTTAAGCGATAAGAAGAAGACTCGATCGGAGTCTGTCCGTTTTATTTTTCTTCAGAAACCCGGAAAATGCGTGATTCGAGAAGTGACGGTCGATGAGATTCTGATGGAAGTCTGTCGCCAGAAGGAAGAAGAGCTCAATGGGTAATTTTCATTTTCAAGGCGAAATTCCGGGATCTAAATCGGTGTTTAATCGCGCCTTGATTGTGAAAAGCTACTTTCCGCAACTTGTTCTTCGCGGGAACTCTGAGTGCGATGACGTTCGTTTTATGCGCGAAGGGCTTCAGCACCTCAGCGCAAAAAGCCTCATTGACTGCGGAGAAGGGGGAACGACCTTTCGATTTATGGCTCTAAGGGCGTCCCGACAAAAAGGGACCCATGAGCTTTTGGCAGCGGCTCGCTTGCTGCAACGACCTCAGCAGGGACTTTTAGATTTGCTTGAGCAGTTAGGGGTTGTCGCTCGGATCGCGAATCAAAAACTTGTGATGGAAAGTCAGGGATGGAGGAAACCATCGCGCCCTTTGCAGGTAAATACTTCGGAATCCAGCCAATATGCTTCGGCGTTAGCTTTAAATGCATGGATTTTGGACTTTGATTTGGAATTCACACTGGTCGGTGACAAGGTTTCAGAGTCCTATTTTCTGCTGACGCTTGAGATGCTGCGATCCTTGGGCATGAAAATCGAGGAGACCCCTCAAGGGTTTCTGATTCCCTCGGGACAAAAGATCAATAAGTTTGAGTGGACTGTTGAGCCGGATATAAGTTCGACCTTCACCATGGCGGCCGCTGGTGCGCTGGCGGGAGAGGCCATTCTAGATAATTTTCCAGAGAAAAGTGCGCAGCCCGATCTCGTCTTTTTGGAGATTTTTAAGAAGATGAATGTGGATTTTTCTGTGGAAGGTTCGCGATTGACGGTGAAAGAAAGCTCGTCCCTCAAGGCGGTGGATTGGGACCTCTTTCAATCGCCGGATCTTTTCCCGGTGTTGGCGGTGCTTTGCAGCTGGGCACAAGGTGTCTCTAAGCTTTATGGGGCCCCTCATTTGGCTCTCAAAGAATCTCACCGCATTAAAAAAGTTTCTGATTTATTAACCTTAGTCGGCGTGGTCCATGACGTACTACCTGATGGAATGATCATCCATGGCAATCCTCGACAGGCCTTCGTGCGAGGCGCACGCTTTTTTCCCGACAAAGATCATCGTATGGTCATGGCAGCCGCTTTGATGAAATTAAAAGGGCACGAGTTTCATATTGAAGAGCCTCAGGCAATTAATAAAAGCTTCCCCGAGTTTTGGGGGATGATAGGACTTACACCATGATCACCGCCGTTGTTGGACATCGAGGAACGGGTAAGACTGAGTTGATGATGCGGTTGCAGCTTTATCTTCGCGATGTTTCCGTTGAGTTGATCGACTTGGATACAGAGATTGAAAAGAAGATCGGCAAAACCATTCCTGAGCTTTTTTTAGAGCACGGTGAAGCCTATTTTCGAGAACTAGAAAGACAGCTTTTTTTAGAGACTTTGCAAAAGCCTCACCAAGAGATGTATTTGGTTTTGGGCGCGGGTTTTGATCTCACGGTAATTCCTGAAAGTGTTCGAGTATTGTGGGTGAAGCGCCGAACCGATTTAGATGGACGTATTTTTCTTAACCGACCTCGACTTAATCCCGAGATGTCACCGTTAGAAGAATTTATTAAACGCGCAGAGGGGCGAGAGCAAAACTATCGCAATAGAGCCGACGAAGTTTATCTCATGCCTGAAGGTCAGTTTGAAAATCATCATCAGGCCATGGCAGTTGAGAAAACTCTTTTGACCCATACTCTTCATGAGGTGGGAGGGGCATTGACGGTGTTGCCGGATGTCTTTCTGACCGAAAGACGGTGGGAGTTATTCAAGGAAAGATATTCTCACCGGGGAATTTCCTTGATCGAACTTCGTGATGATTTGTTGTCTGAAGAACAGATGCGGCGAATTTTGAACGAAATGCCCAGTGAATTTTTTATCTATTCATTTCGGGAAGAGCGAGACTGGGACTTATTTTGGAGCCAAGAACAAACCATTGAATTCTTAAATAGAGCAGCTTGGATTGATTGGCCTTGGGAACTGGGAAGTCCAGAAAATGTGCTGGCTTATGTGCCTAAAGAAAAGCTGATTCTTTCACTGCATGATCAAACCCAAATGAAGGAATGGCAGAAATTTGAAAATCAGGTGGGGCACATGAAATATGCTCCCGAGATTCAAAGTTTTTCTGAGTTGGGTGAAGGTCATCAGTGGCAAGTGGCCTTGCCGGCGCAAAGAAGTTTTTTACCACGCTCAAAACAAAGTTTATGGGACTGGTATCGTCTGTATCAAAAAGGAAAACAGTTTATCAACTTTTGGAAGGAAGACGGTGGCAGTGCCGGTGATCAGCCTTCTCTGTGGTGGTGGGTGATGACGCCGATCAAGCCTGCTCATTTTGCAGCAGTGCTTGGAGACCCCGCCTATCATAGCTTTACGCCTCTTGAGCATTCAGACTTCTTTCATAAAAAGGGAATGCCCGTTTTTGCTATCACGATTCGTCGCGAGGAATGGGACGAGGCTTTGCCGCTTCTAAAAAAGCTGGGACTGACTCATGCCGCAGTGACGGCTCCTCATAAGGAAAAGGCCGCTCAACTTTGTCAGCACCCTGAAGTGAAGGCCCTTAATACATTGTATTGGAATGAGTCTCAGGGGCTCTGGCAGGGCGCCTCGACGGATGATCAAGGATTTTTAGAATTGATTGAAGGGGCGGGAATGATTGCTCCCTTGCAAAAAGAAATTTTTGTTTGGGGTGGTGGTGGAACTTTAGAGATGATTCAAAAAGCTTTGCCTCATGCAAGTTACTTTTCGTCCCGCACGGGCGCCCCGCGGGCAGGAAGTGAAGGGGCTTTGGAGTTAGAGCCTAAGATTGTTATCTGGGCGGCGCCGCGATCTTCAGAAACTTTGATGCCTCCTCTGGAGTGGCAGCCGACAATGGTTTTTGATTTGAATTATAAAGAAGACTCTCTGGGGCGTGAGTACGCGCAGAAGTGTGGAGCTAATTATCAATCGGGTCTTGTGATGTTTATCGGGCAAGCCCAAGGCCAGAGACTCTTCTGGCGTCAGTGCGAGGAGCAATCATGAGTGCCAATCAGTTTGGTTCACGCTTTGTTGTGACCAGTTTCGGTGAAAGTCATGGGACGGCCTTAGGGGTTGTCATTGATGGCTGCCCGGCGGGTGTGACTTTTGATGAAGGACTTTTAAAAAAGGAATTGGAGCGCCGTCGTCCAGGGCATCACGGCTCGGGTCAGATTGTTTCAGGACGCCAGGAAATAGATGCTCCGGAAGTTTTAAGCGGCATCTTCGAGGGGCAAACTTTAGGGACACCGATTGCGGTGATGGTGCGCAATCAAGACGCTCGCTCTCAAGACTATAAAGAGATCAAAGCGACTCCTCGTGCGGGCCATGCTGATGATATGTGGAAGAATAAGTTCGGTCATAGCGATCATCGAGGCGGGGGGCGCTCTTCGGGCCGTGAAACTGTTTCCCGTGTCATGGCGGGAGCTTTTGCGCAAATGTTGTTGAAGCAGGTCAGTGCTCCGACACGAGTCATCGGATATGCTTCTCAAATTGGTTCCTTTGTCTTGAGCGAGGAAGAACGCTCTCAAGTAGCCCAGAAGGACGTCGATTCTTTTCAAGCCCGTTTTCCATCTTCTCGAGATCAAGAGGTCGCGGAGATGTTAAAAAAGGCCCAAGAACAAGGTGACAGTCATGGCGGGGTCGCTGAAATTTTAATTCAAAATCCGCCGGCCTACTTGGGGCAACCTGTTTTTCACAAATTGAAGTCGGATTTGGCGTTGGCTTTCATGAGTGTTGGCGCCACCAATGGTTTTGAGCTGGGTTTGGGATTTGAGGCAGCCTCAGTGCCGGGGATTCAGTTTCATCAAAGCTCACAAAGTCCCTATGGGGGCATTCGGGGCGGAATTTCGACCGGCGAAAATATTCTTTTGCGAGTTTCCTTTAAACCCACGAGTTCTATTTTAGACGTGGCAAAAAAAGGTCGCCACGATCCTTGTATTGTGACTCGGGCCATTCCCGTGCTGGAAGCCATGACATGGCTGGTGTTGGCAGACCATTACTTATGGGCTAAAACGGATCGGGTATAAGGGAGGAAGGAATTATGGTTTCTGATATTTTTAATCCCGAATGGTGGATAGAAGTTCCTGGGTTTGAGTTTCAAGATATTACTTATCATCGCGCAAAAGATCAGGGCACCGTTCGAATTGCCTTCAATCGTCCTGAGGTTCGCAATGCGTTTCGTCCGCAAACAGTCGACGAGTTGTACACCGCTTTAGAACACGCACGCATTTCTGCGGATGTGGGTGTGGTGATTATCACAGGGAATGGACCGTCGCCCAAAGATGGTGGTTGGGCCTTTTGTTCTGGCGGAGATCAGCGTATTCGTGGAAAAGATGGCTATAAATACGAAGACAAAGAAGCTGTCGGAAAAATGGATTTGGCTCGTTTGGGTCGATTGCATATTTTGGAAGTTCAGCGGTTGATTCGTTTTATGCCGAAAATTGTGATGGCCGTGGTGCCGGGTTGGGCTGTGGGCGGAGGGCATTCTTTGCACGTTGTCTGCGATCTCACGTTGGCAAGTCAAGAGCATGCCGTCTTCAAACAGACAGATCCTGACGTTGCAAGTTTTGATAGTGGTTATGGTTCGGCTTATTTGGCACGTATGGTGGGCCAAAAACGAGCTCGCGAGATTTTCTTCTTGGGTCGCAACTATTCCGCGCAAGAGGCATTCGATATGGGCATGGTCAATGCGGTGGTGCCGCATAAGGATCTTGAAAAGGTCGCGTTGGAGTGGGCATATGAGATGAATTCAAAGTCTCCGACAGCAATGCGCATGTTGAAATACGGCTTTAACTTGATCGATGATGGTTTGGTCGGACAACAGCTTTTTGCCGGCGAGGCCACACGTCTTGCTTATGGGACAGAAGAAGCCGTTGAAGGTCGCAATTCTTTTGTTGAAAAACGCCGCAAGGACTTTTCAAAGTTTCCTTGGCATTACTAAAACGATTTTTTCAAAATATGATTTTATTGAACTCAGATTTTCTTAAGGGAATCTGAGTTTTTTATTTGTGTTCCTCTGAGTCTGTCCAGTGTAAGAAAACAAGTATCATGCGTTCTCTCAGAGAGAGAAAATGAAGTCATGAAAATTCTTGTCGTCACTCTTCTTCTTGTTTTGGTTGCATTGGCATTTTGGGGATGTCCGACGAAGAAATATATTCCTGATCCGCTGCCTCCGCAGCCTCAAGTTCAAAGATTGGAAGACACTCCCGGCTATCTCGGACGAGAACCTTACGTCGGTCCGCGTGTTCAGTTTCGTCGAATGTTAGCAAACAACAATTAGTAGAAAAGGTCTAGAACCGTGGGGCTTTTGCGGACGTTGATAAAACAACTTATGATTTTCTTTTATTAAATTTGCGTGAATCTCTGGTCCTGGTTCTGAAAAAAATTTGCGCTCCAAAGTATTTGTCACTCACCATGAACTCCTCAAAGCAGAATTGGAATCTTTGAAAGCGAGGAATTCCTCAGGGAAATCTCCTGCTCTGGATTTGTGTATTTAAACAAGTGTCGATGACACAAAAGGAGTGTACGAATGTTTACATGGAAGAAGGTGGTTCAAGCGGCCACGGTCTTGCTGATGGGAGCGGCGATGGTTCGTTGTTCTGGTGCCGGCGGGACAGATGCAGCAAGTGGGGCAAGTGATCTGACAATTGCAGGAACATTGGGGGCGAGTTTCGTTTCCTCAGTTTCAAGTAAACCGAGTGATGTCAGAGTAAACGCCATCACTCTTTCGGATCTTGAGATTTATGCGATTGCGTTCACGACGCCTCCTGCGATTGGTCAGGCCAGCGTTAATGCGAATGGGTCTTTCACAGTCTCATTGCCCGGAGCCAAAGGTTCTCAGGTCATGGCGGTTTTCCGTAATAAGACTTCTTTAGTATCCGTTGGTACTGTTAAGTTCCAAGACAATTCAAAGAAGGACATGGATGGTAATACTCAGAAATCTGAATCTATCACGTTGTCAGACAGCGTGAATTTGGGCGCGATTGCGATCAATGAAGAGGGTGAAGTGGTTGTTGATGTTGCCGATATCGCAACTGCGGTAGACACAACTCCGCCACCAGTATCTGCGGCGTTGGATTTGAGCGGAAATTGGACGATCTCGGCCTTTGAAGGCACTTTGCCAACAGGCTATATGAGTGCATGTCCTCTTGGAACTCCAGATAACGAATGTCACGGTCCAAAAGTGAACGAAAACGTTTTCCTTATTGGCTTGAAGGGCGTGGAAGTGGATGCTCAAGGAAACGAAACAACGACTCCTGTTTACGGTCTTTCTTTCTGGAAGGATTCTGCGACAGTGAATGCTTGTGGTAACGTCATTGGGTTCACGGACAATGATTCAAGAACCAACGCGAAGATTGCTCTGACTATGCCGGTGAACTATATGGATGGTTCGACGCAAAGAAGTGTGGGATTCGGTGACACGTTTACGTTCACAACACCCACTGGATTTGGTGGTGATTCCTGTGGAGCTGGCGTGACTGGATCTTGTAATCTTGCGTGGATGAAAACAGCGGCCAAAGCAAAGCACGACATGTGGAGCTGCGATCGTATTTCTGTCGATGGCAAAACGGCGTCTGTTTGTAAGATGGTTAAGGCGTCGAGTCCGGATGTTTACTCTGCCCACATCGAAGGTGGTGGCTGTGTGGACGCGAACAACAAGCCTGTGATGATCAGCAATTGGGGTTCTTTGACTTCAGCTGGATCTTGTACGGAGAACACAACGGGTGTGCCTGCTGGATTTAAATCTTGGACTTGCCCATATACTCTAAATTCTGCGGCGATTACATGTACGAATACTCATGGAAATTTCAGTGGATTTGATGGCACAGCTTTGTCTGGCGCTCTGAGTAATCAGGATATGAACGGATATAATCCTGAAGGCAATGTTGTGGCGAACACCACAAACTGTAAAGATATCGTAAATAATATGACTCGCTACCGTTGTTATGCGGAAAGCTACTGGGATACCAAAGTTGAAGGTGCGGGCTGTTATAAGCGTTATCACTTCAACTGGGGTGCGACAAACATCGCGAACTTTGTTGTGGCGGAAGGCCGTAACAAGCCCGATGGCAACCATATGACTGAAAGAGTTACTTACTCTCCAGATGGTTCTAGCGGTGTCGTCAGCGGCAAAGAGATTGAGCGTGTCTCTGTGAAGGGTGCCGAAAACTCTGAAACAATTTGTGAAACTGAAAGATCTCAAATCCTCAGCTTCAAAAAGGTTTCTGATGCGAAGGTTCTTGTCGATATGAAGACAAAAACACGTCTTGTGAACTCTTCAAACGCAACTTGTGCAGCAGCGGCTGCAAACACGGCTTGTGAATCTGGCGGTGGCGAAAACTGTGAAGTGTACTATCGTCTTAAAGATGGTGGTAACGCACTTTTCTATATCAACAAGTAATAACGAATTTAACGAAAGGGCTCTCCCAGAGAGCCCTTTTTTATCTGTATTGATATGAAATCTAAAAAATTGATCGCAACATTTATTTTTACCCTCTCTTTTACATCGACGACTTTTGCTAAGGAAGAGCGTAAAGGCCTTTCCATTCAACAAATGCAAATGATGCATCTTCAACAAGAACAGCAGCAAAAGAACTACGAGACCATCGTTGGCAAACATCAAAAGCTGGAAGCGTTGGAAGCTCGATTGGAGCGGGTGAATCAAAAACTGGGGCAATCCTCTCTCCAAAACTCCATGTCCCGCTTGGGAGCAATGAAAGAAAAAGCCCATCTTGAAAAGCAAATCGACGACCTCAAAAAAGAAATTAAATCGTCCAAATAGAAGGTACGCCGTACCTTTTTGAAGTGCGCCGCACCATCAGTAAGTGATGGCGTCGGGGCTACTATAATTAAAACTGAACCTTTTAGGCGACGGTGCCTTTGTAGATATAAGCAATTCCGCCAGTCAGAGCCGTGTATTCGCAGTGCGCATAGGCGCCACTGTCTTTCATAAGGCCCAAGAACTCTTCACGACAAGGGAAAGCGGCTGAGGACTTTTGAAGGTACTCGTAGGCTTCTTTTTGACCTGTGACGAGTCCGCCAATCTTAGGCAGAATATTTTGAGAGTAGAAGTTATAAAGTGTTCCAAAGACAGGGATGTTCACCTGACCAAACTCAAGCACCATCACGGTGCCACCGGGCTTGGTCACGCGAGCCATTTCTTTCAACGCCTTCACGGGATCACCCACATTGCGGATGCCGAAAGAAATACTGCAAATATCAAAGCTATTATCGGCGTACTGAAGCTGAGTCACGTCGGCCTGTTCAAACTTGATGTCTAAACCACGCTCTTGGGCTTTGCCTGGGGCTGGGATCAACATCTCAGCGCAGAAGTCTGTTCCAATCACGTCGCCAGAAGAACCCACAGTTTTTTTAAATTCAATGGCAAGGTCGCCAGTGCCGGTTGCACAGTCCAAAACTTTGTGGCCCAGTTTTGCGCCACTGTACTTCACTAACTTTTTTCTCCACAAGTGGTGGATACCCATCGACAAGACGTTATTGCCCTTATCGTAGTTCGCAGCCACTTTTGAAAACATCGAACGGATGATCTCAGGATTGGGAGAATGTTTAGTTTGCATGAACTTCCGCCTTATGAAGAGGTCTGTCGATGGCAGTGAGAATTTTATCAAGCTTGCTCATCATGGTTTCAAAATCACCCAAAGTCAGTGCCTGCATTCCATCAGACAAAGCCTCTGAAGGGCGAGGATGAACTTCGACGATAATACCATCAGCGCCCACGGCAGCAGCGGCATAGGCTAGATCTGGAACCAGCGCACGAATGCCTACTGCATGAGAAGGATCGACGATCACGGGGAGATGGGTATTTCTTTTTGCAAAAGCCACGGCGTTGAGATCTAGAGTATTGCGAGTGGCTGTTTCAAAAGTGCGAATGCCGCGCTCACAAAGAATAACATTTGGATTTCCACCACTGGTAACGTACTCAGCGGCTTTCACCCACTCTTCGATCAAGGCCGCAAAACCACGCTTCAGCATGACAGGTTTCTTTTGCATGCCCAGTTCTTTAAGCAAAGCGTAGTTGTGCATATTGCGAGAACCGACTTGGAAACATTCCACCAAGTCATAGATCTCTTCGATTTGGCGAGCGTCTGTGACTTCAGAAACCAAACTCATGTTGGTTTCTTTGCAAACCGCTTTGATAAAATCAAATGAGGAAGACCCCAAGCCTTGGAAGGCTTTGGAAGACGTGCGCATTTTCCAAATGCCGCCGCGAAGAATATGTGCGCCAGAGGCCTTCACACCTTTTGCGGTCTCCATGAACTGCTCGTAACTTTCAATCGAGCAAGGTCCGGCGAACACGGTGAACTGAGGGCCTCCAATATCAAACCCACCGACATTGACGATTTGGGTTGAGGGAGTTGTTTGCATAGTTTGCATTTCCATAATACGACTTCTTTAGTGGAACGGCAGAATAGCATAACGCTCTCAGGCATTACAAACTTTTTGGAAGCAGGGGCCCTCTTGCGACATAGGGATCAATGGATTCTTATTGAGGGGCCTTTTAAGCCATCTGAATCCTTGGATTGTGACGAAATTACAGTCTTTTTCCCCGATTTCTACGATTTGAAGTCCTCCGTACCCTTGAAAGGGGCTCGAACCTACCGTCTTTCCCCAGAGGAGCTGCGTAAGAATTGTGAGGCTTACTTGGCTCAAAAGCCCCCTTCTAAGGGGCCCTTAACGAGGTCCTCCTGGGTGGAGCCTCAGAGGGAGCACTTTCTCCAGGCATTGGAGGGTATCCAATCACGTATCCAAAAGAGTGAAATTCAGAAGGCCGTCCCAGCCATTTTTGCGCGATCCTCGCAGACTGTGACAGCCGCCGAACGAGTGCAGATGGTGCTCAAACTTTTGGAAGCTCCGCCGACCTTGTACGTTTATGGCTTTTGGCAAAATGGAGAGGGTGTTCTGGGGGCGACGCCGGAAGTTCTCTTTGATTACTCCCAGGGTGTCATGAAAACCATGGCTTTGGCTGGGACTTGCCCTAAGGCGGAAGCTCTTGAAAGAGAGTCTTTGCTCGATGATGAGAAGGAAATGCAAGAGCACCTTCTTGTCTTGGAAGATTTAAAAAATACACTGAAATCTTGGGGCGAAGTGAAAACCAAGGGGCCAGAGATTTTAGAGTTGCCGATGCTGTATCACTTAAAAACTGAGATCGAGGTTCATTGTGCTCAGAAACCTGATTTCTTGTCATTGATCGAACAGCTTCACCCAACTCCGGCGTTGGGGGTGGCTCCTCGTTCGCAAGGTTATCAATGGATGGCCGAGTTCCCGGGACAAGAGGGCCGTCGGGGATTTGGAGCCCCTTTTGCTTTTTTAGGCTCGGAGGAGGCTCTGTGCCTTGTCGCCATTCGAAATTTGCAGTGGAATAGTTCCGTCTCGATGATCGGCTCTGGGTGTGGCATCGTTGCCGCCAGTGAGTTTGAGCGAGAGTGGAGAGAGCTTTATCAGAAACGCCTGTCTGTAAGAAAGATTTTGGGGCTTGAAGTATGACAAACATGGAATTAGCAGCGAAGGTCATTCAAGAGTTGATTCATACGGGGGTGCGAGAATTCGTTCTATGCGCCGGAGCTCGTAACAGCCCCTTGGTGCATATTCTCGATGAAAATAAAAATCTCAAAGTGTATTCCTTCTTTGAAGAGCGTTCTGCCGCCTTCTTTGCGTTAGGTCGAATTGCCAGCACTCGTCGTCCGGTTGCGATCATCACCACGTCGGGAACTGCGGTGGCGGAACTTCTTCCTGCGGCGGTGGAGGGCACATACTCTTCCTTGCCATTGATCATGGTCACAGCAGATCGTCCAAAACACTATCGTGGCACGGGGGCGCCGCAAACGATCGAGCAGGTCGGTATCTTTTCTTATTACAATGAAGTGGCCTTGGACATTGATGCCGAGAACTCTCACATTTCTTTTAAATCTTTGTCGTGGAAAAAACCGGTGCATGTGAATATCTGTTTTGAAGAGCCTCTGATCGACGGGCCGATTCCTAAGATTGAATTCCCGACGGTCTCTGAGCGAACGAAGCTGCCGGGACAAATTCCTTTGGGAACTTTGAAAGAGATGGAAGATTTTTTGAACACCCATCAGCCTTTGGTGATTGTGGGCATTTTGCCCGAGAAAGCCTATGGAACGGTGTTAGAGTTTTTGAAACAATACAAAGCGCCGGTTTATTGTGAAGGTATTTCCAGCCTGCGTGGGCATCCCGATATCAAGGATATCGAGATTCGCTCTGGCGAGCAGATGATTCATCGAATTTTGAAATCGAAAGAGTGTGACTCCATTTTGCGTATTGGAGGAATTCCCACGGCGCGTGTGTGGAGAGATCTGGAAAGTAAGTACAAAGACATTCCCGTCTTTTCAGTCAGCTTTAATCACTTCACGGGCCTAAGCCGTCCTACGCAGCATTGTAATTCCTTGGACCTTTTAAGCCAGGTGGAGTTCTCTTATCCTCATCGTGAAAATGTGAAAGTGAACATTGAAGATGGAACGCGCGCTGAAACGATCCGCGCACTTTTGGAAAAGTATCCAGAGTCCGAGCAAGGATTGATATACGCACTGTCAAAAAAAATGCGGGGCGCCTCAGTCTATCTTGGAAACTCATTGCCCATTCGCGAGTGGGATTCCTGCTCGTCTCATGATGCCATGCCATTGCGAGTGGCGGCCAATCGGGGCGCGAATGGAATCGATGGACAGCTTTCAACATTCCTAGGATGGGCTCACCCTGAGACTGAGAATTGGTGTCTTGTTGGAGATTTAACCGCCCTGTACGATTTATCGTCACTTTGGGCGACTTCTCAATTGGAAGCCAAAAGATTCCGCATTGTGATTATTAACAATGGCGGAGGTCAGATTTTCTCTCGCATGTTTAATAAAGAGATATTCATAAACAAACATCAGATTTCTTTCGAATCCTGGGCAAAGATGTGGAATTGGTCTTATCAGAAATGGCATAATATTCCTGTGACCACAGATTTCGCCGATCAACAGATCATAGAGCTTTGTCCCGATGGGCAGCAAACCCAGGCATTCTGGAAGGAGTATGAATCTTTGTGGAAAGAGTGAATCTCTTTTTCTTGCACGGATTTTTAGGCAGACCCTCGGATTGGGCCGCCGTCAAAGCGCACTTGCCCTTCTCAGAGGAGCTTCGCTTTTTTATTCCGGATTATTTCAAAGACCCTCAATTGGGACCGCAACATTCCTTGGATGTTTGGGCCGAGAATTTCACCAAGTGGGTGGAGCTCAATGGCTGTGCGGGAGAGCGTAACATTTTGGTAGGCTATTCTTTAGGGGGACGTTTGGCGCTGCATGCATTAAAACGTCGTCCCGTCTTGTGGCATAAAGCCGTGCTGATCTCTACAAATCCAGGTTTTAATGACCTTCATGAGTCGCTCAATCCCATTTCGGCCGAGCGCCAGCAGCGCTGGATGAACGATTCATATTGGGCTGAAGAATTTCAAAAGTCTTCTTGGGACATGGTTCTGCGTAACTGGAATGCGCAGCCTGTTTTCGGTGGCAGTGAAAGGGAGCCTCAGAGGGTTGAACAAGATTATTCCCGCGAATCCTTAAGTCTTGCCTTAACTCAATGGTCGCTGGCTCAACAAGTAAATATGCGTCCTTTGCTGCAGTCGCAACTTTCTAAAATCCTATGGCTTGTTGGAGAGCGCGACACGAAGTTTGTTGAGCTTTCGCGCCGTCTCGAGCAAGAAGTCCCAGGGTTGCAGATGCAGTTGATTTTCGGCGCTTCTCATCGAGTTCCCTTTGATAACCCCAAGGATCTTGCGACTTTCCTGAGCCCGTTCTGTAAGATTTAGAAATCCATTTTTCTCATCTGATGTTGGCCTCCGATGAAGAGGTCTGCTGATTCAAGGATAAAACCAAAACTATTTTCGCCAAGAAGGAAAAGATCATAGACGGGATCCCAATCCTGAATTTTAGGGGACGGTTTCGCCGAGATATCCTCGAGAGTCACCCAGGCACCGGTTTCGAAAGATTTGGACTGCACAAGGCCCGCATTGCTCAGAACATAAAGCTTTCCATTTCTATCTACAGCCAGGCTGGTAATGGTGGTCATTCCGGCATCCACACTGACTTCAGTCCACGTGGTGCCGTTGTCGGCGGTGACAAAAACCTTTTGTGCACTGAAGACGTAAAGTTTTTGATCAGCACCCAGTTTGAACTTAAAAACCGATGATGTGTGGGGGCTTCTCATCTTTTCCGTCCAGGTGGCTCCGTCATCATTTGAGTAATAGACCGCAAGATAAGTATTATCGATCTGGGCTGCTAACGCCAAAGCCCCATCATTCAGTATTCTGAAGTCTCGGTAATCGACAGTGGTTGTTCCCGGGATGGCAAGAGTGGAGGTTTCCGTCCAGGATTGCCCCGCATCCGTGCTCTTTATTAAAGAATGCGTAGCTCCTTTATTGGACACCGAATAGGCCGTTCCGTCCGGCGCAAAATCCAAGAACAGATGAGTGCGTGAGACCGGGTCGGTCAGGTCGGAGCTGATCCAGGTGGCGCCATTGTCATTGGATCTCATAAAGCACGGGGAGGAGTAGTTTTTATATCCGGCGATGATCATTTTTCCTGAAGCATTTTTGGCAAAATCTTGGACTTGATAACATTCGCCGGTGTTCGTCATCATGTATTTATCGAACTCTTTGACCCAGGTCTTTCCACCATCCGTCGTTGTGATGACGGAGTACCCATAGTGATTATTTTCGTTAAGTCCTTGGTAGGCCAAAACAATTCGACCATCCTGCTTTTGGATGGCATTTTCGGTCCAGTTGGCCCAATGGTTCAGATAGACGTGCTTGCGAGTTCCAAAGGTCCATGTGGCGCCGTCATCAGTTGAGGTGAGAGTTCTCATGGGGTTGTTATGAACATCCGTTTCATCACTAATCACCCCCACCAGAGTGCCGTCAGATAGTTTCAGCATCGCGGTGCCTTCGTATCCTATGGGGATAAGGCCACTTGTGGGGTTGGTGACAGTGAGCACGCCCCAGGGGCCTGCGGGAGGTTTGCGATAAAGGCGATTTTGATAGCTTGAGAGTTGAACAAAAAACAAAAGAGAACCATCGTCGGCGCGAATAAGTCCGTTGGATTTATAAATAGTTGCAACTGAGAACTCCGAAGTCCAATTGACTCCGCCATCGGTTGTTTTCCACACCTCGGCAGCCGCGCCGGGGCCATTTTTGAAAGTCGCTGCATAGAATGTCGTCGGCGACTCAAAGATAAAAAAGTGAGATCTTGCGGCCCCGTAGGAAACCATAACTGAGGTTGGACCCGTCGCAGGTTTTGTCCATGTCCACGTGTCGGTGCCGGAGTTGTAGGTTCCCTTCAGGATTCCCATGGTCGTCATCAGCCACAAATTGTCCCAGGGGTCGGTCTCCATAATTAACAAAGGAGAGATGTCAGCAGGGGCCAAATCGCTGTCTTGAAGGATGGGGTTCCACGTCTGACCTTGGTCTTTGGAGACCTTGATAAGGGAGCCATTGAGGTCGTCATAACCGCTAAAGAAAACATGCCCTGACGAATTCACGGCAAGATTATAGCAGTAAAAGTCTTTGTTATCGTCGTGAAGATGTAAAGCGGTCGACCAAGTGACGCCATCGTCGACGCTTTTTCTTATGATCAGCTCGAGAGTGCCCGCGCGATCATTCCATAAATTTCCACAGGCGTAGATGATTCCATTTGTGGGGGACACCACGATGTCATGCGCATATCCTTCGAAGTAAGAGTCGAAGTCCGGGGCTGGTGTATCAACGGCGGCGAAGGTCTGTCCTTTGTCGGTCGATCTGTAAATGACGAAAGCTTCGGCGTTTCCTCGAGGACCATTGGGGGTTCCGACAGCGACAATATTTCCCAGGGCCGTTTCAGCAAGCTGTATGATTCCAGCGTTTTCTCCGCCCTTGGCGTAAGTCGTTGGCGGGGCTTCATTCGAGAAAGCATGGATTTTAACCGGAATTGTGGAAGTCGTTCCATGAGAATCCATCACTTGCAGAGTGTCGTTCAAGACCGTCGTGCGAAGGGGAGCGGTGTAAGTTGAAAGAGCTTGATCAAAGAACTCGGCGATACTGCTGACCGTGAAAGGACCTTCGCCGTCTAAGAAAGAGAGAATGATAGATTCTCCTGGGAATAACTCCAGACGTGATTTATTCCAGCGCAATTTTTTGGTCGTAAATGTCCCGCGGATTCCGCGATTTAAATCAATCACTGCGCCATTGGCCATGGGAAGGGCTTCAAAGGTGTAGGTGGTATAGTCGGAGAGAGTGCAGGAGTGATGTTCGAAGAAGTTTCCGTTCACGTCCACGGAGGGACAGACTTCGCTGGCTCCCGTGGCGTCATAGATCGTGACCTTGTATTGACTGGCTCCCGTGTTCTTCCAGGTGAAGTAGGGGAAGGGGGAACCACTGAGTGTAGTGTCCATCGTTGAATCGGAAAGTCCTGTGACGGAAAATTCGGTGGACATCTGTGATGAGTGTTCTAACTCGACGATGCTTCCATCAATAGTACATCCCACAAGAAGCATATGGGCCGTGATCAAAATGATTCCTAAAACGCTCCGGATTTCACGCATACTGATAGGTCGGTATTTCTGAAAAATTGCTTGAGAGTCTGGGGGGGGGGAATTGGAATACTTTTCGAAGTCGTCTCAATTTGAAACGACGATCATTATTCCTTTGTAAGGAGAGTTCGGTTTACTTAAGTAAGGTCTGTGATCCCTCTAGGATCCAAGAGCGGAACTTCTTGACGTTCATATAGATGGACTTCTCAGAGCAGACGTCTTTGTTCTCGATATATTCTTTTCTTTCATTTCCATCCAGCTCGCTAGGAACAGTCCAGGAAATAGCTGAGGCAATGCCGACAACATAATCTTTGCCATTATAGCGCATTAACGCAGGTCCACCGGAATCCCCACTGCAGATGCCTTTGCCAGTTTTTTGATCGACATAGAATTGGGATTCATCATCGGCAACACTTTCAATCATGAGCTCCACGTGGCGTAGAGATCCAGAACCTTGTGTGTCTTTTCCTGTGTTGTCCTTTTTCCCAGAGGTGCGCCCATAACCTGAGGCGGTAAAAAGAAGTCCCTTTTTCAGCGGAAACTCGTCGTTCGGTATTTGCAAAAGCTGGGTTCCTGTTGGGGCTTCCCCTTTGATAAGAATCAGCGCAAGATCGTTGCGATCTTGAGTATTATTTTTTTTGTAAAGAGGATGAGTTAAAACCTTTGCGGCCTGGCGAAGAGTGTAATCCCCAGAAAGAGGTTTGAGTCCGAAGGCCAAAGACAGCCCGGTGTGATCAGATTTAATGCAGTGAGCGGCTGTGAGGATGATGTTTTTTTGAATCAGGAGCCCGGTGCAATAAGTTTTCGTCGGGTTGTCGTAAATGAGCACCACGTATTTGGAAATAATATTTTCTTTTGTGGTGTCTTTTCCACCAACAATGGCTGCGTCGGTCTCGTAAGTGAAAGTCTCCACCTCACTGAGCGATCCCCCACAAGCCGTTAATGCAAAAACGAACAAAGAGCTGACGTACAACTTCGTTTTCATAACTCCCCAGGCTTTATCTTGGATTTCAAATAACAAAAGGGCCGCCTTTTTGTCAGCAGCCCTTTTGCAGTTTTGAAAAAACTCTGTGGTTTATTAAATCTGAGAATTACTTAGCAACTTGGGGATTCACCAAGGAGGTGGAGAGTTTGTTAGCCATTCTGTTCAACCACGTCTTGTAGAAAAGAGCGCTGGTGTAGGCTGAAAACTGTGAGCAATCATTTTTCTCGTCTTCGACTCCGCGGCTGGTGATTCCCCAGAGGTAAAGCTTGCCCTTGATGTCGATAAAGGCGGGGCCACCAGAGTCACCATGACAAGCGCCTTGTCCGCGCGTTTGGTTCAGTTTCATTTCAGAACTGCTAAATGCGGGATCTTCGATTTTTACTGTGGTTACGCGAAGGATTCCCGCGCCATCGCCGGTGACTCCGTCTGAGATACCAAAGCCTGCCAGAATAACCGTAGCGCCCTTCTTAAGAAGGTTCTTGTTTGCCGTGCTGATGAATGTGGCGGGCTTGTAGCCGGCAGGAACGCTGCCCGTGAAGTGAACCAAGGCGATATCGCCGGTGTCTTTTTTTCCGTACTGACGAGACTCCCAGTAAGGGGAAACTTCAACTTTGTCGACCTGACGGCGAAGACTATTTTGAGTCAGTTTTGTGTCGAACATAACGAACATCGACTCAGGCTCGGACCCGATACAGTGAGCCGCCGTTAATACAAGATTGTTGGGAAGAAGAGAGCCTGTGCAGAGTTGTCCTTCATTCGCATCGTAAACAGCGACGATACTTTCCTGAACTTTATCGCCAAGCTGAACCTCGGTACCACCGATAATTGCTTCGCCGGAAGTTTGAATTTCACCGGCATTGTCCGCTTTCGGAGCGCATGCTGAGAGAGCCAAACTTGAAACGATCCCCGCCAAAATCAGAATATTTAGCTTCACTTAAATCCCCCCGGATTTAACATCACAACCCCTGTGGTGCGTTGAGCTAATAAACCCAATTTGGAACCACTTTACAAGATGATAATGTTTATGGATGCCATAAGGGACCGTGGGGTCCCCAGGCAGATGAAAAACTTACAGGTGTTTAAAGCTCTCTGTGGCCTCTATTAGAGCTGAACGAGTTCCGGGTTCCGCTGCTGCATGTCCGGCATCGGCAACAAATGTAAATTTTGCCTCCGGCCAAGCCTTATGAAGCTCCCAAGCCGAACGCGCCGGACAGACGACATCGTAGCGGCCTTGAACGATCGCACCGGGGATGTGGCGGATTTTTTCGATACTCTCAAGAAGCCAGTTGTTGGTTTTAAAGAAAGCATTGTTTGTGAAGTAATGGCATTCGATGCGCGCAAAACTCAAAGCGTATTCAGGATCATCAAACTCTTCAATCGCACTTTGGTCCACAATCAAACGAGACGTTGCCGCTTCCCATTTGCTCCAAGCTTTGGCGGCTTCCAAACGAACATCGGCATTTTCATGCGTGAGTCGTTTGTAATAGGCTGCGACCAAGTCATGACGTTCATTGACGGGAATGGGTTTGAGATACTCATCCCAAACATCGGGAAAGATTTGCGACGCGCCCTCTTGATAGAACCATTTTATTTCGGAGGGACGGCACAAGAAGATTCCACGTAAAACAAGCGCTTTGACTCGTTCAGGGTGAGTGATGGCATAAGCCAAAGCTAAGGTGGATCCCCAGCTTCCTCCGAAGACGACCCACTTGTCGATCTTCAGCATCTCGCGAAGGGTCTCGGTGTCTTTCACTAAATCCCATGTGGTATTTTCGCGCAGTTCCGCACAAGGAGTCGATTTCCCAGAACCGCGTTGATCAAAAAGAATAATACGGTAAGTTTTGGGATCAAAAAAACGACGGTGATCGGGATGAATTCCGCCGCCGGGTCCCCCGTGCAAAAACACCACAGGCTTACCTTGGGGGTTTCCACACTCTTCCCAATAAAGAGTATGAAGATCTGACACCTTTAACATTCCTTTATTAAAAGGCTCAACTTCTGGAAAAAATTCTTTCATAAAAAACCTACCGTGAGTGTTTATTTAAAATGTTTTTTAAAACCCTGCCAACAGTCTTGGTAGTCTTCTTGGATGAAGCCTTTGCCAAGAGCAAAGTCAGTGACCATGTAAGGAGTGCGAGACTCAAACATGAAGGCCATGGTGTTTTGAATCTTGTGTGGTTTTAAATCATCATGACTGGCTTTTTCAAAAGTCTCGCTGTCGGGACCGTGGGCCGAGAAGATGTTGTGAAGACTTCCTCCGCCGGGAACAAAACCGCCGGCAGTCTTAGCATCATACTCTCCATAAATCAGTCCCATGTATTCGCTCATGAAGTTGCGATGAAAATAGGGAGGACGGAACGTATTTTCTGCCACCATCCAACGGGGTGGGAAAATAGCAAAGTCGACATTGGCAATTCCCGGAGTATCACTTCCAGAAGTCAGAACTGTGAAGATCGAAGGATCTGGATGATCATAGCTGACGGTGTTGATGGCGTTGAACTTACGAAGGTCGTATTTGAAAGGAACATAAGTTCCATGCCAAGCCACGACATCCAGAGGAGAGTTCGCCATCTCCGCACTCCATAGTTCGCCGTTGAATTTTCCGATCAGCTCATAAGAACCTTCTTTGTCTTCGAAGGCAGCCACCGGAGACAAGAAGTGGCGACGGTGAGCCAGGCCATTGGCACCGATCGGGCCTAACTCTGGTAAACGGAAGGGGCTGCCGAAGTTTTCTCCGACATAACCCGCGCAAGGACCTGAGGTCAGAGGGTTTACTTGAAACTTCATTCCGCGGGGAACGACGACGATTTCGCCGGGCTCGACTTCAAGAACTCCCAGTTCGGTTTTAATTTGCAAAGATCCTTTTTGCGGGACTATCAGGAAATCACCATCCGCGTTCATCATGAACTTGTTGTCCATTCCTTGATTGAAGGAATAAAGATGCACATGCAGTCCGCGTTGCTCTTGACTGGGGCCGGTGCCGCAGACAGTGCGAAGACCTTCGAGGAAGTGGCCGGTCATATCAGGGAGAGAATTCCAGCGCATTTGATTGGGATTAAAATGCTGAGGTTTATAGAAGGTTTTTTGGGTCAGCTCTTTAAGAGGCTGAAAGGCCTTGTGCACAACAGAAGGACGAATGCGATACAACCAGGTAAAAAGATTGACGTGACGAGGAGCTGTGAAGGCCGTGCCACTGAGTTGTTCCGCATAAAGCCCCAGAGGAGCAATTTGGGGAGAGTTTTGATCTGCGGGAAGCGCGCCAGGGCGAGCTTCAGACGAAAAATGATTTCCTAAGCCTGATAGATATTGTGTTTTCATGTCCTCCAGCTAATCAGCTAGAGGCTTTGAAAGTCAACCCGAAGTATAAAAGTCCCCTCTGAAACGGTTCTTGTCTGCGTCAGGGAGGAAGCTGTTTTCGAAGGCCACCTGATTGCAGCGCTGGAAATCGGCAAAACCAAAACCATGCACGCGATGAAGGACTTCGTAGTCATCGCTCAGTGTCGTTGCAAAGATGCCAGGATCGTCAGAGTTGATTGTGACTAAAACACCGGCATTGATGAGTTGTCGAATGGGATGCTCTTCGTAAGTTTGAAAACTTTGCGTCAGGTAATTGCTGATCGGGCAGACCTCGAGGGGGATTTTGTGGTCGCGCACGAAATGAAGGATGGAGGTGTTGCGAACGATTTGAATTCCGTGGCCGATGCGTTCAGCGCCTAAAATTTCAATGCTATCCTTCACCCATTGAGCGGATTCCGGTTGGGGAATTTCTCCAGAGTGGACCGTGATGTGCAGTCCCGCTTTTTTTGCTTTTTGAAAAAGAGGTGCGAACACTTTGGGATCAAAACCGACTTCATTGTCAGCAAGATCTAAAGCGATGAAGCTGCCTTTATGGTCAATGGCAAAATCAACGACATGCTCGGCGATGGCATAGGACTTCGTTCTTTGCACGATACAAATTAGTCCGACGGCCAAGGGATATCTTTTTTTGGCCATCTCGATCCCTTTGTGAAGAGAGTTGTGAATTTTTTCGAAAGTGAGGTTGGGATGTCCCTCCGAGATAAAAGTGGGGGCGTAACGAAGTTCCAAAAGACGGATGCCATCATTGTATGCGTCTTCACAGGCTTCAAAGGCGACGCGGGTTAAAATCTCTTCACTGGCTAAGACTTTTTGGGCATTGAGGAACTTGTTCAAAACAGATCCCAGATCATTCATGGGTTCAGTAATCAAGAACTGATGCTTTTGTTCACTGGAGGTGACGGCCAAGGGGATCCCGACCTGAGGGGCAAGTTCAGTGAGGGTGCTCCAACGCACTGAGCAGTCCAGATGTCGATGCAATTCGACCTTCAAAATGTCACGAATGTTATGTGAATAGAGATTTTCCATTTAACGCTCCCGGTAAGCTTTCCAGTTCGCTTTACCCCTTTGCTCTTCCAGAGTAAAACTTATCCTATGACAGAACCCATCCAAATCACAACAAAACTCGCTGGCAATCCTTCTCAGGAGCCTCAATTTAAAACCTTCGTCAAAAGTAAAGAGGGTCGACAGATTCCCGTCGCAGATCCTAAAGCCACGCGCGCTTTGGTTTCTTTGATGGATATGAACGCCGTTCTTGGGGGCGCGGCCTCTCACTATGGCGGCCCTGCGGCTTTGGCTGAATTAATGTCAGCTCTTCATGGTCATGTCTTTGATGTGGCGGCTCAAGAAAAGAAACAGTGGCATGATCTCTTCCACCTCATCAACGATGCGGGCCACTGCGAAAATGGTTTGTATGCTTTGAAGGCCAACTATCAGATGGCGGGTCTCACGATCGAGAGCCTGAAGAAGTTCCGCTCGATTGAATCCGGCCTGACTGGGCATGGTGAAGTTCACTGTTTCCCAGCGGGAGTGTTTATTTCCAATGGTCCTTTGGGCTCCGCGTTTCCGCAGACTCAAGGCGTGGCGATGGGTGAAGCTCTTTCGGGTCGTCAGCGTGTGACGATCACGACGATTTCTGATGGTGCGTGTATGGAAGGCGAGGCGAAAGAGGCTTTCGCGGCCATTCCGGGATTGGCGCAAAAAGGGATGATGGGTCCCTACGTTCTGCTCGTCAGCGACAACAACACGAAACTTTCAGGACGAATCGATCAAGAGTCTTTCTCTATGACTCCGACTTTCAATTCGTTGAAAGATTTAGGCTGGAATGTCATTTCATTGCCTGAAGGAAACAATTTGCAGAAGTGTTACGACGCGATTGTTACAGCCATTGAGCAAGCCAAAGCCAATCCGAAAGTGCCAGTGGTTATTCATGCAAAAACAATCAAGGGGATCGGCACCAAGAAAACAGCCGAGTCCGCTTCCGGTGGACACGGGTTCCCGTTGAAGAGCCCTTCAGAGTTGCCGGCATTTTTAGGTGAGATTTACGGAGGAGAAACTCTTCCGGCAGTCTATGGTACGTGGATCGAAGAATTGGTGAAGTGGGAAACAGAACTTAAAGCAAACGCAGTGAAGGACACTGGCGAAAAAATTCAGACAGGTGTTTCTGCGGCGATGGTGCGTGCGCGCAAAGCGGGACTTCCTGTTTTGAGTGTCACCTCCGATCTTCCGGGGTCGACTGGGGTTGCGGGATTCCGCAAAGAGTTTCCGCAAGATTCGTTTGATGTGGGTATTGCTGAAAGTAACATGGTTTCTACGGCGGCCGGCCTCTCAAAATTAGGATACATTCCTGTTGTGGATACTTTCGCGCAGTTTGGTGTTACCAAAGGAGCTTTGCCTTTGACGATGGGGGCGCTTTCTGAAGCTCCAGTGATTGCCATCTTCTCGCACACGGGATTTCAGGATGCTGCGGATGGAGCTTCTCATCAGGCGTTAAGTTATATGGCTATGGTTTCCTCCATTCCTCATGTCGATGTTTACTCTTTGTCTTGCAGTGAAGAGGCGGATGCTTTGGTGTTTGCGGCGATTGAGAACTTTGCCAAAGACCGCAAAGCAGGGAAGGTGCCGAACTCTTCGATCTTCTTCCTGGGACGTGAAAATTTCCCGAAGACGTACGTCAACGGGGCATCTTATGATTTGAAGAAAGCCCAAATTCTGGCTGATACCACGGCTGGAAAAGCAAAAGCCGTAACGGTCGCAACGACGGGATCCTTGGTTCCGCAGGCGTTGCTGGCCGCAAAAGAGCTGGAAGCCCAAGGAGTCGGTGCGATTGTTGTCAATTGCGCTTGTGTGAATCATGTGGACACGGCGACCTTGAAAGCGGTTCTTGAAAAAACTCAAGGACTGTTGGTGACTGTCGAAGACCATCAGATTCTTGGCGGTTTTGGTCAGATGCTGACTCATGCTCTTTTGCAGTCGCAGGTGTCTTTCAAAGTAAAAAGCTTAGGGGTCCATGGTGAATTCGGGCAAAGTGCATATACCGCGCAAGACCTCTATCGCAAACATGAGATTGACGCCTTGGCCATTGTTAAAAATGCCACCTTGTTTTTCCACAATTAGTAAATAGTTGAGGAGTAGGCTAAAAAGAGGGAGTTTTTGAACGGGAGGGAACACTGGGACATCGTAGAGCGACGAAGATTTTTCTGATAGTGGCGCTGATGTTTCCAGGGGGACTCTCCTGGGCCAAAGAGGTTCTCTCATTCGAGGATTGTGTAAGGCTTTTGCGTCAGAATAACGCAGAGCTATTATCCGCCGAAGAAAACTATAAATCACTTCAAAGTCAGGTCAGGAGTTACTACAGCTCTTACCTTCCCCAAATCTCGGCAAATCTTGGTTATCAAAAAGGTGAAACGACAGCGACTGATACCGAAGGGTACACGGCGTCTTTGAGTGCGACTCAAAATATTTTTAATGGTTTTGCCGATAGTGCGAAGATTTCAGAGGCCGAGGGGAAGTTGAAGGTGGCGGAAGCCAATCTTAAAGCTGTCAAAGCCAAGTTGAGCTATGATTTGAAATCCGCATTTGTGGGTACGCTCTATGCTCAAGACTCCATAAAACTTTCCAAAAGTATCCTCCAGCGAAGAACTGAGAATCTGAATATGGTGGAGCTGCGTTTTCAGAGCGGTCGAGAGAATAAAGGCTCCTTGTTGCTGTCTCGCGCGAACTTAAAGCAGGCGCAGTTGGACTCGCTTAAGGCGGAACATGCTCTTGATAACTCCCGCAGCGCCCTCATTCGTGTCTTGGGACTCAATCCCGAAGATCAGATGGAGGTGAGTGGTTCCTTCCCGCAGAGTCTTCCTCCGAAGGAGCTTCCTTCATTCGTTGATCTAGTTGAGAAGACGCCTGAGAAGCTTCAGGCGCAAGGGCAAATCCAGACCGCAGCGGGAGTGTTGCAGGAATCGACCTCGGGCTTTTTGCCGACCCTCAATGTGTCGGGTGCCGTTGGCAAAAGGGGAGTTGGTTTTTTTCCTGAAGAGGATACGTGGAATGTCGGTGCCAGCTTGAGCTGGTCGTTATTTTCAGGAGGTAGGGACTACTTTTCTCGCAAAAGTGCGTTTTCGCAGAAACTTGTTGCCGAAAATAATTGGCGTAACTCGAGACTCGACATGATTGCGCAATTGAAACTGAGCTATCTTGGATTTGTAGAAGCTGTGGAAGAGTTAAAGGTCAGCGATTCTTTCGTTGAGGCCGGCACTGTGCGTGCCGAGATCGGGCGAAGTAAGTATAACAACGGTCTTTTGACATTCGATGATTGGGACCGAATAGAAAACGATCTTATTACTTATCAGAAGAATCAGATTTTGAAAAAAAGAGATCGGGCTGTCGCAGAGGCGGGTTGGGAGAAGACCCAAGGGACGGGAGTTTTAGAATGAAAAAGAACTTTTTAAAAAAGAGTTCCTTGCTTGTGACTCTGGGACTTTTGTTGGTCTTTGGGGGTGTTTATTGGTGGTGGCAACAACGAAACACCAAGGTCGAAACCTATCACGAGGTTCCGGTTGTGATCGGGGACTTGGATGTGAGCATTCAGGCCACCGGAACTGTGCAGCCAAAAAACAGATTGGAAATCAAAGCGCCGGTCGCCGGTCGAATTGAACAGATTTTGGTGGAAGAGGGGCAGAAGATCACCAAAGGGCAGATCCTGGCATGGATGAGTTCTACTGAAAGAGCCGCGATGTTGGATGCCGCCCGTTCCCAGGGACCGGAAGAGTATAAAAAGTGGTCGGAGCTCTACCTGGCAACGCCGGTCATGGCCCCTATCTCCGGAACATTGATCCTTAGAAACGTCGAACCGGGCCAGACCTTCACGACAGCGGATGCGATCTTCGTGCTTTCAGACCGCTTGACCGTGAAAGCTCAGGTTGATGAAACCGACATCGCTCAGATTAAGCTCAAACAAGATGCTCAGATTATTTTGGATGCTTATCCCGAGAAGATGATTCCCGCCATTGTCGATCAGATCGCCTTCGACGCGACGACGGTCAGTAACGTAACAACTTATATTGTTGATGTTGTTCCCAAACAAACTCCGGAGTTTTTCAGAAGCGGAATGACTGCGAATGTCACCTTCTATGTTTCCTCAAAAAAAGGGGTCTTGCTTGTTCCCAGTGAGGCCCTCAAGGTGAGTGAAGGTAAAACAATGGTTTTGTTAAAAGCCTCCGCAGGGCAAAAAGGGGGTTTGCGGAACATTCGTGTAGGGAGCTCGGATGGTCACAGAACAGAGGTTCTGGAGGGGCTTCAAGAGGGAGATGTGGTTTTAAGCACCGAATTTAAAGGTGTTGAAAAGTCATCAGAAACTCGCAATCCTTTTGCCCCCACCATGCCGTCTCGCCGAGGCACACGCCGATGATTGAAATCAAGAACATCCGAAAATCTTACCAGATGGGCGAGACAACGGTGCATGTTCTTAACGGAATCAGCTTGCAGATTGAGCGTGGTGATTTTGTCGCCATCATGGGACCTTCTGGTTCAGGAAAGTCCACCTTGATACATATTTTGGGACTTTTGGATATTCCCACGGAAGGGTCCTATCTTTTAAACGGTCGCGAGGTTTCGACGTTAAGTGAAGATGAGCTGGCGGTGATTCGTCGTGAAGAAATCGGCTTTATCTTTCAGCAGTTCAATTTGCTTTCGCGGATTGAGGCCTGGAAAAATGTTTCCTTACCGCTCCTGTACAGTGCTGATGGATACAATCTTGAACGGGGACGAGAACTTCTGACGCGAGTGGGACTTGCCGATCGTATTGATCATAAGTCCAATGAGTTATCCGGGGGACAGCAGCAACGGGTCGCTATCGCTCGATCTTTGGTGAACAATCCGGCCATTGTTTTTGCTGATGAACCTACCGGAAATTTAGATTCTAAAAGCGAAAAAGAAATTATTGAGATTCTGCATCGGCTCAACGATCAGGGAATCACGGTCATCATTGTCACCCATGAAGACTCCATTGCCCAGCAGGCGAAAAGACTGATCCGTCTTCGCGACGGGGTGGTGCAGTCCGACGAACGACAGAGGCCGTTGGAACAAAAGAATTTTCCGCTTGGACCTGGCAAGCCGGCAAGACCTCCCAAGTTGCCGTGGAAAGAAATTATTGAGCATCTTCATCAGGGGTTTCAAACTTTAGCAGCCAATAAGGTTCGTTCCAGCCTTTCGATGTTAGGAATTTTGATTGGTGTCGCCGCTGTGGTCGGGATGTTGGCCCTTGGTGCCGGAGCACAAAAATCTATCGAAAAGCAACTGTCTTCCCTGGGATCGAATCTTCTTGTTCTGCGGGCCGGAAATGTTCGAGTGGGCGGAGTCGTGACTCAGGAAAGTTCCCGCATTCGTCTTTCCATGGAAGACGTCATGGCAGTTAAAAACCAAGTTGTCGGGATTCGCGATGTTTCACCTTCGTCGACGGGACGGGCCCAAGTGACTTACTTGGATAAGAACTGGAACACGACGATCCTAGGGGTGACACCTTCCTTTGCCAAGATTCGGGCCAGCGAGCCGATCTATGGACGTTTCTTTTCTGATGATGAAAATCGTAAACGAGCTTTGGTGGCAGTTGTCGGCATAACAGTCGTGCGGGAACTCTTTGGCAATAAGTCGCCGATTGGAGAAATGATCAAAATCAACAAAGTCAATTTTCGGGTGGTTGGTGTTCTGCCAGAGAAGGGCACAGCCGGTCCTCAGGATCAGGATGACCGGATTGTCGTCCCCGTGTCGACTGCGATGTATCGTCTTTTTGGAAGAAACTACGTTGACTCGGTGGACGTTGAGGTTGCTCGGGCCGAGGATATTCCTGCGGTTCAGGATTCCATTCTTGAGGTGATGAACGGAAGATACCGAGTGCCGTTGTCGGCCCAAGGCGACGCGTTTCAAATATTCAATATGGCGGATATTCAGAAGGCGGTTGATGCCAGCAGCAAGACAATGGCGCTGTTGTTGTCATCAATTGCGGCAATTTCTTTAGTCGTCGGTGGTATTGGTATCATGAATATCATGCTGGTCTCGGTCACAGAGAGAACCAAGGAGATTGGTTTGCGTAAAGCCATAGGCGCTCGTCGCCGAGATATTCTCATGCAGTTTTTGGCGGAATCTATTGTGGTCAGTGTGTGCGGCGGAGTTTTGGGGATTTTGTTCGGCGTTGGGTTTTCTGTTCTGATGGCGAAGCTTCTGGGGTGGACCGTGGTCATCTCCTCAGCATCTGTTTTGATTTCCTTTGGATTCTCCGCTTTGGTGGGGATCGTTTTTGGCAGTTATCCCGCGCAGAAGGCCTCCAAACTTCATCCGATTGAAGCTCTCAGGTACGAGTAGATAAAAGTAAAAAGCCCATGGCAGAAGCCACAGGCTTTTTTTGATTATCGAATTTTCAATCGACTTATGCCGCTTTGGCTTCCTCATGATGAGAGAAGTGCGCAATTTGACCCATCTGATCTGCAGAGAAAGCAGAGACGATATCAACAAGGATCACAACTTTATTGTCGACCTTACCCATGCCGCGGACGAAAGACATCGCGTTTTCATTACCCAACACAGGTGATGGTTCGATTTGTGCTTCTTGAAGATCTACAACTTCTTTCACTGAGTCTACGATCATGCCCACCTGACCAATTTCAGTGTCGATCACGATAATGCACGTGTCACGTGTTGTATCCTGAGGCTGCATTCCAAACTTAATGCGTAGATTTACTACAGGAATGATTTTACCGCGAAGGTTCATCACGCCTTTTACATAGTCTGGTGTGCGGGGCACAGGAGTGATTTCACCGAACTGATTGATTTCGCGGACGGTCTCGATGGCGACGCCGTACTGTTCAGCCATGAGTTGAAACGTGAGATACTGACCTGGTTTTGCTTTAATTAGATCGCTCATTTTAATTCGCCTTTCGCAGTCTTATAATCACTAACAAGGGACTTTTCGAGAAAAACGGTTCAGGACTTAAGGAAATTCTCGACCCCATCAAAAAAATAGTTTTCTCACATATCCGTTGTTCTGGATTGAGACAATGGTCCTGTCTTATTTTAACTAACTCAAACCCGGACGGAATTTGATCTCATTCTGGACCATTGACGTAAATAGAATTGTGCAGGGGTCTCCGATAATTTCATGTGATTTTCGGAAGATAATGGACATGGAGCATACATGAGTGACGACAATTCGTTTTTTGAGGAACTGCAGACGGACTTTTTGAATGAGTCTGCGTTTATGTTGGAACAGTACGAAGAATATATGATGAAGCTGGAAAACAGCCAAGATCCAGCGAAGGATTTGACGGATATTTTCCGAGTCGCTCACTCAGTAAAAGGGGGCGCGGCGGCGGTAGGTCTGACAGATCTTTCTAAATTCGCCCATGTGATGGAAGACCTCTTGGATCTTTTGCGTTCTCAGCCTTCTTTGGTGAACTCAAATGTTATTTCTCTATTGCTCCAATCAGGTGACGAACTTAAAAATCGAGTGACCTTTTTACAGCAAGGGAACAAGGGCGGTTGGGATACGACGGCTCTGAAGACCCAATTAATTCAAATCACAGAGGAGCTTTCAGGTAAGCGCTCTAAGCACAGTCAGGCGGACGCCCCAGCACCCGTTGCGGCGGAGGAAGTTAAAGAACAAGCCCCTGATGACTTCTTCTCTCAGACGACGCCGGTGGCTGAAGCGGCCTCTGCGGACGATAATACAAATCATGAATTACTTGCAGAGCTTTTAGCGCAACTGTCTCCAGAAGATCAGGCCGAGTTCTTTGCGAAAGAGGCCGAATCTAAGAAAGTTGAAGAAGTGGCGGCGGCTCCTGTCATGGCGCCAGTAGATGTTCCACCTGCTCCCGCAGCTGTGGAAAAACCGGCTCCAACTTTAAAAGTGGTTCCATCGGCCCCTCAGGCACAAGCCTCGGGTGGTGGTGCAGGTTCAAATAATTCAAGTGGTAATAAGACCAATGCGGCGAAAGCGGCCAACAGCACTATTAAAGTGGATACAGGCCGTGTTGATTCCGTTCTGGATGCGGTGGGAGAGCTGGTCGTTCTAAAGAATCAGCTTGTGCATGATGAAACGGTCCGAAGTGGTGTGAATCTTCGTTTGGAAGCGATCGTGGATCAGTTGGATAAAGCGGTTCGTGAGCTGTATGAAAAAACCCTGAGTATCCGCATGACGCCTCTGAAATCTATGTTCATCAAGATTCAGCGTATCGTTCGCGATGTGTCTATCAGTCTGGATAAACCTGTGGATTTGCAGTTGATCGGTGAAGAAACCGAAGTTGAAAGAACAGTCTTTGAGCTTTTGGGTGATCCTCTCGTGCACTTGGTTCGTAACTCGATGGACCACGGCGTAGAGAAAAAGGAAGTTCGTTTGCAAAAAGGCAAACCTGCGACTGCGAAAGTCACTGTGTCAGCAAAACAATCGGGCGGAAACGTAACGATCGACATCACCGATGACGGTGGCGGTATCAACCGTGAAAAGGTTTTGAATAAAGCGATCGAAAGAGGCTTTGTTCCTGCGGGCGTAGACCCTGCGACGATTCCTGATGAGCAGGTCTTCCAATATATCTTCCAACCTGGATTTTCAACGGCCGACAAGATCTCTGATCTTTCGGGTCGTGGTGTGGGCTTGGATGTGGTGAAGTCCAACTTGGATAAGATCAATGGAAAAATTAATATTTACTCGAAGGCGGGACAAGGTTCGACCTTCCGTCTGACGATCCCTCTGAGCACGGCCATCACCGATGGTATTATTGTCGCTTTGGATGGAGCTCGTTATATTCTTCCTATTCATTCGATTCGAGAAATCGTGCGGGTTCTTCCAAAGGATTACACGAATGTTTCTGGAGCGGGAAAAGTGGCAAGTATCCGCGGGCATCTATTGCCGGTGATTGATGTGTCCAAGACCTTGGGATCTATCAATTGGACTTTGAACAAACGTGATGAACAACTGACTCAAAGAAGAGACAAATCACTGAGTGCTCGTCGTGAAGAAACGATGTTGGTGATTATTGAATCTATGACGGGTCAGATGGCCTTCCCCGTGGATGATGTTTTAGGACAGGCGCAAGTGGTTGTGAAACCAATTACAACAGGTCAGGACATCCCAGAAGTGGCAGGGGCCGCGATTCTTGGTGACGGTCGCACGGTGCTGATTCTTGAGCCCGGAGCGCTTGTGAATAATGTAGTTAAAGGTCGGGAGATGGCGGCATGACGGCAGTAAAAAAAGTCGAAGTCATTGGGTCTCTGAATGATTTTGAAGAGATCAAGTTATCAGATAAGTTGTTTAGCAAGTTTGCTGAACTTATGTATAATCTGGCGGGCGTGGATTTGCCACTGACGCCTAAGAATCATGCGTTGATTCGAAACCGCATTGTCAAACTTTTGCGAAGACACTCATTGAAGTCTTATGAAGAGTATTGGGATATCCTGGAAAAAGGATCACCAGAGACGGTGTCGGAGTTTATTTCAGCCCTGACGACGAATATGACTTCTTTTTATCGTGAGTCGAATCATTTTGATTTCCTTTTAAGCGTGTTACCAGACATGGGAAAAAAAATTGGTTCTGAGTTGCGTCTTTGGTGTGCGGCGGCGAGCACAGGGCAAGAGCCCTATACGATTGCCATGACAGCTTGTGAAGCTCTTGGCGAAAGTCCTTCCTCGAAGGTGCGAATTCTTGCAACAGATATCGATATGCAGGTTTTAAAGAAAGCCTCTGTCGGGACTTATGAAGAAAGAGAAATGCAGGGATTGCCACCGGCACAACGCCAGAAGTATTTTGAAAAAGTGAAGTCGGATGGTGAAGAATATTGGCGTGCCAAAGATCGAATTCACGACATGATTCGTTTTGCGCCATTCAACTTAATGAATCCGAAGTATGAGTTTCAGCATAAGTTCCATGTGATTTTTTGCCGAAACGTTTTAATTTATTTTGACGAACCAACGACAAAGAGAGTGATTGAGAATCTGGTGACTTGTTTGGCACCGGGTGGGTACCTAATTCTGGGCCATTCGGAATCTGGGAATGTGAAGCATCCTGATCTTAAACCGCTGTCTAGAGCAGTTTACCAAAAGATTTAAGGAATTGAGGCTCGACTATGGCACAAAAAATTCGTGTTCTCATCGTGGATGACTCGGCAGTAATTCGTAAGCTGCTTGAAAAGATTTTTAGCTCCAGCCCAGATATGGAAGTGGTGGGGACGGCTTCAGATCCGTACATTGCCCGAGATAAACTCGTGGCATTAAAGCCTGATGTCATGACCTTGGATGTGGAGATGCCGCGCATGGATGGCATCAGCTTCTTAGAGAAAGTCATGCAGCATTTTCCGACTCGAACCATCATCTTTTCAAGTTTGGCGAAGACCGGGTCAGAAACATATCTTCGTGCTTTGGAGGCCGGGGCCATCGAGATTATGGAAAAGCCCTCTATTGACGTCAGTCAGGGTTTGGAGTCCTTGTCACAAACCATCTTGGAAAAAGTCCGAGTGGTGGCAAAAGCCAGAATCAATCCCATTAAAAAAGTGGTGTCCCCTTCGGGGCCCGTTGCGAAATCAACTCCAACATCGTTGGCTCGAACAACGCATCAATTGATTGCGGTGGCGTCGTCAACGGGTGGGACAGAGGCTTTGAAGGTATTCTTGAGTGGTATGCCAGCAGACATTCCTGGGACATTGGTGGTTCAGCACATGCCTCCCGGGTTCACGAAATCTTTTGCGGATAATCTCAATAATATGTTCCCCTTTGAGGTGAAGGAAGCCGTAGACGGAGATCAGGTTGTGCCGGGTCGAGTGTTGATTGCTCCTGGCAACTATCACATGGAGATCACACGCAGTGGTGCGTTCTATTACGTGAAACTTCATCAGGGGCCTGCGTTGCACAGTGTGCGTCCCGCCGCCGATTATCTGATGAAGTCCGTGGCAAAGTTTGTGGGTAAAAATGCCTTGGGTGTTGTCTTAACCGGTATGGGTAAAGACGGTGCAGAAGGCCTTCTTGAAATGAAGAATGCCGGTGCTTACACCGTGGCTCAGAATGAAGAAACTTGCGTTGTTTACGGAATGCCCGCAGCGGCGGTTGCGTTAGGTGCGGCCGATAAGGTTCTTCCTTTGGATAAAATTGCCGGGGATTTATTGCATCAGGTTCAGGCTCGTAACGCAGCTTAAAATCCGTTCATAATGATTATTCTTCACCCACATCTTTATGGTGTGGGTGACTTTCTTTGGATCCTTCGTTAGGATCATTCTATGAAAAAATTGTTATCTGTACTTCTTGTTCTCTCTTTCTTTGCTACAAGTTGCCAAACTACGTCGTCTCGATATGAAGTGATCCATACAGCCAATGAGCGATCGGATCATGCCAGTGCGGAGGCGGTGGGAACACAGTATGTGGTTTCGACCCAAGGACGTTTTGCAACGAAAGCTGCTGAAAAAATGTTTTCTTTGGGAGGAAATATTATCGACGCCACCGTGGCGGCTTCGTTCGCAGTGTCGGTAGAGCGTCCTCAATCCACGGGACTTGGGGGCGGGGGCTTCATGCTTTATCATGAAGCTCAAAGTGGGAAGACCTATGCCATTGACTTTCGTGAACGGGCTCCCCTGGCTGCGACCAAGAATATGTATGTGGGAAAAGACGGTGTCGCTAGTCCGCAGCGCTCTCAAAATGGAGCCCTTGCGGTGGCTGTTCCCGGTTTGGTGGCGGGACTTCTTGACGTCCATAGAAAGTTCGGACGTCTTCCGTTGGAAAAGGTTCTACAGCCGGCCATTGAATTGGCTGAAACAGGATTTCCCATCTATGAAGAATTTCATCGAGCTCTGGACTTTCGCGCAAACGAACTCAAAAAAGATCCAGCAGCCAAATCCATTTTCTTAAATGCCCAGGGGCAAGTACCCCCGATAGGGACTCTTCTGGTTCAAAAAGATTTGGCAAAGACATTGCGCTTGATTGCACAAAAAGGGAAAGACGGCTTCTATTCCGGTTCTGTGGGAAATTCGCTTGTGCGCTATTCACAAAGCAATGGAGGTCTTTTAACTCAAAAAGATTTAAAAACCTACGAGGTGAAATGGCGTGAGCCTCTTCTGGGGCAATTTCACGGCTACCAAGTTTACTCAATGCCTCCGCCAAGCTCTGGGGGTGTTCATGTAATACAGTTTCTGAATTTTTTAGAAAATGATCATCTTTTGCAGGAAGGAATCCTCTCAAAGAAGTCGATCCATCTTGCCGCATCGGCTCTGCAATCCTCTTTTGCTGATCGGGCGACCTATCTTGGGGACCCTGATTTTGTTTCTGTACCGGTGAAGGGGCTGATCTCGCCCGAATACATTCATGCGCGAAGAAACGAAGTGAGTTTACAGCGAGCGCGCAAGGCCGGGGAGGTCAAGGCCGGGAATCCTCTTCCCCATGAGTCGACCGAGACGACTCATCTTTCGCTGATGGATGCTCAAGGCAATGCAGTGAGTACGACTCAGACGATCAATGGTTGGATGGGGGCGGCGGTGGTCGCGCCAGGAACCGGCGTGGTGCTGAATAATGAGATGGATGATTTTTCAGCGCAAGAGGGAAGTGCCAATCTTTTTGGGGCGATCGGCGGGAAGGCCAATGCCATTGCGCCAAAGAAAACCCCTTTAAGCAGCATGTCCCCGACTCTTCTACTGAAAGAGGGAAAGCCTATCATGGCCGTGGGAGCCCCTGGAGGGACACGCATTATCAGTTGCGTGGCTCAGACGATTTTGAATTATGTTGAGTTTAAGATGCCCTTGTATGATGCCGTCGCGTCGGTTCGCTACCATCATCAGTGGCAGCCCGATGTTCTTTATATCGATCCACCCGGGCCACGCCCGGAGGTTCTTCAAGAGCTGAAGGCACTGGGGTACGATGTGCGCCTTGAACCTATTCCTTGCAATGTGATGGCTGTCACTCGCGAGGGGGCGACACTTCGCGGAGTGGCAGATCCTCGCGACATCGGAACGAGTGTGGGAAAGTAAAAACCCGTCACTAACCGGTGAGGGCTTTATTTGCTTTTTTCAGTCTTTGTGACAGTGTTTTAACAAGGGCCTTCGCCCACGAAGGGCGGGCAAAGATGACGTTGTCTAAAGAGCCATTGGGAATTGCAATCAACTCCACTTCTGTAATGGCCTCGACGGTCGCAGAGCGGGGTTCATGATTGAAGTGCCCCATTTCTCCGACAAATTCTCCGGGCATGATTTCACCCAGCATAACTTTGTCTCCATCGGGACCTTCAGAGTATGCACGCAGACTGCCTTTTTTTACGATATAGGCCATTTCCGTGTGATCGCCTTCTTTGAAAAGAACATCACCGGGGTTGAGCTGTTTTAGTTCGTACTGAGGCTGTGATTCGTTTTTCTTGGGTGAAACGATTTTAGAAACGCAGTCGACAACAGCCTGTTCGCGATCGGGCTCTGTGAGAAATTGCACGCGCCCTGACGCAACTTCCGCAGCGAAGAGGTCGTGGTCGGCGACGTAAGACATGATGATGATAGAGATGTCATCGTTGCTTTTTTCCTTGAGAATCTTTGAGACGATTTCAAAGCCAGATCCTTTGGGCAGATACTCATCGATCAAAATTGCTTTAGGGTGAACGTTGTCGAGTTTGTATTTGGTCTCAAACCACTCGGCTCCGTGAAAGATCGTGCAATTTGGAAAATTTCTCGTGAGCACATCGGTGCAACGTTGAACGCGAGTTTTATCTCCGCTGACAATTAAAAATGTATTCTTCTTCTCCAGCCCCATCGTTAAAACCTTCCATAATTAAACTGATTCTTGTTAAGAACCAGTCAATGGTGACATATGAGACTATTATCTTATGGGGATCTGGGAATCACAAGGTGGAGGGTTTATATCGAATTTGAGTGTTCTAAATTGAGATATCCTCGCGGATTCAATTAATGCCGCGTCTCTTCCGAACTCTTCACCGGCATTCCGTCACGGTATTTTTCTACTTGTTGCACCCAGTACTGCATTTCGGCGCCTGAAAGAGAATAATCCATGTGAGCAAGTTTCAACGCCAAGCCAAAGGCTTCATTGTGAATGAAGGCCATTTGACGACGCTCTCCTTTGCGTGAGTAACTTTCAATTCGATGCAGTCCTTGCATGATGTGCAGGGCTTTAAAAAACACGGCGGTTTCCTGTTTGAAAATTCCAACTTCTTCACGCATGAAATAAGCCAGTCGAGAATCATTCATCAACTCGTCATGATTCCAAGGATCTTCCCCGTACTGGGCTTTTAAGAACGCCATCATGAATCCAGCAAAAAGTTCAGTGGAATCTTGTTTGTCGATTCCCGCCAAATTAATGCGCGCCAGATGGATTTCAAAAATCTCCATCTTAGCCGGATCCATGAAAACGGAATGAAGACCAGGAAAGATTTGTTCTAAGATGTGCAAATCAAAAAGTTCCATGAACGCCAGGTGCGGCTCTTTCAATCGCAAAAACTTCAGCCACTCTTCGCGACGACGGGGCAGAACGGACTTTTTAAGTTCTCCACTGCACTCAGCAATCGCGGCACGCATGGATGATTCGATGGAAAAATGCAATTTATGAGACAAGCGGATCGCACGCAAAATACGGATGGGATCTTCGATCAATCGCTCTTTGGGATCCCCGATCATTCTTAACACGCGATTTTCGATATCCTGAATGCCGCCACAGTGATCAATGAGTTTATGCTTCACCGGATCATAAAAAACGGCATTGGCTGTAAAGTCGCGGCGTTGGGCATCTTCTTCGACCGTGCCGAAGTAGTTATCTCCATCGACAGCCTCGTCCCCTAAGGTGTTGAGTTCGTCTTGAGTGACATTACGACGGAATGTGGCGACCTCAAACTGTTGGTCGCCACGTTTGACCAAAACCAGCTTAAAACGACGGCCGATGACATAAGCGTTGGGAACTTTTTTGCGAACTTGGTTGGGTAACGCATTGGTGGCGATGTCGAAGTCTTTGGGGTGGATTCCCACAAGCAAATCGCGCACGCAGCCCCCGACGAGGTAGGTTTCAAATCCGGCCTCTTGAAGGTTACGGACAATTCTTAATGCATAGGAGTCGATCCAGTCCTCATGGAGCTGGGGCTTTTGTTGAGATCTCATTGAGGCTGAATCTACATCCCTTGGCCTCAAAATTCAAATTGGAATAAAAAAAACTCTGAAGAACAGACCTTGACCTTAAGTCCTTGAAATAATTGAGGGAGCCTAAAATTTATCCCGCACTTTAAACATGACGAACCTCTGGCTGAGGAGTATATAGCCCTCATGTCGTATCTTAACAATTTCTACCATCACTTCTACGGCCCCGAGAATGGGCGCAAATGGGTGTTTTTGCATGGTCTCATGGGCTATGGGCAAAACTGGCGCCGAATCATCACGGGCCTTGAGTCTACAGAACGTTGTTTGGCTTATGATCAGCGAGGCCATGGGCGATCGTTTAAGCCCGAGGCCGGTTATGCCCCTGAAGACTATGCAAATGATCTTCGACGTATCGTGGACGAGTTGGGTTGGGAGAAGTTTATCTTAGTGGGGCACTCTATGGGGGGGCGAAATGTTATGAATTTTGCCACGCGCTTCCCCGAAAGACTGAGTCATCTGGTGGTTGAAGACATTGGTCCCGAGTCCAGCCCTCAAGCCCACGAGTACTATGAGTATTTGCTGAATCTTGTGCCAACGCCCTTTGCCTCCCGAACCGAGGCTCGACGGTACTTCTTTGAGGACTTCGTGAAAGCCGCGAAGACCCGGGAAGATGTGATGGTCATGGCGAACTATTTTTATGCAAATGTGGAGGAAAAACCCAACGGAACGGTGGACTGGAAGTTCTCCAAGCGAGCGATCATTGAGTCCGTTCGTCAGGGGCGGAGTGATGACCGCTGGTCTGAGGTGCAAGGGCTGCGGGTCCCGACCTTGTTGATTCGGGGTGGGAACTCGACCGAGCTAAGCCATGAAAGTTACACTAAAATGTTGGCCAGCAATTCTATGATTAAGGGCGTCGAAATTCCTGAGGCGGGCCATTGGGTCCATTCAGATCAACCTCAGGCTTTTATCGAGGCTTTAAAACTGTTTGTAGGCGGCTTTTAAGCCCCCTCTTTGACATTTAGCTCCCTGGTCAGTACCTTGGAGCTTCAGACCGGAGTAGTGAAAGTTGAAATTTTCAGAGTTAAATTTAGAGTCTAGTTTATTAGCAGCAATCCAAAAAATGAATTATGAGGATTGCACTCCTATTCAAGAACAGGCGATGCCGACGATTCTTGATGGTAAAGACGTCGCCGGGCTTGCACAGACCGGAACGGGTAAGACGGCCGCTTTTGTCATCCCTTTGATGGAAAGAATTCTTCGCGCACGTCCCGCTGCGGGCGATGTGACGGAAGATCAAAAAGCTCTTATCGAAAAAAGAGCCTTCAAAGATTGGAAGCCACAGAACTTTATTTTGATCTTGGTTCCCACGCGTGAATTGGCAGAGCAGGTTTTCGAGAACATCGCCAAGTTCGGTGCCGAAGCAGGCCTTCGTGGTTTCGCCATTTACGGTGGAACGGGCTATGACAAACAAAAAGAAGCACTGAAGAACGGTGTTGAATTTATTGTCGCAACCCCAGGACGTTTGATTGATCTTTACAAAGAGCATTTGGTTGATCTGAAGCAAGTTCGCGCGATCGTTTTCGATGAAGCTGATCGTATGTTTGATATGGGCTTTAAGGACGATATGAAGTACATCTTGCAAAGAGTCCCGCGTGAACGCCAGTTCCTGGTATTTAGCGCGACTTTGAACTTTGATGTTCTTAATACCGCCTACCAGTTTGGTTCTGAGCCTGTTGAGATCAATATCAGCCGTGACCAAGCCAAAGCTGAAAACGTGAAAGATCAGATCTTCCATGTGGGCGGTGATGAAAAACCTCAACATCTTTTATCTTTGCTGAAGATGAGCAATCCCAAGCAGGCGATCATCTTCACCAACTTCAAGTTGAGTGTTGAAAAGATCGCGAAGTTTTTAGTGGATAATGGAATTCCGGCTATGGCGATTTCCAGTCTTTTGACTCAAGCTCAGCGCAATCGCGTGATTGAGCAGTTTAAAGCGGAAAACAACATGAACATCCTCGTGGCGACAGATGTGGCCGCTCGAGGGTTGGATATCAAAGGCGTCGACCTGGTTATCAACTACGAACTTCCTATGGACAGCGAGTCCTATGTTCACCGTATCGGTCGTACGGGTCGAGCGGGAACAACAGGTCAGGCTTTTTCATTAGTGGGTGAAAAGGATATCGAGTCCTTGGCGCGCATTGAAGATTATTTGAAGCACAAGGTTGAAGTCGGTTATCTTGAGAACGATCAGTTGGTTCAAGAATTCAAGCCGATGTCCCATCATCATGAAGGTCACTATCCGAAGTCCTTGGATCGTGCGCGGGCTCCTCGCGGGGATCGTCCCGAGCGTGGAGAGCGCGGTGAACGTCGCGGAGGTGGTGGCGGCCGTGATCGCGACAGAGACAGAGATCGTCGTGGCGGGGAACAACGTCGTCATGAAAAAGGTCCTCGTGATCAGCAGAAGTCAGCTCATGGCGGGCGTCCTGCGGCAGCACAACCTCGTCCAGAGCATAAAAAACATGAGGGTGGAAAACACAAACGCCCAGAACACAAAAAGCACGAACATCGTAAAGGACCCCATCCGCAGCATCATGCTAAGAAGCATGCTCCGGTGGTGGCCTCGAAGTCCCTGGGGCAGAAAATCTCAGGGTTCTTTAAGAGATTATTCTCTTAAGAAGATGAAAAGGCGCCACGAAGGCGCCTTTTTTATTTTTTAATACCAGGGAGTGGAAAGAGAAGGGAAAGGCCTTCGAAGTGATTAATTGGGAATACTGGTATATTTTCCCAGCGTCAGTGATTATCGCTATGACCGCCAATGCAACGGGCTTTTCGGGAGGAGTTTTCTTCCAGCCGTTCTTCTATTTTGGTCTGAATGTTCCCCTTATTAATTCGATTGCGACTGGAATTGCCACAGAGACCTTGGGCATGACCAGCGGAGCCTGGAGATATGCTAAGCAAAAGATGCTGGATCGCACGCAGATAACGTCTTTGTTGCTGTATATTTTCTTGGGAGTCTTTCTGGGGCTGTTTGTTTTTAGTTACTTACCAGCGCCCTGGTTGCGTTTGATTGTGGGACTGGTTGTTTTCGCCGTCGCCACCTATCAAATGGGACTGGCTCTTAAGAATCGTTTTGGATTTAAGACACATCTCCGTCCTGGATTTGCTAAAAAGTACTGGCTTGTTTTTCTTTCTGCGGGATGTTTTTCCGCATGCACGGGGACCGGTGTTGCTGAAGTATCGCAACCCATGTTGGAGCAAAAAGGAAAGCTGACCAACTTGCGGGCGAACGCGACAGCCGTATTTTTAGAGGCCTGTGCGGACTGGTTGATTTCATTGTTTAATTTAACCTGGGGAAACATCAGTCTGGATGTTCTTTTGTTCAGTGGGACTGGCGTGATTATCGGAGCTCAGCTGGGGGCGAAGTACGCCTATTTGTTACCAGCCAAGCTCCTCAAGGTCGTTTTTTCTGTCGCCTTGCTTTCCGTGAGTCTTTTTTATCTGTACACGTTTGTCGTGTATCTGTATCCGTCGTCAGCTCTTTAAAAAACCTGACTATTTTTTTGCAGAAAGAAGTTTTACGGCTTCTTCGTTACTAGATTTTTTTGCAATATCTAGAGCGGAAAGACCTTCTTTGTTCTTCGCCTTCACGTCAGCTCCAGCTTTTAAAAGCATTTTGACTGAATCGTTGTTTCCAAAGCGAATACTTTGCATTAACGCCGTTTCGCCGAGTTTGTTGGTTTTATTGATCAGCCCCTTATTCTTCTTAAGGATCAAAGCGGTGATATCGGCATTGTTGCTGGCTGCTCTCATCAACAAAGTATCTTCATTATCGCCAGCAACGATCAAGTCAACATTGGCTCCGGCATTGATAAGAACTTTGGCGGAATCAAGTTGATCATTGGTCAAGGCAACAGCCAAAGCCGTATCGCCCACTTGGTTTTTCAGCTCTAACTTCACTTTTTTTGCCAAAAGTTTTTTAACCATGTCGACGTTGCCACCGAGGGCTGCACTCATAAGAGGCGTCATTCCTGTTTCATCTTGGGCATTCAGATCAATGGTTTTATCTTTTAAAAGAGTATTAAACTTTTCCGCATCGCCGGTTTCTGCAGCCTCAAGGACGGCTTTGACCTTCGCGGCAGAGGTGGTCTTTTCCATCGATGTCTTGGCTAAACAAGTGGAAGACAGCAGGGCCAGGATGGATAAAATTTTTAAGTAAATCTTCATATCATGGTCCTTTGTTAGCCTTTGCTGCCCACGGCGGCAGTCGCATTCGTCAACTTCGAGTCAGCATCAAAAGGAAGAGGAAGAAGCTCTTCGTATTTGATCTTCTTAGGTCCTCCGTTGGAAACGATCAGGTCATTGACCTTTTCTTTGATCGTCGCACTTGCAGCACCCCATTCGGTTCTGTTGTCTGTGTGCATGAGGACAGCGAAGTAGATCACGCCATTTTTCGTCGAAACCGTTCCCGTCAAGGTTTTAGCTTTATTGACACTTCCTGTTTTAGCAACCGTGGATCCCGAGAAGTTACCGCCATAGCCCGCGACCGTGGAGCTCTGGTCAACACCAGCGACAGCCATGATCTCATTAAGTTCGTAGCCTGACTTCTCTAAAGTTTTATCAAGTCTGTAAAGAACCTTGATCATCGTTTCACAAGTCGCCTCATTGTAGATATCGGTGTTGGGATTATAGATGTAGTTGGCATTGTTGCCGGATCCCAAATGGAATTCAATTTCATCTGTTCCCACAGACAGCGCACTTTTGATAAAGCGATTGAACTCTGAGGTGCCGCCCAAGTTCCAGTAAAGAGTGTCGGCGATATAGTTATTAGATTGATTGTTCATGCGCTTCAAGATCGTGCGCATGGGTGCCGAACGATAAACCAATGTTGTCGTTTCAGGGGTTTTTGCAAAATCACGCTTAGCCTTAAACTCCACGCGATGGACGCTGATAGTCGGGTTGCTCTCCATTTTTGCGCCAATTCTGTCGGCCTTGGCTTTTAAAGCGGCATACATTTCCTTGCGAATAGGAGTGGCAAAGTCCGCCAAAAGGGATCTGCGAACAGCCTCTGTCTGCTTTTCGATGGTATCGTAGTACGGAGTGTCTCCGCCGATACGAGGTTTCTCCTCCGCCAGCCAGTCTAAAAGGAAGTTTTCATCAAAAGTCAGGTTTTCAATCTTCTTGATGTCGACGCCCGCGCGGTTAAGTTCTGAAATAAGGAAGTAGCTGGCATTTCTTCCAAAAATAGGATCGCGGCTGCCTTCGATATGAACATCATAGCTGTCGTTGCCGACCTTATTCACATGAAGTTTTGTGGCATAACGATAATCGGGTCCAAGCTTTTCGACGGCCCACAAGGCGGTGACGACTTTTGAAATAGATGCCAGAGGGAATTTTTCGCCTTTGTTTTTATCTCCCTCAATGATTCGCCCTTCGGAATTGGCTTTCATGTGGCAGAGGGAGTTGACATAGACCTTCGCCGAAGCCGAAGAGGCGGCGAGAAGGGATCCCAACGTAACGTACAGCATTTTCTTCTTTAACGAGTAGACCATCTAGTTCTCCTAGTCGACGTAGCCTTCCATACACGGAGTGTGCCGTTGTAGGCACATTTTAAAATGGCAATGTGGGTGTCTATTTTAGATACAGTGACGCTTTTTGCGCTTCAAAATGAGACAAACGGTGTCAGTTCTGATTCCGCTTCGACGATCTTTAATCCCGTCAGAAGTTCAGCAAAGCGACGGGTCCAGCTCTCGTTGTCATTCAGGCAGGGGATCAAGGTGTATTCTTCCCCGCCGTGTTCTTTAAAGTGGGCTTGCCCTTCAAGGCCGATTTCTTCCAGAGTCTCTAGGCAGTCGGTGACAAAGGAGGGACAGAAGACGGCGATCTTCTTTTTATTTGTTTGCGCTAGTATTTCAAGGGTGTGATCGGTTGCGGGTTTTAGCCATTCACCGCGTCCTAATCTAGACTGGAATGATACACTCCAGTGACTGTCAAGAAGTCCCAAGGATTCGGCGATTCGTGTGGCGGTGGCATAGCACTGGGCCCGATAGCAGTTCTTGGCGCAGGCTTTTTTTTCGAAACAACAGCCATCACTTTGAAGGCAACCCTGAACCTTGCGAATTTGTTTTTCAGGCAGACCATGAAACGAGAACAGATAATGATCGACCTTTTTGTCGGCCAAAGCTTCTCGAATCATTTGCACAGAGGGTTCAATGAAGGTGGGATCCTCAAAGAAAGGTGGCACAGTTTCTGTTGGCACCTCTAGCCCCAGTCGACCGATGAGGCGATCGACTTCTTTGAGCGAGGAGCCCGTTGTGGCCTCGGCGTATTGAGGATACAGGGGTGCAAGGATCAGGGTTTCTAGATTCATTTCCCCAAATTCCCTTAAGGCCTTTTCGATGGTGGGCTCGGCATAGCGCATACCAACTTTGACGACATAGTCTTCGCCCAGTTGCGCTTGAAGTTTTTTTGCAAAGCGATCCGTGTACACGGTCAAGGGGGACCCTTCATTGGTCATCCAGATCTTTTGATAGTTGGCTGCAGAATAGGGAGCTCTGCGTGGGACGATCAATCCGTGAACCAGAAGCCATCTTGCAGGATAGGGAATGCTGATGATGTCCTTATCCATTAAAAAAGTTTTCAGATACTTTTTAACATCATGAACCTGGTAAGTTCGAGGGCTTCCGATGTTAAGAAGAAGAACGCCTTTTTTAGGCATAGCGACTCGCGATTTCTTCAGCTAAAACTTCGCTGCGTTCAAGAATTTTACTTAAGCCAATACCGCCCAGGTAGTTTCCATGCAGGTATAGCTCTTTGGCAGGGAGCATGCTTTTTAAAAGTTCCAAAGTCTTTTCCAGCTGAAGATCATAATAGGGGAGTGCCTTGTCCCAGCGGTTGATCCGGTAGTCCAAAAGACTTTCTTTGTGACCAAGAATGCGGAAACGCTCGTCGGCAATCAATTTTAATAGATCTGAATCAGAGAAGCTGAGCAGATCTTGTTCTTTTTCTCCACCCATCATCCACGTCTCATTATAGGTTTTGTTGCGATCTGCAAAAATATAAGAGTTCATCAATACACCCAAGGATTTTAAACCATATCCTCGGGGAATGAGACAGCCAAAACCTTGATAAGTGGTCTGGGCTTTGTTGAAGAACAAGGTGACACTCATGAGAGACGACATGCGGATTTCAGAAAGGACTTGTGACAAAGAGGGGTGGGACTCTTTAAGCAAACGGCAAGCCGCCGACGCGGAGGTGGCGATGATGACGGGACCTTTGAGTTCGCGGGCGTTCACAGAGGTATTCAGATGAATTCTGACGCCCAACTCTTTCAGCTTTGCCTCGAGATGATCGACCAGATCTTGCATGCCTCCAGGGCCTGTGAGCAGTCCTTGATACTTGTCTTTTTTCTTTTTTGAAAAGAGAGGTCCTAAAATCACGCTGGCACTTAAGCCAGAGATCTCGTTGCCATAAATGCCCTGCATCGCGGGACCCAGAATATGCTGGGTCGCCGCGGGACCTAAAAGACGTAAACCCCATTGTTCCAAAGTTTCCTGGGATTGAGGCTTCAACGAGGTTTTTCCTTTCAGCAACTTGGGAAGAACCCGACAGATCAGACCCAAGGTTTCAGAGAAGCTTAACGGCCAAGTTCGGGGTTTTTTGCGAAAGAGGAATCGTTTTTTCGCCGAGGCCAGCGGAAGACTGGGTTTCAAGCCCAGCTCGTTAAAAAGATCTTCTGCTTTGGAGGTACGAATGAGGGCATTGGCGGCCCGTTCGGCGATGCCATGTTCGGTGGTGTCGGTTCCTAAAAGGCCTCCCACTCGCGACGAACTTTCATAGAGGTCAACCTGAAATCCTTTTTGAGCCAATTTAAGAGACACAGAAAGGCCGGCAAAACCGGCCCCGACGACACTGACAGTTTTCATATAGATTGAGAGAAAATTTTTGTTTGAGGTTGTTTTTGTTTTAAACGCTCATCGAAAAATACACAGGCGTTACGCAAAAAGGGACGGCCCGCATCTTTAACAATCAGCTTGTGGTCGCGAATCTCCACTAACGAATCCTTCAACATTTCCTCAAGGAATTGTTGCGACTGAGTTTCTTGAGCTTCATTGATGAAGTCCACTTCAAATTCAGTCATCAGCTTCATGATCTGATCACGACGAATCTTGTCTTCTTCAGTCAGGACGTGACCACGCAAGCTGGGCAGACGCCCCTCTTTAAGGGCCGCTTCGTAAAGTGGCAAAACTTTTTCATTTTGATGAAAGCTATAAGGTGTTTCAGAAATGGAAGAGACGCCCATCCCCAAAAGGACATCAGTGCGTTGATCGGTGTAACCCATGAAGTTGCGATGCAGACGTTTTTCATTCATCGCGACACAGAGGTTGTCTGTGGGAAGAGCAAAGTGATCCATGCCCACTTCGACATAACCCGCATTCAAAAGGATGCCCCGAGCAATTTCGTAGAGTTCTCTTTTTTCCGCGGCCTTAGGGAGGTCCTCGTCTTTAAAAAGTCTTTGTTGAGGACGAATCCAAGGAACCAAGGCAAAACTATAGAGTGCAATACGATCCGGGCGCAGTTCGACGGTGGCTTGGGCGGTTTCGCGAATGGATTCAGCCGTCTGACGAGCCAGTCCATAAATCAAGTCAAAGTTCACGGAAGTATAACCCATGTCCCGGGCTGCTTTGGTAAGTCCGGCGGTGATTTCGTAGGGCTGAATGCGATTAACCAGTCTTTGCACTTCAGGATGGAAATCTTGAACGCCCATGCTGACGCGAGTGAAACCCAATTCACGTAAAGCCTTGAGCTGTTCAGGATTCGTGCGGCGCGGATCCACCTCAATAGAGCCTTCGAAATCTTGCGGATCAATTTTTACGCGAGATAAAATAGGTTTTAACAGAGTCACCAAAGATTCAGCCGAAAGGAACGTGGGCGTGCCGCCGCCAAGATGAATGTGTTTCAAAGGCTTTTGCAAAAGCTCTGGCACTTGTTCAGTGTAAAGCTGCCACTCTTTCAAGATCAGATCCACATAGGGGGTTTCTCTTTTGTGATCTTTGGTGATGATGTTGTTGCAACCACAAAAGGTGCAAAGACTTTCACAGAAAGGGATGTGTAAATACAGAGACCATCCTCCCGGCTTTTCTTGCAAAGTCGCGCGAAGATGCTCCACCCACTGAGAGTCGGTAGGATTGGTTTCCCAATAGGGTACCGTCGGGTAAGAAGTGTAGCGAGGAGCTGGAACGTCGTATTTGGCTAAAAGGTCTTTCATCATAAAAGCTCCTTGCGGACGGTCTCTACAAACAGCTTCACATTCTTTTCCGGAGTTTTCGGAAGAACGCCGTGACCTAAACCACAAACCCAGCCGGCACGTTCTTGAAGAGTCATCTCTTTTATCGGGGCCAAGAAAGTTTTAAGGGCTGATTTAAAATCAGTCTCGTCCATAAAGAGCATGCCTTGATCGAAGTTGCCCTGAACAAAACCTTTATTTTGAATTTTGAAGGACTCTGCAGGGGAACAGCGATGGTCGAAGCCCTGACCTGCCCACGGAAGATCGGTGAAGGCTTTATTGAAGAAAGCAGGCTGTGTGCCTTTAGAGTAAAAGCCGATCTTGCCAGGGAAATCTTGAGCCAGACGAGTCAAGATGGGCTGACTCCATTGTTGGAAGAACGCCGGACTGACTTCTCCTGACGCGGTATCCATGACCATCACCACTTCAGCGCCCCCTTCAAACTGCATACGAATATTTTCTTTGAGCAGGGGGTACATTTTCTCTAAAAACTGAGGGAACAAAGAGATTAAGGACTTGGATTGGGTGAGGGAGCCCGCATGAGAACCCTCCACCGCATAGACAAACAGAGTCCAGGGACCTCCGACAAAGCCAATCAAACTTTTATTCGAGGGAAGGACGGCTCGCGTGGCCTTCATCGCTTCTTTCTGGAAGCCCATAAACTCAATGGCCTTTTCGACCGAACCTAATTGAGAGATCGTTTCAGGATTCAGTTTAAAAGCCAATTGAGGGCCGTGATCGGTGTAGTCCAACCCCATGCCCAAAGCTTCAAGAGGAAAAAGAATGTCGCTGAAAAGAATGGAGACATCAAAATCGAACTCAGCCACGGGCCCCAGAGCGACTTGAGCCGCTAATTCTGGATTTTTACAAAGCTCCATGAACGAGTGCTGAGAACGAAGTCCTTGATAGTGTTTGTGATAGCGACCCGCTTGGCGCATAAACCAAATCGGAGGAACGGCTTGAGGAGTTCTTTGTAGAGCATTTTTAAAAAGGGTATTCATGAGGGTTCCTCCACGGACCATTGGTAGCCGACGCCGCGAACGGAGCGAATGTGTTTATCTCCATCGCTTCCCAGTAGTTGTCGTAGGCGCACAATAATATTATCAATTGTTCGATGACTTGGATTCTTATCAACACCCCAGATTTCATTCATGATCTCATCACGACTCAGAACGCGGGGGGATTTTTCAATAAGAAGCTGCAAGATCTTCATATCCGTGACGGGAGGATATTCGATCTGACCAGATTTTTTTTGTACGGTCATGTTGGTGAAGTTCACGGTGCAGGATTCAAGTTCCATTTCCCGTGCCGGAGCGTGAGCTTCCAGGACATGCTTCACGCGAAGTAAGAGTTCCTTGAGGTGAAAGGGCTTGGGAATATATTCTTCGGCACCCAATTCAAATCCTCTTAAGCGAGATTCGGCATCGGCCTGAGCCGTTAAAAATAGAAATAAGACAGGTGAGACCTGCTTAATTTTTTCCGCCAACTCAAAGCCATTTCCATCGGGAAGCCCAACATCTAAAATGATGATGTCGAAGTCTTTGGATTTTGAAAAAAGAGTCCACGCTTCACTGAAACTTTTTCCCCAGGCAACGTTATACTCTTTTTTGAGTCTTTCGGTCAGGGTTTCTCCTAAAGAGAGGTCGTCTTCGACGAGAAGGACTTTTCTCATTTTAAACGGCCCTCCAATTTCAGTCGGGATTGAAAGCCTTCATTTTCCTTGGATTCAAATTGAATATCGCCCTTCATCTTTTCCAGAAGACTGCGTGTAATAAGAAGTCCGATCCCATTGCTGCGGGCGTCTTGAGACATTAATAACTCAGACCCCAGTTTGCTGATGTCACCTTTAAAGCCCAAACCATCATCTTGTAGAAGAACCTCAATGTGATTTGTATCAAGGCTTTTTACTTTTAAGCGAACAGAGCTGGCCTTGCCGTGCAAAACGGAGTTTTGCAGAAGATTTTTAAAAACGCTTAAGAAAGCGCGGCGGTCACCACGCAAGATGGCCTCGCGCTCAAGCTCCAATGAAAGCTCTGAAAACTCGTTGCGAAGGCTGGATAGAAGATCACTCAAAGAAATATCTTCTTTGAGCAGTTGACCACTTTCAAGATTGGCCAGCAGAAGTGAGTTTTCCAGTTGCAGGTCCAACCGCTGAATGTCATCAATCAGTCGCTTCATGACGGGATGAGTGTTGCCATGCAGATCTTCTTCTAGAACCTCCGCCTGCAGTCGAAGTCGGGCAATAGAGGTTTTTAAGTCGTGACTAAAAGTAGAAAAGAAAAAACGCAGTCTTTGATGTCGTTTTTGGTCGCGATAGCTAAAAAGCACCAGCGCGACGCCCCCCAGAAAGATCGTCGCAAGCAGGATCGATCCCTCCCAGGCGAACATGCGATGGGATTCACTTTGATTCAGACGCATTAAAAGGAAAACCCACCACCAAGTCACAAGCGAAAACGTAAAGGCGAACCAGACGACCGCCAAAACTGTTTTCACATGAGGTTTAAGGATTTTCTTAAGCATCTTAGTCCGCCGCTGAAATGATAGTATGAGCCGCTTGCTCTAACAGTTCGTCAGAGTGAGCCATAGAAACAAAACCAACTTCGTAAGCGTTCGGGGCTAAATACACGCCCTGATCCAAAGCTTTTAAGAAGAGGCCTTTAAAGGTCGCCCCTTGATCACCAGGAATTTGCGAGATCGCACGGATCGGATTTTTTGTGGGACCATGAATCCAGAACAAGGACGCCACTTGGCTGACTTCTAAAGGAACGCCCTTTTTGGCAAAGCCTGCACGCAAAGTGTCTGCAAATTTCTGAGTGCGCTTTTCAAGAACATTCCAGCCGTCAAGACGTTGCATTTTTTTGAGTGTGGTGAGACCCGCGCGCATACCAATCGGATTGGCGCTCAAGGTGCCGGCTTGATAAACATCCCCACTGGGAGCAACCATGTTCATCAGTTCAGCTTTACCGCCGTAACACCCTACAGGGAAACCACCGCCGATGATTTTTCCATAGGTTACAAGATCCGGGCGGATGCCGGTTTTTTCAACCATGCCACCCAAACCCACACGGAAGCCCGAGATGACTTCGTCAAAAATCAAAAGGCTGCCATTCTTCTCGCAAAGTTCGGCGACTTTCTTGAGAAACTCAGGCCGTTGGACCAAAAGGCCATAGTTTGCAGGCAAGGGTTCAATGATCACGGCGGCGATGTCTTTGCCGTGGGTTTGAAAAACGGTTTCAAGTTGAACTTCATCATCCAGAGGTGTCACCACGGTGTGTGCTGCCACCTCGGCAGGAATTCCGGCACTGGAGGAGGCCGCCGTTCCCGCCAGACCACTGCCGGCTTTGACTAAAAGATTGTCCACATGGCCGTGATAACAACCTTCAAATTTCAAAATTTTAGTGCGTCCTGTGGCAGCGCGAGCGACTCGCAAGGCACTCATAACGGCCTCTGTCCCCGAAGAGACAAAACGCAATTTTTCCATGAAAGGCAAAGTTGACGTGATCCACTCGGCCAACTCAAGCGAGTAGATTTCTGTGGCACCAAAGGTCCATGCAGTGTCCACCATACGATGAACTTCTTCTTTCACTTCGGGATCAAGATGTCCCAGGATCAAGGGGCCAAAACTTTGGCAGAAGTCGATATATTTTTTATCTTCGACAGAGGTGAGGAAGGCGCCTTCGGCTTGTTTAAAAAAGACGGGCGCGCGATCAAGTCCTTTGAAAGAACGAACCGGCGAGTGAACACCGCCCGGAGCTACTTTGAGAGCGCGCTGAAAAAGTTCTTCCGAAGTTACTTGGTGCATTGTTGTCTCCAGTCTTCTTGATCCAAAAATATATTTAAACGAGCCGGATCAAACGCGTTGTGTTTTTCCATGTAGGCGCGAAGAACCTTATAAGTGTTTCCGGGGCCACAGGCATGATGTTTTTTTAAAATCTCAGGGGCTTCTTGGATTGCGTGCAAGAACTGACTTCCACTATTCCAGAAGAAGCACTCCTTGTTAGTCACAGAAGCCAAAGTCCCGAGAGGCTGCAGTCGGTAGGTCGCCACGAGAGGCAGGTTTTCAGAGGAGGTCTCAAAACCCTCTTCATGAGAAAGTTTTGCCCAGTGCAAAGACCTTCCCGCCAAAACGTCGAGACGGGCGTCTTCTTGTTCACCCAAACTCTCCGCACAGCCATGCACCCATATACCTTTTTGCGCCAAGTTTTTCCATGTTTTTAGTCCCGCCGTCCAAACAAAACCTGGAGACTTTAAACCCTCGGGCCAAGCCTCAGCGCGGGCAACGTACAGAGCGTTGAGATGAGGGGCCAAGGGCGTCGGAGAAAGTGGGAGACGCTCGGCACGAACTTCCGAGGACCAAAGTTGTTCTGCCGGAAAGCGAGGAACGGAATGGTTCGGAGTCAAAGTTCGAGTATTGAGAACCTGCCCTTGATCCGTCAAGCCCTTGAGAAAGGTGATCTCTCCATAAGGGCGAGAAAGAACCGCCACACCGATTTTTTGATGGCAACCGCCACCAAAACTGGCCAGCCAGGTGCGTTCTTTTTGTGCGCAATGGAAGGTGCTTTCGTCGTGAATGTCTTTTAACAATGCTTCAAGGTCGGGGCGTTTGGCCATAATTTCAACGGCCAAGGCTCCTTGCGCGGCGGCGTTGGGATTGATACTGAGAGGCAAAACAGCCCAGTCCAAATGGCTCAAATAAGAGCGAAGTTGGTGACGGACCTCTTGGAACTCGTCTTGCCGAGCCACTAACAAACGATCCAGTGCCGCCTTGGCGACGATCAAACCGTCGACTTCGGGATTCTCAAGCAACTTACGAAGGCGAGTCGGGATGTTGCCGCGCACACTTTCAAAACGAACGGACTCCAGAGAAAACGGCAGATGAGTTTTAAAAAAATCGGTGAGGTTGTATTCTCGACGGGGCGAAGAGCTGAACACCCGAAGAGCTTTTGTCTGCTGAATCTTTTCAAAATGAGTTTTTTTTAACAGAAGAAGATCTCGTTGATCGGCTCGCGGCAAAGTGGCGGCAATCACGGTGTCGCTTTTATGTTCGGTGGGAAGGTCCTTCCAAGAATGCACCACCATATCCGTTTCACCGCGAATCAGTTCACCATAAAAGTCTTCCGTGAAGACACCTTTTTCGGGGATTTGCCAAAGAGGATCCGTGAGATTTTTATCCCCTAAAGATTCTTTGAAGCGGTATTCGATTTCAAGGTGTGGATTTTTTTCTTTCAGAGCGTCTCCGACCATATAGGCCTGAAGACGAGCAAGGTCACTTTTTCGTGCTGATATTTTTAAGCGCATATGTCGTCCCAACCAAGAGGACGAAGCTCTGTTCTTTGCGTAAAGGTCAAAGCCCTTTCCAAAAGATGCGCTTTGAGGGCCTCAAGTTTGGTTTGGGTTTCCTTTTTTGTTTCTTCAATTTCCGCAAAGAATTGATGAAGACCCATGAACGATACATGGGGGAATTGTGTTGCCAGCAAAGAGGCTAAGTTGTTTTCCTCTCCACGCAGATCAAAAACCGCCTGTGGGCGAGTTTCTTGTCTATTCATCAATTCTAGGATTCGTGTATCGGTCAGGGGCGCTGCGATCACCATCGCTTCGCCATGAATGTAAGAGTCATTGTATGTTGTCAAAGATAGATTATTGTACTTCGCCGCGAAGTCTTGCAGTTTGGTGACGTCACGACACAGAACCTGCATGGATTTTTTGTGGGCCAGCCACGGCAGAATTTCTTGAGCCAGATGGCCCGAACCACAGATGGTGACGCTTTCAACTTCTTTTGTATAACGACGCAACAGGCTTCCGTAACTTTGTGAACCCATGCCCACCAAGTGCTCAGCCCGAGTTCTTTTTACCTCGGCCATAACAAAATTGAGCCACTTTTGGTGATCCGCAAAAAGAGGATCTTGAAGTTGCTTTCGCGAGTCCACGAAATTTCTAAACTGGCCAAAAACTTCAGTTTCTCCGACGATGGGCGAGTGCAAACCACAAAGGATTTCCAGAAGAAGGCTGAGAGCTTTTTCGCCGCGAAGAACTTGATCATCGACTTCAATCAGGTCGCTGAAGTCATTCAACTCTGTCTCAGTACAAAACAAGATCTTGCGTAGGCATGTTTTCCAGATCGCTGCATCTTGAAGAGACTCCGAGAAGTTTCTATTGGATTTTCTGTGAACGAGAAGTATATCTTCCATGTGCAGACAGGTTTATCACTAAACTTTCAGTTAAGTGTCATCGAATTGTCATCAGCCTGTTTGGAGCACGGCGCACAAGGACTTAGGTTCAAATTTTATAAGGACCCGGTGGAGGAATCATGAAGCTCACTCAAAGACCCAGACGGAATCGTAAGACAGAAGCTTTGCGACAAATGGTGGCAGAGACAGATTTGAGAGTGTCTCAACTTGTTTTACCCTTATTTCTTTGCGAAGGAAAAGGTCAGCAACAGGTGATTCAGTCCATGCCGGGGATCTATCGCATGAGTCCCGATGTTCTTTTACAGGAAGTGGGGAAAGCCGTCGCTTTAGGAGTGAAGACCTTTGATCTTTTTCCCGCTCTTTCGGAAGTGCATAAAGATCCTTATGGGAAAGAATCGCTCAATCCGAACGGCCTTTTGCCGACGACTTTGAAAATGATTCGTGACAAGTTTCCGGAAGTGACTTTGATTTCAGATGTCGCTTTAGATCCTTACTCGTCGGATGGTCACGATGGCATTGTTAAAGACGGGAAGATTTTGAATGATGAAACAGTCGAAGTTCTGGCGAAGATGGCGATTGTTCATGCGCAGGCGGGGGCGGATATTGTTTCCCCTTCAGACATGATGGATGGGCGCGTGGGCGCGATTCGCGAGGCGTTGGATCAAGAGGGTTTCATTGATACGGGAATTCTTTCTTATTCGGCCAAGTATGCCTCTAGCTTCTATGGTCCTTTCCGCGAGGCGCTGGATTCGGCGCCCAAGTTTGGCGATAAAAAAACTTATCAGATGGACTTCCGCAATGCCCGTGAAGCTTTGCGTGAGGTGGAGTTGGATGAGATGGAAGGCGCTGACATGGTTATGGTCAAGCCAGCTTTGAGCTATCTGGATATCATCGCCGACGTGAAAGCCCACACTCATTTGCCGGTGGCGGCCTACAATGTCAGTGGTGAGTACGGTCTGATCAAGGCCGGAGCCAAGGCAGGTATCATCGATGAAACCCGAGCGATGGTGGAAACTCTTTACTCTATCCGTCGCGCCGGGGCGGATGTGATCTTCACCTATTTCGCTTTGCCGATGGCGGAATGGCTCGCGACTCATCGAACTTAGCCCCCTCGACTATCGTCCACCTCCTGCTGTTGAGGCCGATTAAAAAAAAGCGCTGGTCGTCCTCAAAAGCTTTGGTTTACAATTTTCTCTTAACAAGGAAGTTGTATGAAGTTGGGCGTTGAGGTTTTGTTGTCGAATGCAAAGATGTTGAAGTCCCTGAAAGGGAAACGTGTGGGGTTGGTTTGTCATCCCGCCAGTGTCGACGAAAATCTTCAGCACAGCCTGGATTTGCTTTCTAAAAAGATCAAACTTTCCTGCGCCTTCGGTCCTCAGCACGGAGTCCGCGGCGACAAACAAGACAATATGATCGAAAGCCTGGACTTTGTTGATCCGGTCCATCAGATCCCGATTTTCAGTCTATACGGTGAAGTTCGTCGCCCGACGGCAGAGATGATGAAACACTTCGATGTGCTTCTTTTTGATCTTCAAGATTTGGGCTGTCGGATCTACACCTTTATCACAACATTATTGTATGTGATGGAAGAGTGCGCGAAGTTGAACAAAACCATGATCGTCCTTGATCGCCCCAATCCGGCAGGTCGTCCTATCGAAGGATTTAAAATGCTTCCTGGGTGGGAGTCTTTTGTCGGGGCGGCTCCGATTCCCATGCGCCATGGTCTGACGGTGGGGGAGTTGGCGTTGTACTTTAAAGATTTCTACAAGATGAATTTGGATCTTCAGGTCGTGAAGATGAAGGGCTATTCTCCGGAAAAAGGCCCTGGATTTGGTTGGGACTTAAAAAGACCCTGGGTGAACCCATCACCGAATGCAGCGTCGTTGAACATGGCCCGCGCCTATTCAGGAACCGTGTTGATTGAAGGCACGACCTTGTCAGAAGGCCGTGGGACCACTCGAGCGTTGGAGGTGATTGGGGCCTCAGACATCGATTTTGCCGAAGTTTTGTTGCGCATGAAGAAGAAAGCACCTCAATGGTTTAAGGGTGTGACGTTGCGAGAGTGCTTCTTTGAGCCTACGTTTCATAAGCATGTGGGAAAACTGTGTCATGGTTTTCAGTTCCACACGGATGCACAAAGCTATCAACACGCGAACTTTAAACCTTTTCGCCTTGTGGCCTTGATGCTCAAAGTAATTCGCGAGATGCATCCGAAATATCCGATCTATCGTGATTTTGCCTACGAGTATGTTCGCGACCGCCTGGCTTTTGACGTGATCAATGGAGGGCCTGCTTTGAAGAATTGGATTGAGGACGCGAAAGCAACTCCCAAGGATTTGGAAACGGCGTTAGCTAAAGACGAAAAATCTTGGACTAAAGAACGAAAGAAATATCTTTTGTATTAGAAAGTTTTATTCGGGATCGTTCGCTATTTGGCTTTGAAAGCTCGATCGAACTGATCTCGATGTTCCTTATCTCGGAAGATCAAATAGTAGCGATTGGGGCTGAAAAGACAGTCAAAGCGGTATTCTTCTGGAGATCCCAACGCAAACTTTTGCAAATAGTGAAGAAAAACTAATTTCTCAGAAAGCATGACGTCCACGCGTCCTGACTTAAGAAGTTTGATTCGAGTGTCGACGTCTTGAATTTCACGATAGCTTTTTGCGGTGGTCATAATTTCTGTGATGTGATCCTTCTCTAAGGACGTCTTCGCATTTTTAAAGGCGACCACATCAAAGTTTTTAAAATCTTCAGTCTTCTTTAGATGAATTCTTTTGTCGGTTTTTGTGACAGCACAATTTTGGAAGTCATAGAAGAAGGAAGACTTAAATGCAAAGGGGAGAGATTCTTCTTTGACGTTGATGGTCGCATCAATTTGATTGTTGCGAAGTCGCTCAATGACTCGCAACGAGGGGAAGTGAAAGTACTCAGGCGCAAAGCCCGCTTTGTGCAGAGCCATATTCAACAGGTGGCCTTCATCTCCTTGGGGTTGGTTCGAAACTAGAAAGATATGAGGATCTTGACCCGTGGGAACTCCGACCCTCAATGGAACCTGAGCGCCGACGGTGAATGGGAGGCAAAGAATGAGCGCGAAAAAAACAGATTTCAAGAAAACCTCTGTCTAAACAGGATAGTTTCAGGAGTCTGGGTTGTAAAGTCTGGCTCGACTCTTTCAAGAGTCGGTCTCAGCTATTGAACGGGTTGCGCGGTTTCTGATTTCTCAGAAGGCGTTTGTTGGGAGCTCCAAGCAAAGGACTTCATTATTTGATTACAACTTTGCAGAGATTTTGAGAAATTTTTCTTATCATCAAGACAAGTCATGATCGCCACGCGGTCTTCGTTTTTCAGAATCACTTGGCGAATCTGTTTATTCTTTGTGCGCGATAACATATCCACGACAAGAGCAGGGCTTCCATTGAGGTTGAAATTTTTTGCAGAAATGACCTCGAAGCCATAATTGGGGTAATCCCGCATCCATTTGCGGGTGTAGAGTTCTAGGGACGCATTCTTTGCGACCTTGTCTGTGCGAATGCTGAGACTGCCGTTCTGTGGGCTTTCTTTTGAAGAAAAGCGGACCGTATCCAGTAGGCTTTGTTCCGAGTTGCTGACGGGGACCCAATCTGTGCCTTCTGTTTTTAAAGTGAAACCTTTGTGTAAGAAATAGAGGCCTTTTTCTGGCGTGGTTAGGGCCGAAGAACTGGTCGCCGGATAAGGAGCGGCCATGGCGACAAAAGGAAGATAGATAAGGAGGCTAAGTAAGTATCTCACTCTTTAAGAGTAGCTTGTACAGGGGGTTCCAGGCAAGGGCCTAAATCCGTGGGAAGGTTCACTATGTAAATTTGTTTTTTATCCTGAAATGAGCGTGAAAAGGCCAATCGCTCTGTGGATTCATTAGAGAGTGCAGGGGAGTATAAAGAATCCTGACCCTTGAAGGCCACCTGAGTACATTGCTTTTCGAGGTCATAGACTTCAATTTGGTATTGTTTTTCACCCTTGCGAAGAATGCTATAGAAAAGTCTTTGAGGTGTTCGAGGCGCAAAAAAGAGATCGCGGTAAACACCCTCTCCTTTTTTTAAAACGAGCGGCATCTTCTTTTTTAAAGAATAAAGTACAAGGCTGTATTCTTCTGTTTTGAGATTTTTTTCCACCCACGCCACCTGTTGCAGATCTGGTGCGAGAGCGGGGAATCTTTTCTCTTTATCTTTTTCTGCAGAAACAAGGCTGACCGGAAGATTTCTAAGATCAAGGCGGTAAATCCCCGTCAGATCCCCGCGATGGGACGTGAAAAGAATAAAAGGTTTTACAGAGTGGGGAACAAACAACGGATTGGCATCAAAGCCAGGTTGCTGAGTGACACGCAAAATGTCGTTTCCATAGAGATCACTCATATACAAATCTGACGGAGGAAAGTCTTTGTCGAAATTTTTATTTAACAGAGGACTTTCTTTGATTTCATCTGTCGTGGAAGCGTAAAGAATTTCTGAATCGCTGATATAGATAGCATCAAAAGCGTCACCGTCAGAGAAGGTCACTCGACGATCTTTGTTGCGCAGAAGATCCACTTCATAAATCTGAGCGCCTTTGTGTAAAACCCGGCTGCGACTGGTGTAAAGTAAACGCGTACCATCCTCGGAAAAGCGCGGGTGATCGTTGTCTCCAAGGAAGGTGATTTGTTTTGAACCCTTGGCAAGAAGGTAATCCGAAGACAGGATGTCTTTGGTGAGGCTCAGATGGGTGCAACCAACTAAAAGAAATAACAACCCCGCGATCGCACCACTGATCCACTTCATATCTCAACCTTATGCAGTACTTTCTGTAGCAAGGAAGAAGGATTGACCTTCTTCAGCTCTTTTAATTCAACCCACTCAATGTTTTTTCCAGACATTGATTTTCGCTGAGTAATTTGAATAAAGATATCATGATGTGTGATGTTGTGTTTGGCATCATAGTCTTTGGGCTTGTTTTTTTCCTTGGCAATTTCCCCTGGGAAAATCATCTGCCCTTTCAGGAAAGGGGCGTAATCATTCTTAACAAGAGCGACTTTATGGTCTTTGATTGCGACAAGGGGCTTCCAGACCCAGACCTCGCTGTCTTTGCGAGGTTTTTTGAGGGGGAGCTTCTCCACCGCATTTTTTTCCCGTGCAACACAGCTCGAGGCCCAAGGACATAAAATGCAGGTGACCTTCTGAGGTGTGCAGACGGTCGCCCCCAGCTCCATTAAGCCTTGGTTTATGACGTCGGCTTGTCCTAACAAAGCCAACTCGTCAGAGATGTTTTGAAGGATAGCCCGTCCCTGATTGTTCCACCATTCCAGCTTCAAACCATAACGACGTGACAGAACGCGGATCACGTTGCCGTCTAAGACGCCGACTTTTTCGCCAAACGCAATGCTGGCAACGGCGCGAGAGGTGTAAGGGCCAAAGCCTGGCAGCTCCAAGAGTTCTGCGGCGGTCTTTGGAAATCCTTGAGTCGACAGGGCTTTGGCGGCCTTGTGAAGATTTCGTGCGCGGGAGTAATACCCCAACCCCGCCCAAGCTTCCAAAACCTCGCTTTCGGGCGCTTCGGCCAAAGCGTGAACGGTCGGAAATTTTTCTAGAAATTTTTCGAAATAAGGAATGACCGCAATGACGGTGGTTTGTTGCAACATCACTTCCGAGAGCCAAATGCGATAAGGGTCTTTATTCTCTCGCCAAGGTAGCGAGCGGTGATTCTTTTTGTACCATTGCGTAAGGTGCTTATGGTCGAGTTTATAGTCGTATTTTGCTGTCATTCGCGGTAATGTAGTCTTCAGATAATTGAGGAGTCAATATGGAATACAAGCCACTCAGCGGACGCGAGTTTCCCCGATTTTCTGCGATTAAAACTTTCTTCCGATTGCCTTACGTGGCAATAGACGCAGACTATGAAGTTGGAATTTTTGGAATTCCTTACGATGGTGGGGTTTCCTATCGTCCCGGGGCGCGATTTGCTCCTTCGAAAGTGCGTGAGATCTCCAGTCTTGGGCGGGGTTTCCATATGACTCGCATGGAGAACTTTTTTGAAAAACTCAAAGTGGCGGATATCGGTGATTGCCCGACCGTTCCGATCGATCAGAATCAAACTTACGAGCGCATTGAGAAGTTTGTCGGCGAAGTTCTTAAGAACAATAAAAAGTTTTTGTCGGTCGGGGGCGATCACTCCACGACATTGCCGGTCTTGCGAGCTTTGAAGCAGAAGTATGGAAAGCCTTTGGCTTTTATTCACTTTGATGCTCACTTAGACACTTACCCCGCAGCGTGGGGGTGCGAGTACCATCACGGCGCATTTGCCCGTCATGCGGTCGAAGAAGGTTTAGTGGATCCCCAAAAAATGGTTCAAATCGGTATTCGCGGACCGTTAGCAGGCGGCGAAGATTTGGATTTCGTCAAAAGAAATGGCATTCGTGTCATCACGGTCGATGAGATCCGCAATCAATCCTTGAGCGAGTTTTTAAAGACATTGCCCACCTTTGATGAAACTCCGACCTATATCAGCTATGACATCGACAATCTGGATCCAAGTTGCGCTCCTGGAACGGGAACCCCTGTTCCTGGGGGACTGACGACTTATGAAGTGCAACGCATTTTCCGGGCTTTGAAAATTCCCAATCTTGTCGGTGGTGATGTCGTCGAGATATCCCCTCCTTTTGATCATGCAGACATCACCGCTTTGGCGGGGATGGATGCTCTTTTTGAAATGCTTCATTTGTTTTCAAAAAAATAAAAAGCTCATCTAAATTCCTGTTTAAAAACAAAGGGGAGGGTGTCAACGGGCATGCCTCCCCTGGTATTTTGTGGGCAGGTCTACCCAGTTTTTTTCATAGAGAGTTATCATTTGAATTGGACGAAACCTTTGGAGGAATCTATGAAAAATCAACTCGCTTTACTTCTTGCGATCGCGTTCCTGGGTGTTGCTGTGAATGCTCAAGAGGGTGCCTATGGGCGACGAGGATCGCAAAGACCCACAATGATGAATTACTCTGACTCTGACTTGGCCTCGATGGCTCGACGAAGTTTGGAACGCGATACCACCCTTTCTCATGAGGCTCGAAATGTGAATATCAAAATTCGCGACGGTCGCGCTGTTTTGCAGGGAGCTATTTCTTCTCCGGAAGAGGGAGACATCTTGAAGAAAAAGGTCATGGCTGTTGAGGGAGTTCGTGACGTGCAAAATAATATTTCTATTCAGGAATAAAAAAAGCCCGCTGTTTCGGCGGGCTTCTTTTTTTTAGCTGGGAACGATTTCATTGGGTGGGGTCAGACCTTTTTTCTTAATCTTCTCTACCAATGTGGTGCGATTCAATCTTAACAAGGTGGCGGCTTGATTGCGGTTCCATCCTGTTTTCTCAAGGGCCTTTAAGATCAGGGCATTTTCGTAGGCATCTACTGCCGAGTTAAAGTCCATGCCGTTATCTGGAATATCCAAACCGCCAATTTCTGAAGAGGAGGTTTTTCCGGATTTGTATTTGATCGGTAAATCCGAGATATCGACATGACCTTGTCCTTTAAGGATCGTCATCCGTTCGACAAGATTTTCTAACTCACGGATGTTTCCAGGCCAAGCGTAGTTCACCAAACACTCTAAAGCATCGGGGGTGATTCCCGAAAGACCGCGACCTTTGGTTTTATTAAAGACATCCATAAAATGAGTCAGCAACAAAGGAATATCGGTTTTGCGTTCACGCAAAGCGGGGACAGTAATAGGAATGACGTTCAGGCGATAGAAAAGATCCTCGCGGAAATTTCCATTTTCAACGGCTTCTTCCAAATTCAAATTGGTAGCCGCGATCACACGAACATTGACAGTCACGGTTTTGGTGGAGCCGACTGGTTCAAAACTGCGCTCTTGCAAGGCACGCAAAAGTTTCACTTGTAAGGAGGGCTCAAGATCGCCAATTTCATCCAGGAAGATGGTTCCCCCGTCCGCCATTTCAAAGCGACCGACACGGTTGGCGATAGCTCCGGTGAAAGCTCCTTTCACGTGACCAAAAAGTTCACTTTCTAGAAGCTCAGAGGGGATGGCGCCACAATTAATAGGAATAAAAGGACCCGTTGCACGAGGAGAGTTATAGTGAATGGCGCGAGCGATAAGTTCTTTTCCCGTTCCGGATTCGCCTGTGACCAAAACGGTAGAGTCTGAATCCGCCACGCGCTCAATCAAACGCAAGACACCTTGAATTTGCTCGCTGGTTCCGATGATTTGATCAAACTTGTATTTCTTATTAAGTTCCGAGCGCAGTTGTTGGTTTTCCTGCTGCAACTTCTTATGAGTCAGAGCTTTTTCGATCAAGCTCATCAGCTCTTCCAAATTAAAAGGTTTGGTGACGAAGTGGAAAGCTCCTTTTTGTGTCGCGCGAATTGCCGACTCAATGGTGGCATGACCGGTCAGGATAATCACTTCCGTGGCGGGGCTCATGGCCTTTAAGTGCGCCATAAACTCGATGCCGTCTCCGTCGGGAAGATTCAAATCAACAATAGCTAAGTCAATGTGAGTATCGCCTTGGCACAAGACTTTGGCTTCTTCAATCTTGTTGGCGGTGATGACATTCAGTCCTTTTCGGTCAAGCACTCGAAACAGAGCGGTGCGGAGTGAGGACTCATCATCTAATATAAGAACTCTTTGGCTTCGCATGAACCTTCCTTCCATGGTGGGTTCGAATCACTAAAATTAGGATAGTGTGATTTTGACGGGACTGTCAAAAAATCCGCGCCAGATAAGGCTTTCAGGACCATAAAACTGGACGGGGCATGGAAAAATTTGCCACTTTTTCTGCCGTAAAACAGGTAATCAACAGGGCTGCCTTAAGGCCCGGAAATAGCTAAGCCCACAAGAAGACTTGGATTTATTTAGACCTGAACCAGGGGTTGATGATTTCTTAAGCAGGGTCTAGTCGGGCGTTTGAAAATTCTCGAGAAAATCTCGAAAACCTTGCCCAGAGCCCGCTCTAGCTGTGGACATTTCCGCAATCTGCCAATAAAAGTTTGAGAATGTCATCGATCAACCCTCATTACACGTTCCATTATTCACAGCCTGAAGAGTATCGCTTTTCTCATGACTCTGTGATGCTTGCGCGCAAGGTGTTTGAACGAGTCTCTGCCAGCGCGATGGAAAATTGGCGGGGTCTTGATTTGTGTTCGGGTTGTGGGATCGTGGGATTGGATTTTCTATTTCACGCTCGAAAAGAAAAAGGCATGACCCCCGCCTTTTTTGATTTTGTTGAAGTGCAAGGAATCTATCAACCGCACTTCGAAGAAAATCTCAAACGACTGGGGTCAGTTCCGTCAGCGACTCGATTTCTGAATATCAACTACAGTCAGCTTCTTCAGGATCCGTCTTTTTTTAACTCCTATGATCTTATTGTGAGCAATCCCCCGTATTTTCGACTCGGTCAGGGCAAACTTTCGCCCTCTGATTTTAAGAATCGCTGTCGATTTTTTATGGATTCTGATTTTGCGACTCTTCTTCAAGCCCTTAAAAAGGCGCTGAGCCCTCAAGGCCAGGCCTATATTTTACTGCGAGATTTAGACGATCATGGTTGGGATGCTTTTTCCGAATCACAGAGTTTGCTGGCTCCCACCTTTAAGATTGAAAAGGTCGACGATATTCGCGGGACTGCTCTGGTCTGTATTTCGGCTATTTAGTTTCGCGGGGACGATGAAACAAAATTTTGGCTTTGTTTTCTTGAAGGGGGCCGACGGAAAGCTCCAAGGTCGCCTCATGGTCTCGCAAAATTTGTGAAGCGACGGAAAGGCCCAAGCCGATCGGCAGATGGGGATTTTTTTCTGGCGTTCCATTGTCGGTGATCAGAATTGTGGTCTCTGAAGAGGTGCCGGTGATCTCAATATCCAAAGTTCCCCGGAATCCTTTTTCGTGCCGAGCGCGATCGGTCACATGGTCAATGGCATTTTGTAGAATATTTTTAAGGCCTTGAGCTAAAAGATTTAAATGCCCCAAGGTTGTGACTTCATCGCCGGGGAAATGCAAACGCACATCAATGCCTTGGGACTTTGTCTGCAGCTCAACAATTTTAAGAGCCCGCAAACAAGCTTCCTTAAGATGGACTTCCCCCACTTGATCCGCATTGGGGTTGCGGGTGAAGCCCAAAAGATTCTGCACAATCTCTTTACATCTTTGCACGCCCGCCTCCATCTCAACAATGTCGGGATAAAGCGGGTTCTCTGGGTTCATGTCCATTTTGATAAGTTGAGTGAAGGACAAGATGCCGCCCAAAGGGTTGTTCAATTCGTGGGCGATACTAGAGCCGATAGTTCCGAGCTCTGCCATTTTTGCGGACTCAAGAATCTGTCGCTCCATTTTGAGTTGCTGAGTGATGTCGTGATAGAGGTTCACGAAAACAGCAGGTTTGTCCGAATCCAAAATCAAACTTTGACTGTACACTTCAAAACTGCGCGGGGACGCGCCGGGGGACTGCACACGGAAGTTGCTTCCACGCTGACAGCCGGGGCAGGGTTCCTCGCGATTGAAGAGCACTTTGTAACATTTGCGGGAGGTCTGTTCTTTTTCTTGCTCACGCAGGCGTTCATCCAAAGCTTTATTGGATTGAATGATGTCGTAGTTCGTATCGATCAAAACCACGGGGTCTGACATAGAGTTGAAGGTGGCTTCCCACTGTTCCTTGAGGGCTTCGGATTCTTTAAGCTTTTGAATTCGATCCAACGCTAAGGCCACGGCCTCTGCCACACGGGTCAGGAAATCACTTTCCTCGCGATTAAAGGGGTGATCGGGTGCGCGCAAAAAGAAGATGGATCCGACTTTTTCGTGATGTCTAAAAAGAGGAACCTGAAGTTGGGTGAAGTTTAGTTGATTTTGCACCTGACGAGCAAAGAGCTCATCTTGAGGATGAAAGAAAAGGCGAATCCAGGAAGTTTGAACTGTGGAAGCCATGGAATCACTTAGAAGTTGTTCGATCTCTGCCACGGAGCTTGCCTGGTGCACGGCCATCAAGGCCCGTTTAAAGCCTTCGATGCGCGAGTTTGTTAAAAACAGTTTGCGTCTTGCTTCGGTGAGGAATTTGGTTCTTCTTTGGACACGCTCTTCCAGTTCAATTTGCAGGCGTTTTAATTGTGCTGTTTGATCGCGAATCAGTAACGCCAAGTTTTCATCTTGTTTCCGCTGATTGGCTTCTTCCAAGGCGGAAAAGAGATGGCTTTCAAGATCCGCATCTTGAAAGCTGCTCATCACTCGGGAAAAGGCGAATTCTTCATGAAGGTAAGCCATCTGATGCGCAGAAAAATCTTCGGGCACGACGGCGATAAACTGGGTTGCGGGGGACGAGCGTTTGATTTCTTCATAGAACTCGGGAAAGCGTTTTCCCAAAACCAACGTCACGGACAAGGCGACGACATCATAGGTGGAGTCTTGAATCCAATGCCAGGCTTGTTGAAGATCGGTGGCGACATGCGCCCCCAGCTCTTGCAGCCGAGGCTCCCAGGGTCCTATCAAAAGGAAGCTGGCTTTTAAAGTCCGCATGTCGGGATCAGATCCTTGTGATTTGTAATGGTGTAGTCAGGATGATCTTCCGGGTACTGTGGTATTTCGCCGATGTGTTCACCATAAGCGAAGTAGCAAGTGTCGGCCCCCACGCGTTTTCCATCACGAATTTCGCTGGAAAGGCGATTCCCCACACTGAGAAGTTCGTGGGGACGATGTCCTTCAGATCTTAAGATGTCGCGAAAAGCAGAATCTTTTTTCTCTCCAATAAAGCCATTCAAAATATAGATCTTTTTGAAGTGATGTTCGATTTTAAGAGATTTGATTTTTTTGACCTGAGATTCATAGGAACCCATCGTCACTAGAAATAAGTTATAGGACTCTTTGAGCTTCTCAATATTCTCTAAAGAACCAGGAAGTAAAGGAAGGGATTCGGGAACTTGAGGATTGTAAAATTCCTCCAAGGCATCGTGGATGGCTTTCCCTTGTTGATTTGTTCCATAACGATTGACGATCTGTGTGAAGATTTCCGTATGGGAATAGCGAGAGGCAAGCTCTTGTCGCATGTTCAAACAGTCTTGGAGATCACAGCGAAGACCGGCGGCCAACATCGCTTCGCAGGCTCGCTGCGCGGCCATGGGAACAAGCAGGCCCGAGGTGTCCAAAAGAGTGTCGTCCAAATCAAAAGAGATTGATTTATATTTCGCCATTCAACGTGTTCTTCCTGTGAGCAACATCTCTAAACCTGTTTTAAAGTGAGGCCAGACCAGGTTCAGGTCGATGTGCTCTTGCTCTTCAATGCACACAACAGGGATTTGATGTTCAATCCATCCATATTGTCCCAGACTGCCTGGGGTCGGGTATCCAATGTCTTCGCGGGCTTCGTATCCGGTGCCAGTGGCTAGAACTTCTGCCGCCTGTTTGCCGGGAAGACCCGTGTAGACAACGCAAGGCTCCCACGAATGAAAGTGTACTATGAGCTGTGGCTTTTCGTCCTCAATGAGTTTTACCAAGGCCTGAACTTCCTTTTCGCTCCCGGGCGAAAGGCCAGGATAATATCGAGGTGCTTTGGCTTCAGGGCTCCAGTCGCGACAGGGAAAGTTTCGATTCAGGTCGACGCCGTGAGCATTGGTGCGCTGATTTTGAGAGTATCCATCAGGATTGATGCAGGGAATGAGAATCCAAGGACGAATTTTCTCACTTCTCAGGGCTTCTTCCTCTTGCAGCCAGCGCAGCAGCTCTTCGGCCAAGCGCACGCCTTCGGGCTCATCACCGTGGACGCCACCAACAAAAAGCAGAGGGCGCTCGGAAAAGCCACTGAGAGTGTGTGATTTTTTATACAACTCAATGGGTGTGCCCCGTACGGTCGAAGCCCAAGAAGTTTGATGAAAAATTTTTCCTTGCATGAGACAATTAAGCCTGTTTTTTTCAGAGAAGAAAAGCTTTTAAAAGGAAGATCATAAATGTCTGCAAATGCATCTGAGAAATTGACGGTGATCGCTCTTGCCGCAGGGAAGGGGACGCGCATGAAGTCGCCTCTTCCTAAAGTTTTACATCCCGTGGCGGGTCGCCCCATGATTGAAAAAGTGATTCAAGCTTCAAAACAGGCCGGTGCCTCGGAAGTGCGTGTGATTGTCGGCCATGGTCAAAATCTGGTTCGACAAGTGGTCGAACCCATGGGTGTGGCTTGTTACGTTCAAGACGAACAGTTGGGAACGGCTCACGCGGTTCGTTGTGCCAAACCTGAAACGATTGAAGGGGATGTCGTGATCATGAATGGCGATCATCCGTTGATCGAAGCTTCAGATATCAAAGACTTCCTGCGCATTTTCCGCGATGAAAAGTGCGATCTTGCCGTGGTCACGGCTGTCGTAAAAAACCCGGGGGAGTTTGGCCGTATTGTGCGCCACAAAGGCGATCTGATGGCGATTGTAGAAGCCAAGGATGCTTCCGCCGAAGCTTTGAAGATCAACGAGATCAATACGGGCATCTATGTCGTTAAAGCGTCCATCTTATCTGAGTATCTTCCTAAGATTCAAAATAACAACGCCAAGAAAGAGTTTTACATCACGGACTTGATTTCTTTATGCATTCAAGACAAGTGCCGTGTGCAGGCAATCAAGTCCACTCCGAAAGTGGCTGTGGGTGTTAATAACCAAGTGGAATTGGCGAAGGCCACGCGCTTGCTCTTCAAACGCAAAGCCTTGCGCTTGATGGAAGAGGGCGTTTTGATGATCGATCCTCGCACAGTCTATGTGGAAGAAGGTGTGGAGATCGGCGCGGGGACTGTGATCTATCCGAATGTCTTCATTCGTGGGCGCTCTAAAATTGGCTCTTTCACCGTGATTGAATCCAACAGCTTCATTTCGGATTCTGAGATTGGTGACAGTGTTCAGGTGCGCGGCGGAAGTTATCTAGAGTCCTCCAAACTTCACAATAAAGTTTCCGTGGGTCCTTATGCTCGTCTGCGCCCTGAAACCGAGATCTTTGAAGAAGCTCATGTCGGCAACTTCGTTGAGATGAAAAAAGTGAAATTCGGAAAGAAGTCCAAAGCTGGTCATTTGACATATCTTGGGGACGCCGAGATTGGCGAGGAAGTGAACGTAGGTTGCGGAACTATAACTTGCAACTATGCTGCGGACAGAAAGAAATATAAGACCAAAATCGGCAACCGTGTTTTCGTCGGAAGTGACACTCAGTTTGTGGCTCCCATCGAAGTCGGTGATGATGCCATCATTGGCTCCGGCTCGACGATTACGAAGAATGTGCCAGCCAAAGCTTTGGCAGTGGCGAGGGGAAAGCAGTTTATTAAAGAAAATTATGCTCCCAAGGCCAATGAACCAGAGACTAAAGAGTAGGTGAGTTATGTGCGGAATTGTTGGATATTTAGGCCCACAGAATCCTAAAGATATTATCGTGAACGGTCTTAAGAAATTGGAATATCGCGGGTATGATAGCGCGGGTGTTGCCATCTTGGATCAAGGAAAAACCAAGCGCGTTCGTGCTCAAGGCAAGTTAAAGGCTCTTGAAGATAAGCTCGTGAATGAAAAATTCGATGGCCACATCGGAATTGGTCATACTCGTTGGGCGACTCACGGGAAGCCTTCTGAAAAGAATGCCCATCCTCATCAGGTGCGCGGTATTAATCTGGTTCACAACGGAATTATTGAAAATTATTTGGATATTCGCGAAGAACTTCTTGCTCAAGGAGCGGAGATCACCTCCGACACGGACTCTGAATTGGTGGCGCATTTGATCGCCAATGAAGTCGAAGTGACTCAAGATTTATTTAAAGCGGTGGAAAGCGTTTTGGATAAGATTCGCGGGGCCTTTTCCATTCTTGTGATGTGGGAACAAGAGCCGGATCGATTGGTGGCTTTCAAAGACGGTCCTCCTTTGGTTGTGGGCTTGGGCGAAAAAGAGGTTTTTGTTGCCAGCGATGTTCAAGCGTTGATTCAGTACACAAAAAAATTCGTGTACTTGGAGGATCGCGAAGTGGCCTCCATCAAAGGAGTGGATGTTCATTTTTTCTCGGCCAACGGTTTCCCGATTCAAAAGAAGGTGGTGGAACTGAATTGGAATCCTGAGATGGTGGAAAAACAAGGATACGCGCACTACATGCTCAAAGAAATTTACGAGCAACCGCGCGCGGTGGCGGCAGCCATTGAGCCGCATGTGAATCCTGAAAGCTTCTCTGTCGCTTTAAAAAATGTTGGCCTTGGCGGTCAACCCGTACAAAGACTGGAAGAGTTGGACCCGAAAGCGGACTGGGCGAAAACTCAGGAAGTTTTTAAAGGAATTGAGCGCGTATTTATCATTGCTTGCGGTACTAGTAACTATGCGGGCATGGTGGGAAAATATTTGATCGAACAGTTGGCGAAAGTCCCTGTGGAAGTGGATATTGCCAGTGAGTTCCGTTATCGCAATCCCGTGATTCCGGCGAAGTCCTTGGTGATCACGATTTCTCAAAGTGGAGAAACGGCGGACACCTTGGCGGCGATTCGCATGGCCAAGGAATTGGGCGCCACGACCTTGAGTATCTGCAATGTGCGCAGCTCGACGATCGATCGCGAGGCTCATGGTCATCTTTATATGAACTCAGGTCCTGAGATCGGCGTGGCTTCCACGAAAGCCTTCACGAGCACGATGGCTGTTCTGAACTGTTTTGCTATTGCTTTGGCGCGCACTCGCGGTGCGATGAATGAAGCGATGGAAAAAGAATTGGTTAAGTCTTTGCTGGCAGTTCCTAGTCAAATGGAAGGTGTTCTGGCCTACGATAAATATTTTGAAGAGGCGGCCTCAAAGCTGAAACTCTTCCGAGGTTTCTTATACATGGGCCGGGGGACCAGCTTTCCTATCGCCATGGAAGGAGCTTTGAAGCTCAAGGAATTGGCTTACATGCATGCCGAAGGTTATGCCGCAGGTGAAATGAAGCATGGTCCTTTGGCGTTGATTGATGAGCGTATGGCGATCGTGATGGTGGCTCCGACGGATCATCTTTATGAAAAAACGATCAGCAATTTGGAAGAGGCGCGAGCTCGGGGTGGAAAGGTGATTTCCATCGGGACAGGTGAAAACGAAAAACTTCGTGAGATCAGTGAGTACTACTTGTCGATTCCGAAGGCGCATTGGACGACGAATTCGATTCTGACCGTGATTCCCTTGCAACTGATGTCTTATCATCTTGCATGTAATTTGGGCTACGACGTGGATCAGCCGCGAAATCTAGCCAAATCAGTGACCGTGGAATAATAGAAAAAAGCAGAACTCTTATTCTAAGCAGGGGATAAGGGTTTTGTTTTTTGTTGATGATGAGCCAGGATCAATAAAACAAACGCCGTCAGGCTCAAAGCCAGATGGTAGCTCATAATAGATGCCCATTCTTCTCGCAGTGTGAACCATTGAGGTGGCAGATCGTGTGTCTTCTTCCACGACGTCATGATAATATTTAAGGGCATACTTGCCTGATACGTGACGTAGAGCTGATCTACAAAACAGAGAAGGGCAAAACTCAAGTGAATGAATTCGGCACTTTTCCAGTTTTTATAGATAGCCGCCATCCAGGTCACTAAACTGACAAAGACGACAAGAAACAAAAGAGGGACACTTTTTTCGAAGAGAGGTTCGGCGATGGTGTTCACTTCGACAAAGGCTTTCGCGGATAGTCCCATCATTCCCGGAGCAATAAAGAAATACATTGCCACGGAATGACCAGCCAAAAGCCCCATAGAGAGCAAACTGAGAAAGCTCGCAATTCTTTTTATTCTCATCCCGCAGAATTCATCAGGTTGTAGAAGGATTTGACTCGTTCTACGAAGTCGACGGTTTCATAACCTCGCGCAGGACCGTATTCCAGTTCTGCGGCATAATCCGGATTGGCCAACAGAGGCAGAACTTCACGAAGGTGTCTCCAGGAGTGAGGATTGCGTCCCATGCGCTCGGCCAACTTCTGAGCATCACGCAGATGAGCATAGCCGATATTATAGGCCGCTAAAGCCAAAGCCAGACGGTCCTTGGGATTGAGATGAGTCGGCGTTTTGTCTAAGAGATAACGGAGATACTTGGAACCACCCCAAATACTTTGTAACGGATCCGTACGGTCTTCGATGCCCACGTGATCTGCAGTGTCCGTGGTCAGCTGCATGAGGCCACGAACTCCCGTGAAACTACGGGCGTCAGGGTTCCAGTGAGACTCTTGATAGGCAACTGAGGCGACCAACTGCCAAGGAAGACCATGTTCTTCTGCGGCCTCTTTGAAGGCCTGTTTGTAGGTCGGTAAAGTCGTGCGGATTTTTTTAAAGAATCTGGAGATATCTCGCTTATCTAACTGAGCTAAGTAAGTTTTATAACGATCCAACGCGCGCATGATTTCGTCTTGGCGAGACGCTTGTTGATACCAAGACTGCATTAGCAGCAAAAGATCCTGACTGTCGGGATTCAGAAGCCAGCTTAAAGAGTAGGGCTCGGTGAGAGTCGTCACCTTTTCTATTTGAGTATGATAGCGGCTGTAGAAATCGCCACTGAAATTTTCGGCAATGACACAGTCATTTTTTTTCTGGGCAACGGAGGCGATCAAGTCTTGAGTTTTGGTGTTTTCCAGAATCTCAACTTGAATTTGTGGTGAAAGTTGGTTGAGGCGTTGAGAAAGACCGAGATAGTTGTCTTTATTAAGAAGAGAAATCTTTTTGCCGTTGAGGTCTTTGATGTTTTGAACTTGGGCCTTTTTATCGCAGTAAAGGCTGAGGTACGTTTCTTCATAGGCCGGGCTGATTAAAAAGCCCGTGTTTTTGCGAGGAGTTCTCAGGCGGGCGGCCGCCACATCTCCGTCCCCGTTTGACAGCGCTCTTAAAACGGAGTCTTCATCGGGAAGGACGACGTACCTTATCTTGAGGTGATAGTGAGCCGAGAAGCTTTGCAAGAGATCATGGTCGATTCCAAACGCCTCACCTTTTTTGGGCTGACTATATATAAGAGGGCTTTGGGTCGTTAGGACGACGATTTCGCCTTTGGATTGAACTTTAGCGAGGCTCGCTTGTTCATCCCAATAAATTGAATCACAGCCATTCATGGCGATGGTTGTGATCCCCAAAGTCCCTACCAGGAAGGCTTTGGCTAATTTCTGTCGAAATCTTAAAATCTTACCCATAACGTTCGGCCTAGGTATCTGATGGCACGGCGCCAGGGCAAGCAATAACCGCCCTCCAAGGTCTTAAAAATGTGAAATTTGGGCGGTTCATGCAGAAAATCGTCCCTAATTTAGAAAAAAGTTCAGCATCGCAGTGGGGTTACAGGTTGGCGTCAGGAACCTGGGGAAGGGTTCATAATTCTGACGCAGCCCTTAAGGAATTGCAGAGATCGGAACTTCCCGGGTCCTTGGTTGACACTTTTTAGCGATTCCCTGATCGTGGGCTTGTCTAATGCAGTCACTGGAGGGGTTTAGTGTCTGAGTTCTCTTATGTTCATAGCCGTGGTTGGATCGAAGTCGTTGTGGGTTCGATGTTTAGTGGAAAGACTGAGGAGTTGATCCGTCGACTTCGCCGTGCCGAATTTGCTCGCCTGCAGATCCAGGTTTTTAAACCGATTATTGATAAACGCTATAACGAGATGGCTGTGACCTCTCACGATTTGACGACCATCAGTTCTTTGCCCATTAACGATGCTGAAGAAATTTGGGCGCATCTTAAACCGGGGACGAAGGTCGTCGGTATCGATGAAGGACAATTTTTTGAGCAAAACTTAGTGAAGGTCGTTCAGGATCTGGCGGATCGTGGTTTGCGCGTGATCATTGCGGGCCTGGATACGGATTGGCAGGGGAAACCTTTTGAACCAATGCCGACGCTGATGGCGATTGCCGAAAGCGTGACCAAACAACATGCTGTCTGTGTGGTCTGCGGATCTCCCGCCAGTCGAACCCAAAGAACCGCCGGAGGAGACGGGCAGGTCCTTGTGGGAACTCACGATGCCTATGAAGCTCGCTGCCGTCAGCACTTCAAGCCCGAGGTGGATCAACCTACTTTGGACTGGAAACTGAAGCGGGAAGAGACTTTTACAACTTAAAAATAGAATTCTATTTAGCTCGATGCCAAAATAAGAAGAAAACTCAGAAGGGAATTTTATGAAGTTTTCTGGAATGTTCTTGGGTCTTCTTCTTGTCCTTGGTCTGGTCTCATGTGCTCACACGGAAAAGAAAATTAGCGAACCTCGTCTTCCTGCAAGCACAAGTCACGACAGTGCTCAAGCGGCGCAGGATTTCTTATGTATGGATGCGCCGACAGTTCCTCCGCGAAAAGAAAATCTGGTTATCACAGTTCATTTAGAAACACCCGTGGAACATGCGGCTGACGTGAAGTTTGCTGGGGAACTTCAGGTCCCTGGTGTGGTGCAGGTTCATATTCAGCAGCAAGATGGATCTCATGTCCTTTTTTCTGAAACGAAGACAACATTCAGTAAAGAGCCTGTGGCGTATGCCGGTGAAATGAGAGCCAGTTTACCGACTCCAGGAAAAGAACGAGGATGGATTTCCTTGGTGCCTAAACTCAAAAAGAGCTTTGGAAAGTTGAAGTATGAGGGCGGATATACTGGAGGCATCTATATTTCTAACTATGGATTGGGTTATCAGACTCAAAGCCTGACCTGCCGAGCAAAATAGGCAATTTCTAGAGAGATATATCAATTGCAAAAAGCCAACTCCGTCGGAGTTGGCTTTTTTTGTTTTAAAGATGCTCGGTGACTAGGGCTGCCACTCTTCAATGGCAGCTTTCGCCAAAGCAATTTGTTTTTGTTTGCGCACTTCCTTGTCGCGTTCTTTTTCGGGCAAGGGAGGCAATAAGCCGAAATTGATATTGGTCGGCTGAAAATGCTCTGCCCGAGTGGGATCTGTGATCGCTTCCAGTAAAGAACCCAAGGCGCTCACGCGCGGAGGAGGGCTGAAGGGTCGGTCCTGCAGTTTCTGGTGCAGAAAGCGAGAAACTAGAAGACCTGTGCAGGTCGATTCAAAATAGCCTTCCACCCCGGTGATCTGTCCCGCAAAGAAGAGCCAAGGATCGTTCTTACTGGAAAGATCCTGATTCAGTCTTTTAGGAGAGTTAATAAAAAGATTCCGATGAATGCTGCCGAGCTTGAGAAACTCGGCATTTTCTAGGCCCGGGATCATACGGAAAACGCGCATCTGTTCGCCATAGGCCATGCGAGTTTGAAAGCCCACCATGTTGTAAGCGGTGCCTTCTTTGTTGTCTTGTCGAAGTTGAACCACGGCATAGGGGTAGCGCCCAGTTTTGGGATTGTCCAAACCAATGGGCTTCATCGGACCAAAACGCAAAGTCTGAGGACCTCTTTCGACCATCACTTCAATCGGCATACAGCCCTCGAAGAAATCTGTGGTCTCAAAATGTTTGGGTTCAATTTTTCGGGCGTTTTGAACCTCTTCGATAAAACGATTGTATTCTTCTTTGTTCAGAGGGCAGTTGTAATAGTCGCCCGTGCCTTTGTCATAGCGATCCGCCTTCCACGCAACTTCTGTATTAATGGAGTCCGCGTCGATGATTGGGGCGATGGCGTCGAAGAAATAGAGAAACTCATCGCCGAAATGCTTTCGCATGTCCTCGGCTAAAGCTTCGTGAGTCAGGGGGCCTGTGGCAATGACGGCAGGACGAGGCAGCTCACTTAATGAGGTGACGACGTCGTTGCGGACTTCGATGCGAGGATGGTTTTTAATTTTCTCTGTAATCAAAGCAGAGAAGACTTCACGGTCCATTCCCAAGGCTTGCCCGGCGGGGACTTGTGCCTGAAAAGCGACTTCAAGAATATGAGATCCAAGTTTCTTTGCTTCCCACTTCAATTGACCGGGGGCTGAATGTTCCCCCAGGCTGCCAAAAGAGTTGGAACAGACCAATTCGCCAAATTTATTGGTTTTATGGGCCGGCGTCATGGTTTTATCGCGCATTTCGTAAAGAACCACCTGATAGCCAAGATCCGCAAGCTGGAGAGCGCACTCAGAGCCTGCGAGCCCCGCGCCAACCACTGTAATTTTTTGATTTTGAGTGAAATTTGTCATCTTTGTGGTAGACCTTTTCTTACATGGATTCCAACAAGAAACCCAAAGGTAAATTATCTGTCGGCTCGGAAGTACTACAGAGTCTTTTCGAAAATGGCAAGTCGCCATTATCCGAGCAATTTATGCGTTGGAAGCTGTGGGCGAAATGGGAAGAGGTTGTAGGGTCGACGATCGCTAAAAATGCGGAGCCTGTAGGGTTTCAACGGGGTGTGCTGTACGTGTGGGTGCGCAACTCCACCTGGATGCAGCAGATGATCTTTATGAAGGATCATATTCGCGATACCATCAATCAGAAATTTGAAAAGAACTTTGTAAAATATATCAAATTCACTTTGGATCGTCGCGAGGTCCCCAATTCCGATCAAGAGGGATTTCGGGAGATGATTCAAAAGATAGCTCCCGAAGGCGACGACGATTAATTCGTAGAGGGTGCAGCGATGATAATTTCCTCCCAAATAGTTGAACAGGTTTGGCAAGGCACTTCGCAAATTGAAGATGCCCAAGAAGCTCAAGCGCTTTCTCAAAAATTTATAAATGATCAGCCCGTTCTTGCGGGTTTTGTCTTGAACTATCTGAAGACCAATGCGAACGAGGACGTTGCCAACGTCGGGTTTTATATTGCCATGGTTGTGTGGAAGATCTTCGAGAGTTCTTCCCGGGGCCGCCTGGAAAGTCTGAGTGAGACTGCCATCAAAGATGTTTTTGAAAAGAACGAAAGTGTCTTTCATGAATTGGCCCGCGCTAATGAATTGACCATCGAAAATTTCCTTGCACGCCAAAGCGTGTACTCGCAACCCCATGTTTTGAAGTACATTGTGGAAGCGATCTACGCGGAAGAGGACGAACATCAAATCAGCCTTGAGCAGCAGAGCTTTCTGTTTCGCTGTCTCAAGGTCGTAGTGGATTCTTTCAGCCAGTCTTTTTACCTTCAAGAAATAGCCAAGTAGATAAGATCTAGTTTGTCAGACATCCAGAAATGAGATGAGTGGAAGGATTTCTTGCAATCTCGTCATTTTGGAGTTCACTGTTTTCTCTTGCGGTGAACTGTGCAAACGCAGACAATAAGCTATGTCAAAGAAGCGTCAAATCTCAAGAAGAGATTTCTTGAAAGGCTCCCTGGGTGTATCGGCATGGCCTTTGGCGACGACGGTTTTTGGTTTCGGCGGACAGGCCCAAGCGATCTACAATATGGGAGCATTTTGGAGAGGTAGTTCTGTCGGTGCCACCGCCGCTGGGGCAAGCCTTCGCCTTCGTTCTTCAGGTCCAACTTATTTAAGCCGAACTTTTTCTGCCCCCACAAATAACAAGATTATGACTCTCTCTGTGTGGGTCAAAAAAACAGGAATACTGAGCACGCTCTTTGATATGTCCCTTCTTTCAGTCGGGGATGCCGGATCTGTTGGAATTTCAGGAGCGGGTGCTTTTGGTGCGACCTATGACAATCGAATGTTTGTGCGGAATGGAACGACTAATAAAGATTATTGGTTCATTCAGTTTCGAGATCCTTCGGCATGGTTTCATGTGGTGGTAACGATTGATACGACTCAGGCCACGCAAAGCGACCGGGCGCGAATGTATGTGAATGGAGTCGAGCAGGCCAAGGGGGCTTCTTCGCTAGGGTTGAATGAAGCTATCGGTGTGAACACGGCTACCACCCACTACATCGGCGGATATGCCGCTGGTTATTATGCCAACGGGTATATCAGTGATTATTGTTTTGTGGATGGTCAGGCTCTGTCTCCGACGGTTTTCGGCAAGATAGATACAGTTACAGGAGCTTGGGTTCCACAGACCGCAACACAAATTCGTTCCAACGTGATCGCGGCGGGAGGTTGGGGAGCAAACGGATTCTATCTTCCATTTGCCAATAATACGTCTCAGGCGACGTTGGGATATGATTATCAGACCTCTTCTCGTTCGGGGACTAAAAATGATTGGACCTTGAGTTGGAATCCATTGATTGCAGGATTAAGTTACGATGCGATGATTGATTCTCCTGCGAAGAACTTCGCCTGCTTGTCCCAGTTGACGGGATTAGGAACTTCATATCTTTCGTTAAACAGTGGGAATCTGCAGGGTGTGGGGCTCAGTGGAAACTACAGCCATGCTTGCGCCACTCAGGGAATGACGACGGGGAAGTGGTATTGTGAAGTTCCTATTGTTTCGAGTGACCAAGGGGCGGGGTTAACAGATGGACGCCAGCTTCCCTATGACTATCTGGGAGGAACAGCAAAAAGTTACGGCTATCATCCTCCGGGTTATGTCATGAATAATGCCGCCAGCTACCTGACGGGCTTAGCCTCGTTCACGGTTGGCGATGTTGTGCAGATGGCTTACGATGCGGATACGCGAAAATTCTGGTTTGGTAAAAACGGGGCTTGGCATAATTCCGGCAATCCCGCGCTGGGTACAAATCCAACTTTCACAGCGGCGGCCTCGGATATCTACTTTTTTGCCGTGGGAGACATGCAGGGTCTTGGAGAAATTCCTTTTGCCATTAGCTTTGGTCAAGCGCCGCTGATTGCGTCTTCAAATTACGATAGCTCCTTTGGTGGATACGCCCGTTATCCAGTGCCTTCGGGATTTAAGGCTCTGTGTGCCGCCAATCTTCCGGACCCGGTTATCAAAAAGCCATCTCAGCATTTTGATGTGCTGGCATATACAGGCAATGGGCAGATTAAAGCTGTTAGACAAATGGGTGCGACTTCGTCGGTGGGAATTCCCGCGGCGTCTTTCCCTTATGCGATTAATAACTCACTTCGCTTTAGAGCGAGTGCGAGCCCCTATTTATCCCGAACTTTTGGGGCGGGTGGAAACACTCGCAAAATGACGTTTTCATATTGGTTTAAGCGAGGTTCAGTGACCAATGTGGAGGGGCACTTTACCGTTGGAACCAATGGACAGAACTATTTCACGATTGGATTTGGCTTTGCTTTGAACAATCCCACGCGATTTGAAGTCGCAATTGCGACGGGGAACGTGATGCAAGCGCAACGACTGACTGTGCGTGAGTACCGAGACCCCAGTCGCTGGTATCACGCGGTGGTTGCCTTTGACACCGATAATGCGACGGCGGCAAATCGTATCAAGATTTGGATTGATGGTGTTCAAGAAACGGATTTTTCTAACTCGGTGGATCCGGCGTTGAATTGGAACATTTATGGTTGGAATGCCTCAGGCACGACCCACTACATTTCGTCGGGATTGCCGGGATATGCCTCCCTGTATATGGACACCTATCTGGCGGAGGTGCATTTCATTGATGGACAAGCCCTGACGGCTTCTTCATTTGGACAAACGGAGGCAACGACGGGAACTTGGATTCCCAAACAGTACACCGGCACTTATGGGACGACGGGATTTTATCTTCCCTTCAGTGATACCAGTGGGCTGACTTCCGGCAGTAATGCTGGAATCGGAAAAGATTTTTCCGGCAATAGCAATTATTGGAATACAAATAATATTTCTTTAACCGCCGGGGTGACTTACGATGCCATGATTGACTCTCCGACCAACGGCGCTGGTGGCACACGGCCGGTAGGAACTTATCCTATTCTTAATCCTCTCACTCCAGCTGTTGCGGGTCTTTCGGGAGGAGGTCTCACGTCGACAAGTTCTGCTTGTCACAACTACTCGACGATTCAACTTCCTACCACGGGAAAATGGTATTTTGAGGGGACGGCGACCTCCTATTGGTACACGGGCGCTTATTATGTTTGGGGAGCTGTGGCGGTGGCCAATGCGACCGGTACTTATAGTGGTATATTGGCGACCTCGAACGGTACCAACGGAGGGGTCTGGCAAAACGGAGTCTTCAACCAGGCTTTCACGAGTTGGGCGAACGATGATGCCATCGGAATTGCTGTGGATATGGATGCGGGCACGGTCCAGGGCTATCGTAATGGTGTGGCCGTGGGAACACCCGTCGGCCTTCCTTCAGGAGATCTGTATTTTTACGTGTCCTCTTATGCTGGTGGGAATGTGATTCATGCGAACTTTGGTCAGCGACCATTTTCTTATGCACCACCAAGTGGGTTTAAAGCTCTTTGTGCTGCGAATTTCCCGGCGGCATCTGCGGATTATTGGACACCGGATTTATTGTGGGTAAAAGATCGTAAAACGGCGAACAATCATGTGATCGCAGACAGCGCGCGGGGAATCTTCCGACCCCTAACATCAAACACGACAGCCGTCGAAGTTCCCCAGAATCAAGCGATTCAACGGGTGTATCCTGGTGGCTTTATCGTGGGGAATGACACCACAGTTGGAACATTGAATGACACCTATGTCGCTTGGATGTGGAAAGCCGGTGGCTATACTGGAAGTATAAACAGCGTGGGAAGTATATCTTCAACTGCTTCCATCAATGCGACGGCGGGAATTTCACTGATAAAATATGTTGGCACTGGAGCTGCGGCAACAGTGGGGCACGGCCTTGGTGTGACTCCTTCTTTTATCCTGATAAGAAATCTGAGCTCATCCACTCCCGGATTTTGTGTTTGGCATGGTAGTTTTTCCTCGGCGAATAACTATCTACAACTTTGGACGACAAATGCAGCGGGCTCAGCCGCTATCGTTTGGAATGGAACAGCGCCAAGTAGCACAGTGATTTCGTTGGGAACAGATTTGGGAACCAACAACAGTACGCATCGGTACATCGGGTATTGTTTTGCGGAAGTTCAGGGTTTTTCTAAGATGGGCTCTTATACTGGGAATGGCAATGCCGATGGGCCTCTGGTCTGGTGTGGATTCAGGCCGAAATGGATTTTGATCAAGTCATCCAGTTATGCGGGTTCAAATTGGATCATCTACGATGCTGTGAGAAATGCATACAATTTAATCGACGCCAGTCTTTATGCAAACGGGAACAGTGAGGAGCAAATCTCATCAACAGTGGGAATTGATATTTTAGCTGGCGGCTTCAAAATTCGGACGACGGATGTCAGCAGAAATAACAATAACGACACATATCTGTTTGTGGCTTTTGCTGACTTTCCGTTTAAATACGCAACAGCGCGATAGAAGGTGGCCGCCTTTATTCCTTTGCTAGTTGGGTGGCCGTGGCGAAAATCCAATCTAAATACTTCTGCACATTCACATACTGGCCGCGGAAGTTGCAGTAGTCATGGTCTCCATCAGGAGATGGAGTATAACGAGTTTTTGAAACCACACCGACGACCACGGTTTTTCCGTTGATGTCAATCATGGCGGGGCCACCGGAGTCACCTTGGCAAATTCCCTTGCCGGCAGTTTGATCCACATGGAATGTGGCCGAGGTTTTTGAGTAGCTGACGACGTCTAACTCCACTGTTCTTAAGATGCCGAGATTGCCTGGAACAGATTTTCGCCCATCCACGCGTCCAAAGCCAGCGGCCGTGATTTTTTTAAGATCAAGATCGACGTCTCTGGGAGGAAGACTTAATGTCTCGATATTTTCAGGCAACGAAATCTCCAGAAGCATGAGGGCCAGATCAGAAACGCCGTCTTTAGCATAATCGGGGTTAGCGATGGCTTTAGCGACTTTGTAAATGGCTTTTTTTCCGTCAGCGGTGGGTAACTCAATACGGTGAACGGTCGCGGAACTGGAAACACAGTGAGCGGCGGTCAGAATAATACGCGGAGTGAGGGCGCTTGCCGTGCACTGGGAGACAGAATAGTAGGTCGTTGTCGCATCCCCTTCTTGAACAGTCTTAGGATTCGAGAGGACTCTGAGCGAAAAAGCCTTTTGATTTAAGGGGCTCTCGGGAGAAACGGTGACGCCGCCAACAATCGAATCGGCCTCTTGCAAAAGAGTATTCGACGGGTCTGAGGTGAAGGAACCTTGGCAAGCACTTAACATGAGGGCAAAAACGATCAATTTTCTCATGCGTTCCAGCCTTGCAAAAACGTAACACGCTTTAGACGTCCTATTTGCGAGTTGAACTGTCAAAAAAATAGATAGTGACTAAAATTGCGGTCGGGAGCAATGGCTCTGGCTCCCGGTGTGTTAGAGTGGGGCTGCTTAATCCTTACTTTCCTTCTCAATCGAAGTTCGCAGCAATGACTTCACATGCTCCTTGCGGGAAGAGCCTCCCAGCATGGCCTTGAGCTGGTTGTGAATCGAAGGATCGTTGATCAGAGCACCAAGAGTTCCCTCGCCTTTGTCGATCTTAGTCATGATGGAGTCCAACTTATCGATGGAGCGACCAAACTTTTCACCACCGCCGTGGGCGTTGATTTGAGTCACAAACCTTTGAGCTTCTTTACTAGCCAGGGTTAGACTGGTGCTGGCACTTTCAAGATTTCCCATCAGGCGGCCAAAACGATTGTCGGCATTCATGGTGTGGGTGATTTTGTAAAGTTCGTTGATGATATCGAAGATGCGATTTGTTTCGCTTCCCCGCTCTGAGATGATGCCCAAAAGATCCGTGGCCTTGGCAACATCTAGAATTTCACCCTCTTTAACCATCTCATTGCGAGGATCGCCGGGAATGATATAGACAAACTTATCGCCCAAAGCTCCTTGAGTGCGAATTTCCACTTGGGATCCTTGACGAAGACGACCGATATATTCAGCGTTGATCTTCATTTTTACGTCCAGCGCATTCTTCTCGGGCAAGAAGGTGATGTTTTCGACATTACCGACGGTGATCCCCGAAAGTGAAACCACGCTGCCAGAGGACAACCCTTGAACCTGTTCAAAGTGAGCATGAACACGGACATAGCTGGTAAAAAGAGCACGATCTGCTCCCAAAAAGAAGATCGAGCCTAAGATGAACACGATCCCAACGGAAAGAAAAATTCCAACTCTAATTTGAGTGCCTGTTTGAGATTCCATTATGCACTTTCTCCGTTAATAAACTGACTCATGGGTCCCTCGGGGACCTGTTTAAGTTTGTCGATGGTATATTGTTCACTGATGCGGCGGTTTTGCAGGAGGGCGACCTTATCGCAGACGGCATACACCGTTGGCATGTCATGAGTGACCAAAATAGAAGTAACACCTTTAGCTTTGAGTGATAGAATAGATTCTTGAATACGTTTGGTGTTATAGGGATCTAGTCCCGCCGTCGGCTCATCATATAAAACGACATCAGGATGCATCATCATGGCGCGAGCCAAACCCACGCGTTTTTGCATTCCCCCGGAAAGATTTCCTGGAAAAAGACTTTCAGAGCCGGGAAGTCCAAACTCCAAAAGTTGTGCGTGAATTTTCTGCGCGATTTCTTGTTCGGAATATTGAAAATGTTCGCGAAGGGGATAAGCCAAGTTTTCGTAAACGGTCATAGAGTCAAACAAAGCTCCGCCTTGAAAGGCGTAAGCCACTTTTTTGCGGATTTCTACCAACTCTTGTTCACGCATGGGGGCGATGTCGACGCCGTTAATAAGAATTTGTCCCTTATCCGGCTTTTCTAATCCCACAAGGCTACGCAAAAGAACACTCTTGCCTGTCCCAGAGCCTCCGATCAGGCCCAGACATTCTCCTTTACGAACATAGAAGCTGACACCTTCGTGGACTTTTTTTGAGCCAAACGATTTGTGAAAATCAACGACTTCAATGACACCTTGTTTTACGTCACTCATACCATCTTCTCCACGATCCAAAAAAGTTTCGACAAGAAGAAGTCACCAACGAGGATGAGAATGGAAGACACCACCACCGCCTTGGTTGTCGCAATGCCCACTTCTTTGGTGCCGTTCTGAACGGTGAGACCAAAATAGCAAGAGGGGATTGCGATAAAAAGAGCAAAGAAGAATGTTTTTCCAAATCCAGACAAGTAGTCTTTGATGGAAGAAGTGGTCAGGACTTTGAGCAAATAGAAGTTTGGATCGAGATTCAACTCTGTCGCTCCGATAATCAAGCCACCGGTGTTTCCCACGATATTGGCGATAGAAACCAGAATGGGAAGAGTGATCAAGCAAGCCATCACACGAGGAATGACGATCTTTTTAATCGGCGAAGTTCCTAGAGCGCGGATGGCATCAATTTGCTGGGTGACGACCATACTTCCGATTTCAGAGGCAATTCCAGCTCCCACGCGGGCCGCCAACATCAAACTTGTAAAAACCGGCCCCATCTCTCGCAGGATCGTGACAGCAAGTAGTTTGGGGACATAAAGCTTTCCGCCAAACTTTTCTAAGCCCAGACCAAACTGCAAGGACATCACCATTCCCGTGCTGACAGCGGTGATCACAATGAGGGGTAAAGAACGAGCCCCAATTTGGAAGATTTGTTCGACCAAAAGTTTCCAATAGAAACGGCCCTTCAGTTCCTTCAATACCTCCCGAGTCAAAAGGCCGACGCCTCCGACGAAGTGAAGGGTTTCCATTAAGAAAACTGTGAAGGGCAATCCAAGGTTATTCATCAGGGAGCCTTAAAATTTCGTTTAAAGTCTTCAAAGGTGGGTTCTTCGGAGGAAAATTGCACTTGAACACCACCATAGCTGAGGGTGTAATTGCAGCCATTCTTCTTAAATACTAAAAGAGAAATTTGCACCGGAATACCGTCGACTTTGCCCCGGGCGATCGTTTGGTGGGCGGCCCTGGAGTTATAAGTCAACTCTTCAGATTTCAAGATTTCTAAATTGCTGAGGGCGCTCAAAGATTCATTTTCAATTTGTGCAAGAGAGGGGTCGTTGCTGCTTCCGCATTCAGAGAAAAAAGAAATGGTGTTGCCCGTTTGGGAACTTAACCAGGTTTTATCGGCCTTGGAGGTGGTGATTTCCTTAAAGGGAGCAGCGGGGGCTTTGAACTCCACATCCTTTGCAGACGTAGATTTCCCGCCGGGGAATTGAACCGACACACAACTTCCAAGAAGCAGACTCATGATGCAGATAACAAAGTGGTTTCTCATAACGCCTATCTATCGGAATCTTTTGATGGAAAATTCAGTCTGACAATGTGAATTAGGACCAAAGTCTCTGTCATGAGTTTGTCAGGCCTGACAGAAATTCTATGAAACTTTTTGCCCATCTTGAACTTATTTGCCAATGGACCTTCGAAAGGGCTGGCACCGTATGTGCAACAGCACAAAGAAGGAAAAGAAGGGGTTCAAGGAGTGAACACTTTGCGATTTGTGATTATGGCAGGATGCCTGTTCTTAGGTCTAGCTTCAGCAGAGGCTAATAAGGTCAATGGCGTGATTAATTTTCAAGGGGACACCGTTCACTTGGAACTTCTCGGTCAGCAGAACTGGGACTATGACGTTAAACGCCTTGAAAAGAAAGGTCAGACCGTTGTTGAAATGACGGTGCCGGCCTTGGATGAGTCCACAATTAAGTCATTGAATTCCTTTAAAAGTGATTTTGTAACTCTGGTGTCCGTGGATCCCAAAGGACCTGATGGGAAGCATGTGGTTTCGTTTACTCTTTCAGGTGAGGATATCGACACCTTTGACTACCTGACCGACCAGCCTTCCCGTTTGATCATGGATTTTTACTTAAATCCCAACGCTAAAGCGAAGAAGGTCAGCAAGCCCGTGGTAGAAGCCAAAAAAGTTGAAACTCTTCCCACGGAGTTGCCTGCTAAGTCTTCAAAAGAAATTGCTAAAACAAAAACTGACAAGAAGAGAAAACCGGCAACGGCTGACGCCTTGGCGATTGGCAATCAAGGCGTGGCCGTCGCACAAAATGAGAACGTCGTAAAGTCAGGAATCTTTGACGGTGGCGATCCTGAGTACAGCCGTTTTTCTATTAAGGACTATGAAATCAAGGAAGAATCCTTGATCCGCGCAAAAGACAACTACTACATCCCCTTCCCGATGTTAGAGACGCCTGTGACGTATTGGGAAAAAATGAAGGTCACTCCGACGCTTTACGAGATCTCCGCCAAGTCGACAGAGGAAAATAAACAAGCGCGCTTGCTTTTGACGCTCTTTGAAAAGCAGCGATATGCGGTTTTCCTTAAGACTCAGCAGTGGTTTAAAGAAAAATATCCTGAATCAGAATATAATGAAGTCATTGATTATATGACTGCGGATGTGCATTTGGCTTTGTGGCAAAATGAGGGACGCAGCCAGAGCTATGATGAAGCTATTCAAAGATATAAAGATGCCGTCGCAAAATATCCGCGGTCCCCTTTGGCAGAAAGAACCTCACTCAAGATTGGATATCTGTCTTTTGAAAAGGGAGACTATTTAGGAGCGCTCCGTCTTTTCAACGAACATATTGAAAATAAGAACTTTGGTGACAGTGATGCTGTTTCCAAAGACTTGGCCCGTTTAGGAAGTGGTTTGGCTTTCTTGAAGTTGAGCAAGTGGGATGATGCGGTAGCTCAGTTCGACGCGGTTGAAAAGAATTCGAAGAACCGTGATTTGAAGGTGGAAGCCGCTTTCCGCCGTGGCGATGTTTGGGTTCGTGCTAAAAATTATACCAAGGCCGTTGAAGAGTACCAAAAAGCCCTGACGAAATACCCAGAGGGGCAAGGTTCGTATCCGAATGCCTATTACAATCAGGCCGAATCTTTATTTTGGATGAAGAAATACAACCAAAGTTTGGATGTCTACCGTGACTTTGTGAAGAGATTCCCAAGCAGTAATCATGCTCCCTTTGCGATGACTCGGTTGGGAGAGCTCCTCGAGATTTTTGGCGCCGACAAGTCTCGCGTGATGGGAGCCTATCTAGAAACTTATTTCCGTTATGGTGAAAATCCAAGTGCGGTGATTGCCCGTCTTCGTCTTCTGAGCGCTCGTATGAAGGGCATGAAACCCAAAGAAGTGAATAACGCCGTCAGTGAAATCATGTCTTTGGCAAAAAAAGTAGATCTTCCTAATATGGAGCAGTTTGCGACAATCATGGTGGCCGATGGTTACAGCAGCCGCAGCGAGCACCAAAAGGCGATTGATCTTTTATCAAAATATTATAAGGAGCATCCGACCTCTGTGGATGTGCCTTTGCTGACAAATAGAATCGTGGCCAATATTAATGAAAAACTTCAAACGGAAGTGGACGACGGAAATTTCATTCGTGCACTAAAAACACACAGTCAATATGCTGATACCTGGTTGAAGAATTCCAAGCGTCTGGACACGAAATATAACATCGGCCGAGCTTTTGAGATGGGTGGAGCCCCCGCTGAGGCTGAAAAATATTATAAAGATGTTTTGAATCGCACTTACGCGATTCGTGGAACTCAAGAAGCAAAAGAAATCCAAATTACCGAGCAAAGTCCGTCTGAAAGCGAATTGAATCTTCGTTTGGCTTCCGTTTTCAATCAGGAGCACAAATATAATCAGGCCTATGAGTATCTAAAAAATATCAAAACACCTGAGCAGCTCAAAGAACAAGATCAAATCGAAAGAGTGAATATTGCCGTTCGTCTTTTAGAAAAACGGGGCGATCATGAATCCGCGATTCGCTATTTGGGTGAACTTTTAAGAACCTGGAAGGGACAGCCGTCACTCGTGGCGGATCCTTATCTTAAATTAGCGGACTTGCAGATAAAACAGGGACGTTCCGCCGAAGCCCTTCAGGCGTTGGAAATGGTTGATCAGTTGTCCAAAGATTCTGGAAAAGTCGCTGCCGCAACTCATGCGAAAGCTTTGGAAATGATGGGTGATATCTATTTGGAAAAAGGCCAGGAAGAAAAAGCGACGGCCTCGTACGATCGCCTTCTTGAAAAATACGAAGACAGTCGTCCGTTGTCTTCCATTCGTTACAAGTTAGGTCAGATCTACTTCAAGCGCGGCGAAATCCAAAAAGCAGCGGAAGTATGGAATGACTTTAAAGGTGAAAAAAGCGCTTTTTGGAAGAATTTAGCCCAAGAGCAACTGAAGAATTCTGAATGGCGCGATGGTTATAAGAAATATATCAAGAGAATTCCAGCGATGTCTGAGAACGAGCAAGGCAAATAGGAGTTTTGATGTCGTACTTTGATTTTGATGCTTTACATATCGAAGATAGAAAAATGCATGAGGTAAAGCAACTCAGTATGCAATTGGCCGCGACCCAAGCAAGTCTGTTGATCGTCGGGGAGGCGGGTGTTGGTAAAACAAGTTTGGCTCGTTACGTCTACACAAAAAGCCGGTCGCCGCGCCTGTATTGTTTGGACTGCAAGAATGCCGGCGGCTTTGACTTTTCTAAAGTGGATGGCGGCACCCTTTTGATTGAAGATCTCGATTGTGCAAGTGTCACCATGCAGAATGATTTGATGAAGTTGGTGGAAAGAACGGATGGCTCGCGCCCTCGTTTCATTTCAACGTCACGTCGTGATATTCGTGCGTTGGTCAAACAAGACCAGTTTCGCCAAGATCTATTTTATAAGTTGGCGGTCGTGCATTTGGAAGTTCCTCGTCTTGAAGATCGCGCTCTGGATTTTCAGAACATCGTGAGTTTTATTCTGGAAGTGGCCCAGATCATTCATGGTAAGAGTGGACTGCGTTTAACGGCAGAAGCTTACGAGCGTCTGAATTCTTGGAACTGGCCCGGCAACATTCGAGAACTTGAAAATGTGCTGGAAAGAGCGGTGGTCCTTGCAAAATCTTCATTGATTGGACCCGAAGCCATTCAATTTGAGGCTATTGTTGAAGATATGGCCTTGGATTTTGCTCCAGGAATGTCCCTTTCCGAGGTGGAAAAGCGTCTTATTTTACAGACCTTGGAGTTGACGGCCCAGAACCGGACCCGGGCGGCACAGATGTTAGGCATTAGTATTAGAACATTGAGAAATAAACTTAATGAATACAAGGAGGAAGGGGTTTTATGAGTAGCGGACTTTTCGATAAAACAACCAGCGCTCTAGCCACGTCTCTGTCGATGAGACAGCTCCGTCATAATGTGACTTCATCAAACATCGCCAATGCGGAAACCCCCGGGTATCACGCCAAGAAGATGGATTTTGAAGGGGCCTTGCAAAGAGCCCTCGACTTGGATGGCGGTAATTCATTAAGCACCAGCAGTCCGGAACACTTCGCGGTGGGTGGAAACTCCGTCACGAAAACTCGTCCTGATATTTATGAAGACCCCGAAGGGGCCGTGAATAATGACGGTAACACCGTGGACGTGGAAAAAGAGATGTCAGCGTTGTCTGAGAACGCAATCATGTATAAAGCGGCCTTGCAGTTGATTAATAAGAAGATGGCAGCCTTGAAGTATGCTGCGACTGAAGGGCGGTAATAGATGGCTGATTTTTTGACCGGGATGAGAGTCAGCAGCAGTGGTATGGCGGCGCAAAGAATGCGCATGAATACCATTGCCAGCAATATTGCCAACATCAATACGACTCAGACTCCGGAGGGCGGCCCTTATCGCCGTAAGGACGTGGTTTTTGAGGCCATGCCAGACGCGAAGAACTTTGGGGAGATTATCACCTCCTCAGATCCCGCGGGGAACTTCCAGCGAGTCCAGGTCACAGATGTGATTTCAGACAGAAAAGCTCCTTTGTTGAAGTATGAACCGGATCATCCTGATGCGAATGCGGATGGCTATGTGGCTTATCCCAATATCAACCTCATGGAAGAGATGACCAATATGATACAGGCCTCTCGCTCCTATGAGGCCAATGTCACGGCTTTGCAGGCATCCAAGGATATGGCGCTTTCGGCTTTGGAGATAGGCAGATAGTTCCTGGACCTGGGCAATTTTTAAGGACTTTTTGAGTTTAGTTATATTACAATTTTTATAAGGAGAAGGTGAAGCCATGGAGGGTTTTACTGTATCAAATGCGAATAGGTTTCTCGACACAGGGATCACTCGTGATTCCAAGTCGTTAAGCATCGAGAGCCCTTCATCATCGAGTTCCACAGCAGGTACTGGTAAGAGCTTCGCCGACACCCTAAAAGAGGCCGTTGGGAGCGTGAATGAAATGCAGAAGGCTTCAGACAAAGCCATGCAGAATCTCGCAACCGGAAAAACGGATAATGTCGCGGATGTTATGATCGCGGCAGAAAAAGCAGACATCGCCTTGAAGGTGATGGTGCAAGTGCGCAACAAGATTATTGATGCGTACCAAGAAGTCATGAAGATGCAGGTTTAGTTTTTTAGGTCGGAGGGGTTACCTTGAACAAAATTTTCGGTGGATTGGTCATCCAATTTCGTGAGTTCTTTAAAAACTTGGGGCCAACCAAAAGACTTTCGGTCGTTGCAGTTACCGTTATCGCGGCCATCGCGATTTTGACCATGCTCTTCATGGCATCCGGGAAGGACTATGTTCCACTCTTTACGAACATTCCGACGGAACAAGTTTCGACGATGGTGGCGAAACTGAACGAAAAGAACATCCCTTTCCAGTTGCGCGATGGCGGTCAGACGATCGCAATCCCCAAAGAGTTGTTGCATTCGACGCAAATGACTTTGATGTCAGAAATCGGTTCGCCTAAGATGGGCTCCATCGGTTTGGAAATCTTTGATAAGCAAGATTTCGGAATGAACTCATACGCACAAAAAATCAACTATCAACGAGCCTTGCAAGGGGAGTTGATGAGAGCGATTAACACTTTGACGGCGGTGAAGCAGTCAAAGGTGATTTTGGCGTTGCCGAATAAGAAGACCTTCCTGGAGGAGGGCGGGCAAGCTTCGGCTTCTGTCGTTGTCGAGCTACACCAAGGAAAAGAACTAGCTCCTGAGCAGATTCGTGGTATTCGCTACCTTGTTGCCAATGCCGTTGAAGGTTTGGATGCCGACAAGGTGACAGTTCTTGATGAACGTGGAAAAGTTTTGACCCGTCAGTCCGATGGGACGACCGGTGGCTCTAATGAGCTCTTGGATCTTAAAGCAAAAATTGAAAATGATTTAAAAGATCGTATTGAAGATATCCTTGCCAAGGTCGTGGGACATGCCAAAGTGGTGGCGAAGGTGGATGCCACCTTGAATCACCGCGTGATTTCTTCTGTGGAAGAGTCTGTGGATCCTGATAAAACGGCCATTCGCTCTCAGCAATCCGAAGAGGAATCTTTGGATGGTTCACGCACCAATCCATCGGGCGTTCCGGGAAGCCGATCCAATTTACCTGGAGCAGAAGATCAAGGAACTGTGGGTTTCCGTCAGGATGTTAAAAAGGAAATTAAGACCACAAATTATGATGTTCCTAAAACAGTTCGCAACATTCGCGAAGCGGCGGGTGCTTTAGAGCGTGTCAGTGTTGCTGTGGTGGTTGATGGATTTAGCACGACCGTGACCAAAGAAGACGGTACGACGGAAACCAAATGGCAGCCGCGTTCTGCCGAAGAACTGAAAAAATACGAAGATCTGGTAAAAAATGCGATCGGCTATAATACGGCTCGAGGCGACAGTGTTCGTATTGAAAATATCCAGTTTCAGCCAGAGGACTTCTCGGAAGCTGAAAAGATCTTGACGACGTTAGAGCGTAAAAAGTTGATCCATGCCTTGTTCAAGTGGGCGCTTTTGGGTTTCAGCTTGGCCTTGTTCTTCTTTATCGTGGTTCGTCCCTTCATGCAGTGGATTACTGACAGCTTCCAAGACTCTGTTGAGGAGATGTTACCTAGAACCATTGAGGAGCTTGAAGAGCTGCAGTCTGTCGATAGCACATTGCCTGGTATGTCGACGGCTCTTCCCGTGCTGCAAGAATCTATTGATCCTGAAAAAGCCGAAAGCGAACTTCTTAAAGATCGTATTATGGCGACGATGTCTCGAGATGAAGAGAAAGCAGCCAATGCCTTTGGTATGTGGCTTGTTAGGAAGGATGGCTAATGAAACTTCATAAGGCCGAAAATATTGAGTATGAACATTTGAAAGGTTTTGATAAGGCCGCAATCCTTATCAATTATCTGGGACGAGATGCGGTGAAAGTCCTTCTTCGCCACATGGACGACGCCGACATTCGCAAGCTGATTAATCAGATGAGCAAATTACGTGTTGTTCCGGTTCATGTCACCAAACGCGTTTTAGAAGAATACTATGAAATGATCTCTGAAACAGAAGACTATATCTTCTCAGAAAGTATTTCTGCCAAAGACACGATCGTCGATGCTTTGGGAGAAGAGCGAGCGCGTGGTATCCTCGGGGGTTTGAACATCACTTCGGGGGGCTCACGCTCTTTGGAGTCTTTAGAGATGGTCGATGCGAAATCCTTGGCAACGTTCCTAGTGAACGAACATCCGCAGACCGTGGCCGTGATTTTAGCGCACTTAGAACCTGAAAAAAAGGGCGAGGTTTTGAAACGTCTTCCCGAGGCTTTGCAAGCTGAGGTGGTGCTTCGTATGGCCAACCTTGAACACGTCGACCCTGAGTTGATTGCGGAGATTGACCGCGTGATGAAAAATCAGCTCTCAAATACGGCAACGGTCGAACAAGCCGCATTGGGCGGTGTTCAGCCGGTGGCCGAGATGCTCAACGTTATGGACAAGAACACGGAAACGGCGATTATGTCTCGCTTGGAAGAGAAAGATCCTCTTTTGGCGGAAGAAATTCGCAAGTTGATGTTCGTTTTCGACGATATCGTCAAAATCGACGACCGTGGTATTCAGGCTCTTCTCAAAGAAGTTCCCAACGAAAAACTTTTGTTGGCCCTCAAAACTGCCAGCGAAGATATTCGTGGAAAAATCCTCAAGAATATTTCTCAGCGTGCGGCCGATATGCTGCGTGAAGATTTGTCGAACATGGGACCTTCTCGTTTGTCCGACGTAGAACAAGCGCAGCAAGAGATCGTCAACGTTGCGCGACGACTCGAAGCGGAAGGAAAAATCTTGATTGCAAGAGGTGGTTCAGAAGATGCCATGGTCTAATTTGAAGCCGAATACAAACCGCGTTTCAAAATCGGTCCTTCCCAAGGAGCTGGCAGAAAAAACCGTGCTGGAGTTCGTTCCGGCCCGTTTTGATCTGGGCACTCCCGAGCAGGCATTGAATTACCTGGCGGAAAAAGGTAAGGGTTCCGATTTCCGTATGAACGATGCGGTTCGGGTTCAAACGGGTATCGATCAAGTTGAAAAAGTCAGTGAAGAAGAAAAGGTTGAAGCGGCCGCCTTAGAAAAACTCAAAGAGATCCAAGAAGGCGCTTATCAAGAGGCCTATCGACTGGGACTTGAAGAGGGTCGTAAAGAGGCTTTCGAAAAGGTCTCCGCCGAGATTGCCGAGCGCATGGAATCCATGGATGCGCTTTTAAATGCTATCAAAGAGATGAAAAAAGAGATGGCTTCGTTCAATGAATCCCATCTTATTAAATTGACCTTTCAGATGGCGGCGCGTTTGGCAAAGACCGAACTGCACAACAACAATGAAGCGATGGTGCAAATCCTTCGTGATGCCGTCAGTCTTTCGCAGGACGAAGAAAATATCACCGTGCGAGTTTCTCAAGGTCAGTTTGAATTTTTGGAAGAGCTTAAGAAAGAAACGGGTCGTGAGTTTGAATTCATCAAGCGCATTCGTTTTGAACCCAGTCCCGAAGTGGCCGATGGCGGTTGTATCGTCGAAACGAACTACGGTGAAGTCGACTCTCGCTTAGAACAACGTATTGAACAGCTTTGGACAGTGCTTTCTGAAAACATGCCTAAAGTAAAAGACAGGATTGCCGGCTGATGAACGAGCTAGAGCTGAATCTGGAGAAATATTCTGAAGTGGTCAGCAGCATCCACTTGACCAAGGATAGTGGCAAGGTCACTGAGGTCAATGGTATGTTGATCAAAGGGTATTTGCCCGGAGCCAGTGTCGGAAGTATCGTGCAAATCATTCCCAGCGGAATGGATAAGTCTTTCTTAGCTGAAGTCGTTGGATTTAAAGACAAACATGTTTTGATGATGGCTCTCAATGACATGAGAGGCGTGGCTTTGGGCTCAAAGATTGTTTTGGCTCGTCAAATTGCCACGGTTCGCGCCGGCGAAGAGCTTTTAGGGCGCGTGGTGGACGGTTTGGGTCGTCCCCTGGATGATAAGGGCGAAGTCGAGAATTTCCGTGAAGTCCCACTGTACAGTGAAGTTCGAAATCCTTTAGAGCGAAGACCCATTCGCGAACCTATTGATTTAGGGATTCGCGCTATTAACGGAGCATTAACCGCAGGTCTAGGTCAGCGTGTCGCCATTATGGCGGGTTCTGGAGTTGGTAAGTCTGTTCTTTTGGGGATGATGGCTCGGAATACCAATGCCGATGTCAACGTTATTGCCATGATCGGTGAACGGGGACGTGAGGTTCGAGAATTTATCGAGCATGATTTAGGACCGGAGGGCATGGCCCGTTCGGTGGTGGTTTGTGTGACGAGTGACCAAAGTCCTCTCTTGCGTATGCGCGGAGCTTACGTGGCTACCGCTTTGGCAGAGTATTTTTGTTCCCAAGGGAAGAATGTTCTTCTGATGATGGATTCGGTGACTCGTTTTGCGATGGCCCAACGGGAAATCGGCCTCAGTACCGGGGAGCCACCGTCCCAAAAAGGTTACACCCCCAGTGTTTTTGCGACCTTGCCAAAGTTGTTAGAAAGAGCCGGCTCCTTCGAAGGGGAAGGCAGTATCACGGGATTCTATACAACGCTGGTTGAAGGGGACGATATGAATGATCCCATCGGGGATTCCGTTCGTTCTATCGTTGATGGGCACATTGTTTTAAGTCGTGCGTTGGCACAAAAAGGACATTTCCCGGCTATTGATATTATGCAAAGTGCAAGTCGAGTGATGCGCGCCGTTTCGTCACCAGAGCATGTGAAGTTAGCGCAGAAGTTAAGAGAAACCTTGGCAATTTATAAAGATGCCGAAGATCTGATCAATATCGGGGCTTATAAGCCGGGATCAAACCCCAAGATTGATAAGGCGGTGAAAGTCATCGATGGAGTGAATGACTTCCTTAAGCAAAGAGTCGAAGATCCGACGAATTTTACTCAAACGATCCGGCAAATGCAGCAGATCCTTGTCAACGCTTAAAGCGTCTGGCGCACAGTGGGTAGGGCCGGAGGCCCGGAACTGGAGTAGCTTACATGAAGTTTAAATTTCCGCTGCAAAAAGTACTTGAACATCGCAAGATCAAAGAAAACTTGGCCCAAAAAGACTTTCAAGAAGCCATGATGCTGCTGAATGAGGAAAATGCTCGCCTTGAGCAGATGTTGCAGCAGAAAACGGGGGCTCACACTCAGGCTGGGGCTTTGTCATCTCAGGGAGGGGCCCAAGGTCCAGCCCTAACCCAGATCCATGAGTTTCTCAAGGGCCAGGAAATCCTTATCCACAAGCAAAAGCAAAAAATTCAAGAAATAGAAAAATTGGTCGAGTCCAAGAGAGAGGTTTTGCGACAAGCCGCTCAGGAATATAAAATTATGGAGAAGATGCGAGAAAACAAGTTCGAAGAGTATCGACATGAAAGACTCGCTCAAGACCAAAAAGAGATGGATGAACAAAGCATCCTGCGCTTTAAAGCAGTGAAGGAATCTTAAGGATGAAAAGCGGATACGATCAATTCTTCAAAAATGCACGCAAGGTCGCAGATCAGCAAAGTGGCGTTAAGTTTCAGAAGAAACCCGCTCCTACACGCCTGCATCTGGATTTGGCATCTGAAGATGTTGAACAACAAATCCGTCGTCGCATGAAGATGGGGAGTCCAAAAAAGAAAAAGAGATCCTCTGTTCCCTGGAAAATGGTGGGCGTTTCCTTTTTTGGTTTTATGGTTGCGATCTGGGGTTTTCAGAACCACGAACAGGTGGAGAGTCTCATTAAGCGAGTGGAAATTCAGATGACGGGAGAAGCGGTGGCGCAAGGACCGGCGGCTCCGGCCCCCGTTGCTCCTGTGGCGAATGGAAAAACCGACGTCGCTGTCCCCGAGTCTGCTAGCGCATCTATGAGCACCGCTGAAATTGATCATCTGCAAAAGTTGAATGATCGAAAAAAAGAACTTGATGCGCGTGAAGAAGAACTCAATCGCATGGAAAGTGAACTTCAGGTTCAAAGAGTAGAACTTGAAAAGAGATTGAAAGAACTGGAAGAGATGCGAGGAAAGATTTCCAACATGCTGGAGGACCGAGTCAAGGCCGACGACCAGAAAGTCGATACCTTGGTACAGATGTACTCCAATATGAAGCCTCCACAAGCGGCTAAAGTCTTTGAGACAATGGACGAGGATTTGGCAGTTGAAATACTTGGACGTATGAAAAAGAAGAATGCTGCTGATATCATGAATTTATTAAAACCCGAAAAGGCTCAAATCTTATCGGAGATGTTTGCAGGTTATAAACGACGCTCTCCAGCGTCTCACTAACTGACTGCGCCAGGAAGGCGCGGATAGTTTCAAGGAGGAAGGTTTGTTACAAAATATCGCAGTCGGCCCCCCAATGGTGGGAGCGACCGATTTGAAATCCTCGCCGGACAGAGCGGCAGAGAAGGGTTTCAAAGGTTCCGACTCCGATTCTTCGTTCGGAAAGGCTCTCGAAGATAGAGTTTCGAAAAGCCCGAAAGAAATGAAAGAGTCGCTGCCGAAAGAGATGAGGGCGAAAGAAGAAAAGCCCGAAAGATCAGAGGCAAGGAAGACGGAAACAGAGGTCGTCAAACCGGAAGGGAAGATAACCAAGAAGGCGACGGTTCGACAGCAGGCAATACAGGAGTTCATGGACTCATTCGAGAGTGAATTCGAAATATCCCCCACACGACTTGTGGAGGCGATGGCCCAGCTGGATGAAAACCAACTCGCACAATCCCCCGAAGTGACAGCGGATGCTGTGATTGATCAATTGGGATTGGATGATGCAGACGCAGACAAAGCTCGTGCGATGTATGCGGCGTTGCTCATGCAACTCAATCAGATGCCTCAGCAACAACCGCAAGCCAAGCCCGTGTCAGAGATGACATTTGGTGGAGCTGGAATGTCTCAACAGAATATGCAGGCGCGAATTGCCGCGGCTCAAGGAAAACAAAATACTTTGAGTGCGTCGGTAGATCGTGTAACGCAAAAGTTCTGGATGAATCAAGAGCCCAAAGCAGTACCAACTTCGATGCCTTCTTTGCAAGATTCTTTGGCGCAAAGAATGATGATGGATGAAGGTTCATTTGCGGAGGCATTACCTCAAGAGGAAATTCCGATGGATGCTCCTGAGATGGAAATGTCTTCTGAGATGACTTCGCAGCCTCAGGCTCCAGGTGCCAAGTTGGAAGAGCTTCCGCCTCATTTAAAGGGTCAGATGGCAGAGACTATGTCTCCGGCACTCTTAGCGGCTTTGGCGGCGAAACAAGCCGCCGCTTCACGAGCTGGCCAAGAGGGCCCTCAAGAAGAGGCCCCTGCTTTGATGGAGGAATTTCAGCAAGCTATCCAGACACCGAAAATGGAAAAGCCAGTGACGGCATTGCAGGGGGCACATCCTCAAGTGCAAAGTAAAGTCACTCCCGAGGCCTTTTTCCAGAATCAATCTCAAGGGCAGTCTTTGATGCAGCAGAACTCGCAGCAGTTCATGCAAAAAGGCATGACTTCTGAAAAAGAGATTTTGGGAAAACTCACGGAAAAAGCAACGGACTTCAAGAGCAGTCTCACAGGCCTTGAAGGCGTTCATGGTGCGCCGATTAAAGGCGACGCCTTGAAGATGGATGCGGCAATGCCTCTGACGGCTTCAGCACCCACGGCGCCTGCAAATCCGGGAGAGAATGAGGCCGCTGTGAAGCAGCTCATGAATCAAGCTCAATACTTGATTAAAAAGGGTGGCGGCGAGATGAAGGTTCAAATGACCCCTGAGGGCATGGGAACTATTCACCTCAAAGTGATGCTTCAAGACGGCAAAGTGAACTTGCAGATGTCTGCGGATACTCAGGAGGCTAAAAAGACGATTGAGTCTAGTCTAGCTGAACTGAAAACCAGTCTTGCTGCTCACAAGCTCTCGATGGAAAATGTAAAGGTGGATGTTGTGAACTCAACGTCTGCGGATACGGCGACACAAAACCAGACCAATATGAACGGTCAGAACCAGAGAGACCAAGCTCGTCAATTTTGGAACCAGTTTAATGAAAACTTTGGTTCTCAAGGACGTCGAGAGTCTTTCACGGAGATGCCGAATCTCAAAGGTTATGGAAATCCTCGTCGAGACCCTTTGCAGCCCATTGAGACCGCAAGTAAAGCGGGCGCACGCAGTGTGGATGGTAAAGGCAGCGGAATAAATTTGGTAGCTTAAGGCGCAAGAAGGAGTCGATATGACAATGATGAGTACGAAATTAGGAGTCAATGCATTCGGTGCGACGCAAACGAAAGCGGAGAATGCAGGTCCATCCAATGTCAGTGCTCTGGATAAAGATAAAGTCGGCGGAGAAAACGTCGGCGAAGTTCTTAATAAAATTGTCGATGCGAACTGGACAGATCCTTCAAAAAAAGTGCGCGCTACGGGAAATCCAAATTTGGACAAAGACGCATTTTTTAAGTTGATGCTTACGCAAATGAAAAATCAAGATCCGACAAATCCCATGAAGAGTCATGAGATGGCCGCACAGCTTGCGAACTTCTCATCACTTGAGCAGATGCAGAACATGAACAGAACACTTGAAGAGTTGAAGAATGGCCAAAAGCCATCAGAGAATTTTCAAGCACTGAATCTGATCGGCAAAGCTGTGGCGGGGGATTCTTCGAAGGTGATTCGTGGCGTGAATGACAAAGATCACGACTTTAAATTCACGTTGCCGATGGCAGCAAGTGAGGTGTCAGTGAAAGTGCGTGATGCGGAAGGAAACATTGTTCGTACTTACAATCTCAAAGGTCTCAAGCAGGGTGAAAACAAGCTGACTTGGAATGGTGAAGATGAAAAGGCGATGAAAGCAGCTCCGGGAGAATATCAATTTATCGCAGAGGCAAAAGGTTCTGACGGTAAGAAGATCGGGATTAAAACAGACTTCGATGGTGTGATCACAGGAGTGAGTTATTCTGGTGAGGGACCTGTTCTGCACGTAGGAACGCAAGCGATTCGATTCTCTGACGTGAAGAAGATTACAGACCCTCGTCTTATGAGTAACGACCAGAAAGTAAATGATGTTACAAACCTAGACTTGAAAAAGGATGATGCCACAGGACAAACTGGAAAAGAGGGAAATGTAGAGTCACAAAAGACTTCACCAACTCCCGCTCCTGGAGCAAAATCTAATATCATGAACACGGTGGGATTATCCCGGGACATGATGGAAAGAATCGCTAAGGAGACGGCGAAATAATGGTGGACTTAAAGAAGATACAGACTCTAGATCAACTCGTTCCGCAGCAACCAGGGAAGGTCAAACAACCGGATCTGGGCACGGGACCCTCCTTCAAGGAGACTCTGAATAACGTCGGAGGCATGAAGCCTCAGAATGTTGGACAGATCGCTCCTCAAGGCCTTGCCAAGGCTGCGGAAGGGGTGAAGTTCTCGAATCACGCGATTGAGCGTATGAGAACTCGGGGAATAAGTTATAGCCCTGAGGACATCTCAAAACTCTCAGACGCCATTTCGAGAGCGGCGGCGAAGGGTTCGAAGGATTCATTAGTGTTAATGAATGACTCCGCACTGATCGTCAGCGTGAAGAACAACACGGTTGTGACGGTGATGGACAAGAATGCGCTTAAAGAAAACGTATTCACCAACATCGATTCGACAGTGGTTCTGTAACGCAACGGCGGCAGCCGAGGATGTGGGAGCGCCGGTGGCGCGGACACTGAACTGGCAGCGACTGGGTTAAAAAATTAATATTAGGGCTGGTCCTCGCAGAGGAGGCCCTCCAAACGGCGGATTCCGATTGAAGACGCCAACGACATGGAGGTCACATGGGTATTCTTTCATCTCTTTACACAGGTGTGTCTGGTATGACTGCTCAAGGCGAGGCTTTGGGTGTTATCGGGGACAACATCGCCAACGCGAACACCGTCGGTTTTAAAGCGAGCCGCGCGGAATTCCAAGACATCATTTCCAAAAACTTAAAAGGTATTCTTGGTGGTAACCAAATTGGTCGCGGTGTGAAGATCGGTGCCGTAAACCCCATTCTGACTCAAGGTAATATCGATGCCACAGAAAAAGTCACTGACTTGGCGATTTCTGGTGATGGTTACTTCAAAGTAAAAGGTTCTGATGGCGAGTCTTACACTCGTGATGGATCTTTCCACTTTGATCGTGAAGGTTACTTGGTAACTAACGACAATCAAAAAGTTCAAGGTTTCGCGACGGATGAAAAAGGCAATATCGTTAATAAAATGACAGATATCAAATTCCCTCGCGCCTTGATTCCTGCAAAAGCAACGAAAGAATTGAAACTTGATTTGAACTTAGACTCGCGCATGGAAGCGACTAAGAAATTTGATATCAAGGATCCATATTCCACTTCTCATTACTCTACAGGCGTTGAGATGTACGATTCTCAAGGTAATAAACACTTGGTAAGCTTCTTCTTCAATAAATCAGCAGACCGTGAGTGGGAATTCAAAGGTCTTGTTGATGGTAAAGAGATTAGTGGTGGTACAGAAGGCGGACTTTCTCAAGTTTGTGCTGGTAAGTTGAAGTTCACAGTTGATGGAAAATTGGATAGCCAAGAGACGACAGAGACCAACTTCAACTTCAAAGGTGGTGCTCTTCAAGATCAACAAGTGAAGTTGAACTTTGGTGATGCCATTAAAGACGGCGGTAAGGGACTTGACGGTACGAAGCAGTACGGTAAGAACTCAGATTTGATCTCTTGGCATCAAGACGGTGCTGCCGCGGGAACAATCACTGGATTGTCATTCAATGACGAAGGTGTGTTGACGGCAGTTTACTCTAATGGACAAGCTGCGGACCTTGCCCAGATCGCTCTGGCGAAGTTCGAAAATCCAGAAGCTCTTTTCAAGGTTGGTAACAACCGTTTGAAGGAATCTCGTGACTCAGGAACGGCTTCTTTGGGTGGACCTGGCGCTGCTGGACGCGGAAAGTTGTTCGCGAAGTCCTTGGAGAGATCTACTGTCGACTTGGCAACGGAGTTCGTAAACATGATTCAAAATCAACGTGGTTTCCAAGCCAACGCGAAGACGATCACGACGACAGATGAACTTTTGAACGAGGTTATCCAACTTAAGAGATAATTTTCGCTAAACTAGACCTATAGACCATGTCACAGGCTCCCTGACCAGGAGCCTGTTTTTTTATTTCTGGCAAGTCTGATTACTGGGGTTTTGGGTTTCATCTTTGCAATGCCTGGGGGGCAGTCGATTAAATGTCTGCAATAATGAGGGAATTCCCTATAAACATGAAAATTGCTACTTTTGTTTAGAAACAAATCTGATATATCCTAGCCTCACAAATAACACGTACGTAACAAAGGTGACTCCAAATGAGATGCTTGGTAGTTGAAGACGATAACGAAATTGCAACGATCGTTAAACAAGGGCTAGGGGAACTCGAGGGTGAGGTTGAAGTAGAATCCAATGGTCGTCGTGCCTATGAGAGGGCGTTAGCAAATCATTACGATATTATCGTTCTAGATTTGATGCTCCCAGAGATGGACGGCTATACCTTCGCTAAATCTCTGCGTGAAAAAGAGATCAATACGCCTATCTTAATTTTGAGTGCTCTGCGCGAGCTGGATGACCGTCTAAAAGGTCTTAGCATGGGCGGAGATGACTATTTGACGAAGCCGTTTGCCATGGCAGAGCTGCAGATTCGCGTAAAGAATCTGCTCAAGCGGGCACAAAAGGCCTCCGAAGTGACTCAGTTGGTGTTTCAGGATCTGAAACTCAACCGGTTGAATCGTGATGTGGTTCGGGCGGGTCGCAAGTTGGACCTTCAAGAGCGTGAGTTCGTTCTTTTGGATCTTTTCATGAGCAATCCCAACAAGATCATCGGTAAACAGACCATTCTTAAAGAGGTGTGGAATTATGATTTCGATCCTCAGACGAATGTGGTAGACGTATTAGTATGTCGTTTACGAAACAAGTTAGAAAAAGATTTCCCTACACGCCTCATTTATACGGTTAGAGGTGTAGGATATGTTCTTAAGTCGTCTTAAGCCGACGCTTTTCCGAATCAGCACCAAATTGACCCTCGCGTACTCTTTGGTGCTGATTTTTAGCTCTACGGTCATCTTCAGTTTTCTATATTTCCAAATCAGTCATGCTCTCCAAAGCCAGGAGCGGTTGGTTCTTCAGGCAAAACTGGAGGAGTACCAGAACCGCATTGAGATTCGTGGTCTTAAAGAGTTCCGCGAGTACTTTATGTATGTTCCGAACTATGATCGAGATGCCTCCCTGTTGGTGGGAGTTCTGTCTCCTCGAGGCGATCTTTTATTTCTTCACGAACCGTTTCCGGCGTTTAAGGCTGATTTTGATTCAGTGAAGGCAGAGATTCTTTCCCAACGAGCTCACAGTTTTGATTTTGTTCTTCCAGAGCTGGGCGGAGCTGATTCCGTGGTCTTCTTAGGAAGAACCTTGAAAGATGGAAATCGTCTTGTCGTAGCTAAAAGTACCGAGGGCTTGGGTCTTCAGTTGCGAAATCTGCAAAAGATTTTTTGGTGGCTGCTTTTGCCCGTGGCGCTGATTGGATTTTTAGGAGGTCTTTTTCTTTCGAATAAAACACTCAGTCCAGTTCGGGAATTGATTACTTCGATGAAGAAAATCGAAAGTGGATCTTTGTCGACCCGGGTTCCTGTGGGTAGCAACGACGATGAGTTGGAAGAGCTTAAAGTTCTCTGCAATAAAATGCTCGATAAAATCGAGGGGCTCGTCAGTGGTTTAAAAGAAGCCTTTGACCATCTGGCCCATGATATTAGAACTCCGGTGACGCGTTTGCGGGGAAGAGCAGAGTTGGCCTTGCAGAATGAGGGGGATGTGGAGACCTACCGTGAGGCGCTACAAAGTTGTTATGAAAATTCAGACAAGATTCTTAACTTTTTGCAGCTTTTGACAGACATCACGGAAGCTGAAAACCGCAGTAAAAAGTTAAAGCTTGAAAAGAAATACATCAGTGATCTCGTGCGAGAAATCATGAGCCTTTATGAAATGGCTTTCGAGGAAAAAGACATTCGCGTGATTCAGAAGCTCGACAGTCATGATTGGGCCCTGGTGGATGCGCGATTGATCAGTCGAGTGATTGCGAACCTTTTAGATAATGCTCATAAATACACTCCATCAGGTGGTGAAGTGACTATTGAGACTATCAATCAAACTGAAAATGTGATCCTAAGAGTAACCGACACGGGTCCGGGCATTTCTCCCGACGAGCAGGCGATGATCTGGCAAAAGCTATATCGAAGCGATAAGAGCCGCTCCGAGTATGGTATGGGCTTGGGGTTGACCTTCGTGAAAGCGGTTGTTGAGGCTCACGACGGCAAAGTGTCAGTGCGAAGCCCTATCAAAGAGGGCCACGGAACTGAATTCGAAGTTCTTTTACAAAAGATGTCCTAAAAAGAAAAAAGCTCCCTATCTCGAAAGATAGCGGAGCTCAAAAATTCCAATTCTGGCAGAATACGTCGAGTTTTTATGCCAGTACTGGAGGTTATTTATTATTTCGCTTTTGCTTCTTTAACTTTGTCTTTCACGCACTTTTTAATAAGTGCTTTAGAAGCTCCGGGATTTTCTTCTCGGCACATTTTATGGAATTTTTTCGCCTCTGATTTGCCACCAGCAAATGAAGCCTGTCCTGTAACCATCAATGCCACGAGTAAAACCGCTGAGAAACGCATGTAGTCTCCTTTTTTAGTTCAGTAAATCCAAACTGAGTACCCTCAAGCATACTTTCGTGTCATAAAGCAGCAACTGTCCAAGATAAAAATTCTTTTAACTTGGATTCAATCTAAAATTGAGATTTCTTTTTTGCTGAGGAGATGCCATCTTAAACTGGCATGAAGATTCTCATTGTCGAAGATGAACTAGAAATTCTGAAGAAAATTGAGATCTTGGCAGAGTCCGACGGACATACTGTCAAAACCACGACCTCCGTTGAGGGGTTACGCCAAATTCTGAAGAGCAAAGTGTTTTATCCCCATGTGATCATTTTGGATCGTATTCTTCACGGAGTGGATTCAATTGATCTTATACCGGATCTCAAAAGCACTTTTGCGGATTCACGATTGATGATTGTATCGGCGGTTGATACGGCCTCTGAAAAAGCCCGGGCGTTGGATGCCGGTGCTGACGACTATTTAGCCAAACCATTTTCAGCCGTTGAGCTTATGGCTCGCATTAACGCCTTGGTACGACGCAAGAGTCTTTATGACGAGCGATCTCACCTGCAGATCGGGAATTTGACTCTCAATAGCGAAGATCGTTCCGCCAAGGTTTTCGATGGTGGCTTTTTGCCTTTGTCACAGAAAGAGTTTCAACTTCTTTATATGTTTTGCTCTAATCCAGGGAAGATTTTTCCTAGGGATCTTCTTCTGTTGCAGATCTGGCAGTCTTCAAATGAAATTGAATCGAAGGTGGTCGAGGCGACGATAAATAATTTGCGTCGGAAGTTAGAGTCTCACTCAGCGAATGTGGCTATAAAGAATATGCGCAACGTGGGGTACTGGCTTGAGGCGTAAATTTTTCTTCATTTCTTTGCTGGTTTTGGTGACATCGACGTTGACGGTTGCAGGTATTCTTTTGACGTATTTTAGAACTGAACGTTTGTCTTTTTTAGATGATCAGATTAGGCAAACTGCAACCTCCATCATCGAATCGAAACTTTCCGAACTTAAGACTTATGATGATGAAGAAGCGGATCAAATCATTTCTGAAGAGCTGGGACCGGATCGTTTAGGCAAGTTCTTCGTGGTTCGGAATAAAGAAGGTGATATTCTTTTTGAGACCCAGAATATCTCTTTATTGGAACTGGAAATCCCTCGTGATCCCAAGTGGGTGACTCTGAGTACGGACAAACATTTTATTCGAGTCCTCAATTTGAATCTGCCGCGGTTTCCGACTCGCACTTTGCAAGTGGGTGTCATCGTGGATGCTAGTTTTATTTCCCTGACCTATGTCAATAATCGGACCCTGGCTGCGATCTCGGGAATTCTGAGTGTGATTCTTATTTTGACGTGGTTTTTGTCGGCATATCTCTTTTCTCCAATACGGATGCTGGCCCAATATCTGAACCAAGTGACCAAAGCCCTGGAGTCCAACGCGGAACTTCCGCTTGTGCCAGTGGCGCTTTCTCGGTTTGGAAAAGGAGCTTTGTCTCAACGACAGGACGAGTTCTCTCACTTAATGCGAGTACTTAACGACATGGTGGACAAGATTAATGTCAGTCGAAAATTCATGAAGTCATGGACATTTCAAATGGCACATGAGCTTAAAACGCCACTGACCATCGTCAACAGAGACTTTGAAATTATCTCTGATCATTATAAAGTGGACGAGCATTCAGTCAGAGACGTGCAAGCGAATATTGATAAAATCTCTCAAACGGTTTCTAACTTCTTGGATTGGGCGGAGCTCACTAGCCAAAGAATCCCAGGAAATCTTTACGTCGTTAATATTGAAAGTATTTTGATTCCCGTATTTAACAATCTCAAGAAGATCTATGGAGATCGTATCAAATCAGTGAAAACAAATGACTTCCAAGTTCTTTGTAATCCTCTGCATTTGGAGCAACTTTTAAACAATGTTCTTGGCAATGCCTTGAAGTATTCTCAAGGTGATGTCGAGATCTCTTGCGATAATAATAAAATAGTGATCAGAGATTTTGGAACTGGAATTCCCTCCGAAGTTTTAAATCGAATTGGTTCTCCGTTTAATAGAAGTGCAACAGCTACGTCAGCTCAAAAAGGTATTGGTTTGGGTTTGGCCTGGATCAAAACAATTTGTGATCTGTATCATTGGGACTATGAATTCGCCGTGAATCAGGGAACGACCTTCAAGGTATATTTCCCGCCGGTCGTCTCAGCATCTTAGATTCCAAGATATGACTTACGGACCTCATCATTATTTAAAAGACTTTCGGCGGAATCCTGCATGACAATGCGACCCGTCTCTAAAACATAGGCGCGATGAGAAATCTTAAGAGCCATGCGGGCATTTTGTTCCACCAGAAGAATCGTCATGCCTTCTTTGTTCAGTTTTTTAATGATTTCAAAAATCTGCGCGACGACTAACGGGGCCAAGCCCAGAGAGGGTTCGTCTAATAGTAACATCTTGGGTTTGCACATCAGGGCACGGCTGATCGCCAGCATCTGTTGCTCTCCGCCCGACAAGGTCCCTGCCATCTGAGAAAGGCGCTCTTTAAGACGAGGAAAAAGTTCAAAACACATTTCCATATCGGTTTTGATTTGGGCTTTGTCCGTACGTGAATAAGCACCCATTTCAAGATTTTCGTAAATACTCATTTGCGGAAAAACACCGCGCCCTTCCGGAGACTGGGCCAAACCCAAGCTGACGCGCTTAAATGTGGGAACCGCGTTGAGGTTCTGTCCTGCAAACGAAATCTGTCCTTTGTTGGGAACAAGGCCCGAGATGGCGCGAAGAGTAGTGGTTTTTCCTGCTCCATTGGCGCCGATCAAAGAAACGATTTCCCCTGTATTCACGGAAAAACTAATTCCTTTAAGGGCTTGGATAGAGCCATAACAGACTTCTAGATTTTCGATAGTCAAAAGAGATGAACTCACAAGCCTTCCTCCACGCCAAGATAGGCCTCAATCACCTTCTGAGAACCTTGAACCTTTTGCGGAGTGCCCTCTTCAATCTTGATTCCATGATCCAAGACGATGATGTTTTCGCAAATACCCATGACCAACTTCATGTCATGTTCGATCAGCAAAACAGTCAACTTAAACTGGTCACGAATTTTGGCAATGGTTTCCATGAGGTGATGGGTTTCAGAGTGATTCATTCCCGCGGCGGGCTCATCCAGCAAAATAATTTTTGGATCGGTGGCTAAGGCCCGCACAATCTCTAGCTTTCGTTGTTCGCCATAAGGCAAAGAGCACGAGGGCTCATGAGCTTTTGTATCGAGGTGGAAGATTTTGAGCAGCTCCATCGCCTTATCGTGCAAATCCTTTTCAGATTGAAGGAAGTGCGGAGTCTGCAAAAGTGCAGCAAAAAGTCCATAGCGCATATGTTGATGGCCAGCGATCAACACATTATCTAAAACCGTGAGTCCTTTAAAGAGGCGGATATTTTGAAATGTCCGAGTCACACCCCGATGGGAGATCTCGTAGGGTTTCAGTCCTTGAAGAGATTGGCCTTCAAGAAAAACCGCGCCGGAGGTCGGTTGATACACTCCCGTCAGCATATTAAAGACGGTGGTTTTTCCAGCCCCATTGGGGCCGATCAAACCTGCTAGTTGCCCTTGTTTAACTTGAAACGCCAAAGAGTCGACGGCCTTGAGGCCGCCAAATTGCATTGTGATGTTTTTTGCCTCAAGAAGAACGTCGGACATATTTTCTCCACATATCAGAAAGTTCCAGGTCTCCAAAGAGTCCTTGAGGGCGTAAAATCATCACTAGAATTAATGACAAAGAGTAAATCACCATGCGCAGATCGACGCCGGTGAGGTCTTGCAGGGGACGTAAGGCTTCCGGAAGAACTGTGATGAAAATCGCAGCGACAATAGAACCCGTCATCGACCCCATGCCGCCTAAGACCACCATAATCACCGCGTTCACACTTTGCAGAAACGTGAAGGACGAGGGGTTGATGAAATTTGTAAAGTGAGCAAACAAAGAGCCCGCGACACCCGCGAAGAAGCTGGATAAAACAAAGGCACGAACTTTCATGCTGGTGGTGTTGATTCCCATCGCCTCTGCGGCGATCTCATCTTCGCGCACACTGAGGAAACCACGACCGTAAGTGGAATGCATGATTCGCCAAATGGTAAAGAAGCAAATCACCAACCAAACAGAAGCGAAAATAAAAGAAAAAAGGAAGGACCCAAAACCTGGGATTCCAGAGTAGCCACGAGGCCCGCCAAGGAAATCCATATTTAACAAGGCGACGCGAATAATCTCACCAAATCCCAGCGTCACGATGGCGAGATAGTCTCCTTTAAGTCGTAAAGAGGGAAGACCGACCAACAGTCCTGCAAAAGCTGCTAACAAACCTCCACCCAAAGCATAAATGAAATATTCCACAGCCTGGACGGACTCAGGAAGTAAATCCCAGTGAGTGTTCGCATAAGCGGAAAAGTAAGCCCCCAAAGCCATAAAACCGGCGTGGCCTAGTGAAAACTGTCCAGTATAACCATTGACCAGATTCAAACTCATGGACATCAGGCAGTTGACTGCCGCGAATAAAAGAATGAGTTGGAAGTAGGCGTTCAATCCAAAATTGAAGATCAGGCCCAGTGCTGCGAGTGCAATAATAGCCAGAAGGGGGGCTTTTAAAAACTTCATCAGACCTTCTCCACCGAATATTTACCAAGAAGGCCCGCAGGTCTGAAAATTAAGATAATGATCAGGATGCCGAAGGCAAAAGCGTCACGATAGGTACTCGAAAGATAGGCCACGACCATTTCTTCTGAAAGCCCCATAATCAAGGCTCCCAAAACGGCTCCGCCGACATTGCCAATTCCGCCGAGCACGGCGGCTACGAAAGCTTTAAGTCCAATCATCATTCCCATCAGAGGATCAATCTTTGGATATTTCATTCCGACCAGGACGCTGCCAACCCCAGCTAAAGAGGAGCCGACAATAAAGGTAAAGGCGATAATACGATCAGGATTCACTCCCAAAAGACTGGCTACGGAAGCGTTGCTGCTCACCGCACGCATGGCGCGACCGATTTTTGTTTTAAAAATAAGGAATTCCAATGCGAGCATAGCAATCACGCTCACAAGAAGAACCGTGATATCAAAAGATTTAAGCTCAACATCGCCGATTTTAAAAAGGACGAAATCTTTCATCACTTCCGGGAAGACCTTGGGGTCCGCCCCGAAAACAACTTGCCCGGAATATTCAAGAAAAAGACTGACACCGATGGCGGTGATAAGAATATTCAGCTTTGGAGCTTTGCGAAGGGGGCGATAAGCCAGGCGCTCAATGGCCAGTCCCAAAAGGCTGCAGCAAACCATGGCGACCACAAGAAGAGTGATCAGAGTCGCGATGCCAGGGTTGTTTTCAATTCCTAAGAAGCGAGCGAAATAGTAGGCCGCGAAAGCTCCGACCATGTAGACATCGGAGTGGGCGAAGTTGATCATTTTCAGGATTCCATACACCATGGTGTATCCAAGGGCGATCAGTGCATAGATAGATCCAAGACTGACGCCATTGATAATATGTTGAATGAAATCCTGCATGCACCGTCCTTATGGAGTGATGGTGGAAATGAACTTACGCTTAGTTCCGTCAACTTGAATGATCACCGCACTTTTCACGGCATCACGGTTTTCATTCAAAGTGATTTTCCCAGTCACGCCGGGGAAATCTTTCGTTTTAGCCAGTTCATCACGAATCGCTTTTCCTGACAAGTCAGGAGCGCGCTCCAGAGCTGCCAGCAAGATTTTTGTGGCATCATAACCCAAGGCCGCCATTGAATCGGGAGTTTCATTGTATTTTGCTTTAAACTTCTTGATGAATTCGGTGACAGCCGGATCTGAGGATTCCGTCGTGTAGTGATTCGAGTAGTAATTTCCGTTCACAGCCTCTTTGCCGATTTCAGAAAGTTTATCGCTGTCCCATCCGTCTCCACCCATGAGAGGGACTTTGATTCCAAGTTGACGAGTTTGTTGGGCGATCAACCCAACCTCGGTGTAGTAACCCGGAATATAGATTCCGTCGGGATTTTTAGAACGAATTTGTGTCAGTTGGGCTTTGAAATCAATATCCCCAGCCTGATAGCTGAGGTCGGCAACGATTTCGCCACCACGCTTTTGAAACTCAGCTGCAAACACGTCAGCAAGGCCTACGCTATAATCATTTTTTACGTCACGCAGGATCGCTGCTTTTTTCAACTTTAGATTTTCTGTCGCGAACTTGGCCATCACCAACCCTTGGAACGGATCAATGAAGCAAACGCGGAACACGTAATCGCCAATTTTGGTAACGTCGGGATTTGTTGAAGCCGGAGACACAAAGGGAACTTTGTGAGATTGAGCGATAGGAGCTGCGGCTTTTGAGCGACCACTTGCCACTCCGCCGATGATGGCGACAACTTGGTTTTGTGTGATCAGGCGAGTGGTCGCTGCAGCGGCCTCTTCGTTTTTACCCTGATCGTCCAAAGTGATAATGCTGACCTTTTTTCCCTTGATGCCGCCCGTGGCGTTGATCTCGTCCATGGCCATGCGTACGCCCTTATTTGTACTCAACCCAAAAGTTGCATCACTGCCGGTCAAAGAATCATATTCACCAATGACGATTTCATTTTCTTTTTTGGTGCATCCTGAAAGAAGGGGAAGCACTAAGATCAGTGCCAACAATAGGCGTTTCATGGGGACCTCATTTCTGCTTTTGAACTAGGGATATTCCTTAGAATTCAAGCATACAAATCTGAGGTCAAGATAAAACGACAAAGAGTTTTTTGCGAAGCTCTATGTCGCGAGAATGCTTGCCAGAGAGAGGAGATCCAACTGGGATTTCTTTTCATTCTTCGTCACAAGATCTAGAGGAACTTGGACAAGACGCTCACCTTCAGTGCCAATCATGATATCGCAGTAGCCTTTTAAAAGAGAGTCCACGGCGGCGGCGCCCATGCGGCTGGCAAGAATGCGGTCGGCGGCAGTGGGGGAGCCTCCGCGCTGCTGATGTCCCAGAATGCAGACTTTGGCGTCCATCCCCGATTTTTTACGAATGGCATCGGCTAAGTCATAAGCTCGTCCTGGCTTTTGTCCTTCAGCGGTAACTAAGATACTGCTGGTTTTTCCTCTACCAATGGCTTCTTTGATTCGATCAACGGCTTTTTCCACAGTGGTATTGCCTTCGGGAGTAAATATTTCTTCAGCGCCTCCGGCCAGTCCAACGTGAGAGGCGATGAAACCTGAATTTCGTCCCATCACTTCAACGATAAAAAGACGATCATGCGAAGCAGCCGTATCGCGAATGCGGTCGATAGCTTCAAGAGCCGTATTCACTGCCGTATCAAAGCCAATGGTTTTGTCGCTGCCGAAGATGTCATTGTCGATTGTTCCAGGAACTCCGACGACAGGGATGTGATGTTCTTCCCAAAGAGCATGAGCTCCACGGAAAGACCCGTCTCCGCCGATACACACAAGAGCATCAATCTGAGCTGCTTTGAGATTCTGGGCCGCCTTAACGCGTCCTTCGGCTTTCATAAACTCTGCAGAGCGGCCGGTTTTAAGGATGGTGCCGCCTCGTTGAATGATGTTTGCCATGTCACGCAATTGAAGGGGATAGATCTTATTTTCCATCATGCCGACATATCCGTTTTGAATGCCGTAAACTTCAAGATTTTGCGCGATTCCGACGCGTACTACGGCGCGGATGGCGGCATTCATTCCGGGAGCATCGCCGCCACTTGTAAAAACACCGATTCTTTTAATTTTTTGAGAAAATTGAGCCATACAAAAAGGCTACTACTGGAGAACTAAAAAAGGAAGGCAAGAAGCATTCTAGAAGTAGACAAAATAAAAAAGGCGCCCATGAGGACGCCTTTTAAGGTTTGAATCGTTAAAAACGATTACTTAACCATTGATTTGAATTCTGCGCCAGCGCGGAATTTTGGAGCCCAAGCAGCTGGGATCTTGATCGCTTTACCAGTTTGTGGATTGCGACCAGTGCGAGCTTTACGCTTTGCTTTTGTGAAAGTACCGAAACCAACAAGCTTAACATCGTCACCTTTTTTAACAGCTTTTTTGATGTTTTCTACTGCGCAATCAAGGATTGCTTCAGCTTGAGCTTTAGAAACTTTTGTTTCAGTAGCGATTTTTTCGATGAGTTGTGCTTTGTTCATGTTAACTCCTCTTGTAGACACCTTTGTGTGTCCGTCGTTGTGAATAAAAATCTTGATGATAACTCTTCGTCATCCAATGACAGCCACATAAAAATGCAAAATCAGATATTCGTCAATAGCAAAATGTGAAAAGGACTCTGGGTGTGCCTTTGAAGACGACGCACTAGTGTTTGTCTTCTTGAGGATCCTCGTAGTCATCGTCTTCAGAAGTTAAAGGATCACTTGAAGAGTCACGCACGGGAATTCGATATCCTTCACTGGCCCATTCGCCAAGATCAATGAGGCGACAGCGTTCAGAGCAGAAAGGTCGAAAGGGATTTTCGGTTGAGTACAATGTCAAACGCCCGCATTGCGGGCATTTGACTTGTCGAGATTTTTCTTGAGGTTCTGTCATGCTTTTAAGTTTTGCTGAGTCTTGCCTTCAGTGCAAGACGCAGAGCTTAGTAGCGTTTAAATTTACCAGTAGCGAACTTAGTTGCTACGTTATTGTGCGGATAGTAAAGATCGTAAGTGAAGTATCCGTCATTCAAAGTTCCTTGAAGAACTTGGATTTGGATCAATCTCAAGCCACCGCCATTCCAGTAAGAACCTTGAGCGCGGATTTCGAATCCTTTGCTGTTATTGATCAAACTGAAAGTGTTGTTAGAGCTCAAAACCAGAGGATTGAAGGCCACACCGCCAGCATCAATACCGAAATTCACAAACCAGTTAAAGTAGCTGGGAGCTGGGTATGCTTCAAAACGCACGGAAGGTTTAAGGCTTGAGTTGGTACTAAAGGATACCATGAAAGAGCCTGCGGCCCACTCATCACAGCTTGCCAATCCGGCTTGAACTCCCCAGATATTTCTGTCACAGACGGCCATCGCTTCTTTAAGGAATGTCTTAAATGCGGCGGGATCGACAATTCTCATGTCGCCGTTTGCAGTCGATACGCCCCAACCATTGGATTGGAAGTAACGATTGTAGTCATAATACTGAACGTTGCCGTTCGGCACGGTGACACCAGAGCCATTTACGCAAACACTGCCGTTCCAGGCGGTGCCAGTAGGGCAAACAACGTTGGTATTGGTTGTATTGCCACCATCATTGTTCTTTCCACAACCTGTCATCAACAAGGCGGAATAAATCGCCAAAATAGATGCAATGAGCTTTTTCATAATAAACCTCTCTCTCGATAAATTTCTTCACTTCCTATGCAATTCAGGAGTCATGCCACATAAACACATTCGTGGAAGAATGATTAAACGAAACTGAGCACGGCAAAGCTGTCTAAAAAATACAAAGCGCAGCCATTTTGTGTCACCTCGGGCTGTTTCAGAGGGGAGTCTCAAAATGAGACAATTTGTGACAATGGCGTTAGAATCATTACAGTGGGTAAGCGCTCGTCGATATGGTATGTTCCCTGGCCATGGCACTGAGAAAACTTCTCCCCTTCATTATCGCAAGTCTCCTTTTAAGTCTTTTAGTTGTGATGTTTCAGTCGCCAAAGACCTTGATTCAGCGACCCGTTAATGCACAAGAGTCAGATCGGCCGGGTTACTTCTATCTTCCCGTGGGTTCCACCAATGTTTCGGCGCTGACTCGCGCGGATTACGAGCAGCTTATTGGGAAGTTTGTGTCTTTTAGTTTCAACCAAGTTTATCAAAAAGCCGAAATGCCATTGATAATTCCCCAGGAATGGGAAAGTCCCTACTTTGCAGCCTTCGCACAAAAGAAAGATCACTTTATGCAGATTTCTTTGTGGGGTGGTATGGCCCGCGCACCGGGAGTCACTAAGGCGGCCTTGGCCGCGATCCTTTGTCATGAGCTGGGACATATTTTGGGTGGAGAACCTCGCCAAACAATTCCTGGTTCTGATTGGGCTTCCATCGAAGGACAGTCCGATTTTTATTCGGCGTCGGAATGTTTGCCACGTTTTCTCAAAAAGAATCCTGAGATCGTGACAGCAGTGGATCCTCAAGTTGAAAAGTTGTGCAGGGGAAATAGTGACTGCGCAAGGACTCTGCAGGCTGGAGTCGAGATGATTCAGGTTTTGCAGAAATACTCTTACAAAGAAAATACCCCCGTGAATATCTTTACTCCCGAGCAGGCCACTTCCACTCTGGTTCGCAATACCTATCCTTCGGATCAATGCCGCATGGACAGCTACGTGCAGGGGGCTCTTTGTCAATTAGGAGAGAGTTGTCGGGCGCCGGTGTGTTGGCTTCCCGAATAGAAGATAGATCCCCAAGCCGACCAGGGCCAAGCTGATCCAGCTTGAAATGGAAAGGCCCAACGAAGGTCCTCGAAAATCATCGCGAAAAGATTCCATCAAAAATCTTCCGATGCCATGAAGAACCATCCATAGATAGAACAGACTTCCAGGACTTTGCAGGCGACGGGGCCTGCGTTCAGAGGGGGACATTTTATCGACGCCCAGAAGAATCATCAGAACTCCGAGCTCCCACAGCGAAGCGTAGATTTGAGTGGGGTGGCGTCCTTCCAAGGCCCAAGGCAACTCACAGAAGCGGCCATAACAACATCCCGCTAAAAGACAAGCAAGGCGTCCAACCGCATAAGTAAATGAGATGATCGGCGCAAACAAATCGAGATATTTTTCTAGGTCCTCGTGGTGTTTGAAATACAAAAAAGAAATGCCGAAGAGGGCTGCTAAAAGGGCTCCCCCGTAAAAGACAAACCCCCCATTCCAAAACTCGAGAATATGCCAGGGCTCCTTTTGGTAATAGTCGAAGTCTTCATAGAAAACATGGAAGAGGCGTCCTCCGATAAAACCAGTCACCATGATAATAAGACTTAAGTCGAGCGCTCGAGTGCGCGAAAGACCCATTCTCTCGGTACGACGGGTGAGCCACAACAGGGCGATACAAATTGTTACGCTTAAAACAACATAATAGGTCGGAATTCCAAAAGCTGGGGAGATTGGGATAACGGGATACAAAGCGCCTCCATAAACACCGACGATAGACTTAATTTTCTTTTATTCCCTTAAATATTCAAGACGATTCTAGTCAAGGAGTCCCAAGTGATTACATAATTAATGTCATATGAAATTGCATCCGGCTGAGATTGCTAAGGAAATTAAGTCTTTTTCGTTTTTCAGGTCCTTTAGTGAGGACTTGCTTTTGCAGGCGTCGACCATGATTCATGCGGAACCGTTCCCGTCTGGCAGTCTCATTCTTCAAGAAGGCAAAAAGAACAGCTCCTTATTTTTTCTCCGATCCGGGAAGGTGGAAGTGTCGTTGGCGGGCGAAGTCATTGCGACTTTGGAAACGGCCGGCGAAGTTTTTGGCGAGATGAGTGTCATCACATCGAACCTCACCTCAACAACCATCAAAGCCTTGAGCCCGGTAGAGTGTTTCGTTCTTCGTTCTGAAGATTTCGCGCATGTTCATCCAAAAGACAAAGATCGTTTTCAGGCGCTTCTCTTTCAAATCTACTGTTTTATTTTGACCGAACGTCTTATGAGAACGAACGAAAAGGCGCGCCTCTTTGAAATTCTCAATCGCGAGTTGCATGAGGCGCAAAGTGCCATTGAAAAAAGTGGCGGCGGAAAAGTTCTTCTGGTCGAACCCGATAAAAAGCAACAACTTCCCATCCGTATGGCTCTGGGGGGCACGGGAGTGCAGCTAGATATCGCCAATGATTCTGAAATGGGTCGCGCCTTTCTCGCGGACAATAAATATGACATTGTTCTTTGTGAAGAAGCTTGCGTTGATGTTCTTAAGGAAGTTCAGGATAAGAAGTCATCCCCCTATGCAGTTTTGCTGACCAGCCATGATGTGCAAGGGAACTTGAAGATTTTAGAAACGAATCGTTTCGTGGAGCATATTATTTCGCGAGATGCTGAAGATCGTAATGCCACGATTCGATATGTCCTGACGGCTCTTAGCAAGCTTTTGAATAATGATCTTTTTGGAATTGAAAAGTATCTGACGTGGGGAGTGGAAGTGCAAACCCGCGTGGTGACTCGCTCCAGTCAGCGTGAGGGGCTTCGTGAGGAACTTTTTAGCTACTTTAAGAAGATGGGAATTCGCAGCACTGTTTTAGATCGAGTGAACACCGTGGCCGAAGAAATGCTGATGAACGCCATTTACGACGCCCCCGTCGACTCTCAAGGGAAATCCATCTTTAATCATATCTCCCGGAAAGAAGAGATTCAGTTGGACACCCATCAGCAGTCACAGTTCCAGTATGCCAGCGACGGCGTGTTGTTGGCGGTTTCGGTGAAAGATCCATTTGGGTCTCTGACCAAAGAGATCATTGTTGATTATCTTTTAAGTTGTTATAACGGCCTAGCTGGCAGCATGAATGCCAACAAAGGTGGTGCGGGCCGAGGTCTGCATCAGATTATTGAAAATGCCGACCTGACCGTCTTCAACGTGAAAAAAGGTGTGCGCACGGAAGTGATTTGTCTGTTCAACGTGGACGGCCAAAAACGGGAAGCGCAGCCCTCGTTCCACTATTTCTTCGTGTAAGAAAGTCCACCCACGAACATTTGCCCCAAAAGAATGCAGGGAACTGTGGGTAATGTCGTGGAAATCAAAGACACTGTAAATCCCAAGAGGCTGCCCAGTAAGGCGATGGCCAACAGACGTTGGGTGTAGTTCTTTAAGTTGGCACTTCGATGTGCGGCGAAGCTTGTTCCAACAAAAAGAGAACCTATCGTGTACAGGTATCCCATATTTTGGATAGCCATCGTCGTGAGGAGTAAGGTGGCAATATCAAAGATTCGGTTTTCGATCTGTTTATGAATCCCACTGCGATTGACCAACTGAAAAGAAATCATGGAAAGGGATCGCCAGTGGAACAGAATAAATCCTCCGAAAAGAAGGCCGAGGCCCAAGCAAGCTTGGGCACCTAAGTCGCTCATGACCGCAACATCGCCAAAATAAGAAGAGGCCATGTGGGACTCCAAAGAGGGAATCAAAGAAGTCAGCAGATAGGTTAAAGAAAGAAAAAAGACGAACAGGGTCAGGTAAATGTGATTACGATCTTCGCGAATCTCAATCAAAGAATCCGAGATCAAAAGAGTCAACCATCCCAGAGACAACCCCAAAAACAAACTCAATCCATGAAGATCGCTGCCCCAAAGAATGTTCAGCGCAAGACCTAAAATAATTCCCAGTGAAGACCCTTGGCCCAGTACAAAAATCTGCGCACTTTTTTCTCGCGCGGTCCATTGCCCGCCGATCAAAGCTAACACGGCCGCCATCACAACACTGGCAGGAAGAGACCAACGATATATTTGCAATAGCTCAAAGAAAGAACTCATCGAATCTCCAAGAAGCGAACTTTGGGCCATGATTGAATATGAGCACGATGAGACACAAGCATCAAAGAACTCTGCGGGTGGTCTTTCAAAAACCGTCCCAGCGCATTCTCCAGAATCTGACCAGATTCTTTGTCCACATGATTGAAGGGTTCATCGAGAACCAGAAGGCGGGGTGCTTTGGTGAGAACAGAGGCCAAAAGAATTTTCTGCCTTTCACCGCCGCTAGCGGTGTTCCATTTTTTGTTAAGATCAAGATCCTTCAAAAGGGGGGAATCACTTTGCGTAGTCGGGAGCATGTCCTTGAGGGTTAACGGCAAATGAAAATGCAAATTACCCAATTGCGGAAGGTATTCAATCTGAGAAGAGGGAATGGAAAAGTGAAATTGGCCTTCATAGTGCTTGTGAAGACCTAATATAGTCTTCAGTAAAGTGCTTTTTCCAGCCCCATTTTCTCCGCGTAAAAAAAGGACTTCGCCCTCCTGAAGTTCAAAATTGATAACGGGCGAAAGACGATGTCCTTCGCTACTGAGAGCTTGCAGGTTTTGAACTTCAAGTAGGGTGGTCATGGAAGGGATGTTACCAAAAGACGTTGCAGTTCTTCAATCGACTTTGCTTTTGTTTCGCCGCCGCTTTGAACATAAGAGGGTGCGACGATCACGGGAACGCCCGACAGTTCTCGAAATCTTTCTAGCGTTTTATGGGGAGCAGAAGGAGTCGCAAAAAGAACCGCGACTTTATTATCCTTGGCCATTTTAGCCACTTGAGCAATTCGAGCCGCAGAAGGGGGCATTCCAGGCTTTTCTTCGAGAGACCCCAGGGACTCAAGACCATAGGCTGCGAAAAAGTAGGTAAACTCTTTGTGGTACTCCATGACTTTTGTTTTCTTCACGGATTTTGCCAGAGTGGTATGAAGCTCCGCCATCTTCTTTTTGAATGAATCATAATTTTTCTCAAACTCAGATTTGTTGTCAGGCAATGCGACAGTGAGCACGCGCACCACTTCCGCACCAGCTTCCATAAGCTTAAGAGGTGAAAGATTGAAGTGAGGATTTCCGTGCGCATGAACATCCCCAAGGGAGCGATTGATGATTCCCGCGGGAATATCCAGCGTTTGAACACTGTTTCCTAAGATGCACAGGCCAGGGCCTCCCTCTTGAACTTTGGCGTTGCCTGATTTGTTTAAAATTTTGGGAAGCCAGCCGATTTCCAAATCCAACCCCACGGAGCAGACAATGTCTGCGCGATTGACCTTCAGGATGTAATCCGGGCGAGCCTCCGCGTAATGAGGATCTTCGGAGCCTCGCAAAAGACTTTGCACTTCAACGTTGTCTGCTCCAATGAAGCTGACGATCTCGGCAATTTCAGGAAGAGTGGTGACAACCTTGATCTTGGCTTGGGCTGTGACCGCAAGTGAAAATATAAGAACAATAATAATTACTTTGTTCATAGGTCACCTCTAAAACGCATGAGCGGGATGAGCTCCCAAAAGGGAGACAATCTGGAGTTCGATGATTTGATTAAGACTGTCAGCCTCGCCTTGGTACTTTTGAATATCGTAAGTGTAGGCGACGCGGAACAAAGTGAATTCGCTGTGTTTATAGGTCAACGTCGGCACGAGGGCATAATTTAAGTTGTCTTGTCGTGAGTCATCACTTGCAAAGGTTCGAGAAAGTTCTGAAAAGAGATCCACGCGAAGACCTGCAAAAAGCTGTTCATTTAACGATATTTGAGGATAGAAATACGCGCCTATATCTTCATTGGCGCTGGCCCCTGGGACGCTCAGGTTGCGGTACCAGATTTCAGACTGCAAAAGAAAGGTCAGTGTTTTGCCTTCCATTTTCTTAAAGACAAAATCAAGACCGTAGAGTTGCGTTTGCACGCCATGAGCATCGGTTCTTCCCAGATAATTTACGCCCCATTGCAAAGCGCCAGCGTCTCCGAAGTCGACGAAGTTCACAGGATGAATATAGTGGGTAGGAACACGAGGCTTTTCTCCGGCATCATGGGAGTGCCCATAGGTGTATCCGTTGGTGACACCGACGGTGATGTCCCAATAGGAATCCAAAGGAAGAAGTGTCGAAAGCTCTCCACCAGAGTCGGCGACAGCCTCATCATCGAAAAACTCAGTTTGCATTCGAGGGCCCGAAATAAAAGCCCAGTCGTGTTGATGGAATTGATTTAATCGACCCACGCCTAAGAAAAACTTTCCGATTTTAAAGCGTGAGGAGGGAATGACTTTGCTAGAGCTGATATAGGCCTCATGAATCTCAAGTGCAAATTCACCCTCTTCATTGTGGGCTGCAACATTCAGAGTCCCATCAAAGGTGGGATCTAAAGGGCCAAAGAAAAGCAGTTCTGCCGCACGAATATCCAGCTTATTTTCCTCTGATTTTTTGAAATGGAGGGGCGCGGTGATGTCGATGGCGGCGGAGGTCTGGATATTTTGCAGAATATTTTGGGCCCATGCGGGGGAGCCCGCCAGCAATAGGGCCAGAGTGGTGAGGCGGATTTGATTTTTCATGGTGCTCTCCTTGGTGATTGAGGGGTTTTAACACTGTCATTTTTTAAACGCAAGTAATTTGCATTTAAAAAATGCAACGAAGAGTTGCAGAGCTCAGAGACTTGTTGCGGCGACGAGGGGCCTCCGCTATGAAGGAGCCATGCCAGGACTCATTCGTTTTCGTTGGATTGCTATTGCGTGCCTTATTTTTGGGACTCTGCCGCTTTTAAAGTGGGGGTATCTTCAGAATAAGGATCTTCCTTATTTTATTGCGGTGCTGGCGCTTCTTGCGGTCTTCAATGTTCTGTCGCAGGGTTTGTGGCGGGAAGACGCGGTGAAACCCAAGCACGTTTTGGTGCATTTGTGGGTGGATCTTTTGGCGGCGGTGGGTTTGTTGTTTGTCAGCGGTTCCGCCAACAACCCTTTCGTGAGCATCTTATGTATTCATTCGTTTTTAGGCGGTATGCTGTTGCGCCAGCGCGCCTCCTATACGTTTGGCTTCACCGTTCTCGTCTTGTTGGGGCTTTTGCAGCTTGAAACGTATCTTGATGCTCGAGTCACAGTTGCGGTCGATACTTCGGAAATGTTTCTGAGCTTTCTTTCGCAATGGGTTTTGATCACGGCCTCGTGGTTTGTCAGTCACTATTTTTCCCGGGTCCTTCAGGAAAATGAACAGCGAATTCGGCTTTTGCAGGATCGCCAACATCAAGCCGACCGACTGAAAGCCCTAGGGGCGTTGACGGCGGGTTTTTCTCATCAGTTGGCGACGCCCATGAACTCTTTAAAATTACGCATGGAAAGAGGTCTCAGAAAGTTGTCAGTCCACGAACCGTCGGTGCGAGAAGAATTTGAGAAAGCTCAAAGTTCTTTAGATGAGTGTGTTCGGGTTTTTCAACATATGGCTTCCGTCTTTTCGCGCTCGTCGCAATCAGAACTGCAAAGAGTGGAGGTTGAAAAACTCACCATGGATCTTTTGAAGGTCTGGGAAAAAGAAAACGAGCCTGTGCACATCGAAAGATATTTCATGGACGAAGCCCTGCCTTGTCGTTTGCAGGTATTGGCTTTTTCGCAAACATTCTTTGATCTTTTGGATAATGCCTTTGAGGCTTCCCCGCGAGGAGCGGCAATTTATGTGCGACTCTTTAAGCAAGATTCCTGGATTGTGCTTGAAGTGACAGATCGAGGCGAAGGACTTTCGCAAGAAATCCTTTCTCGACTGGGAGAGCCTTTTGTCACCAGCAAAGAGGATGGAAATGGTCTGGGACTTTATTCGGCGTCAATGATGGCCCAGGCGGCGGGCGGCGAATTTAAAATATTCAATAATTCATCAGGCCTGGGCGCGACCGCTCAAGTGCGACTGCCTTTGGAGGAGTTATGACCGATATCAAAGGAATCAAGATATTACTTGTTGAAGACGACAAAGGCCTTCGTGAAGTTCTGACTGAAGAACTGCAAGAGCGCGGTCTTACGGTGACGGCTTTCGCGCAAACACCCCCCTTGTCGCAGTTGCAGGAATGGGATTGGGCTTTGTTGGATCTTCGCGTAGGTTCCGAAAATAGTTTGGACTTTTTGCGTGAACTCAAGGCAAAGCGACCTCATGTAAAGGTCGTCATGATGAGTGGTTTTGGAAGTGTGGCTTCGGCAGTAAAGGCCATGCAGTTAGGAGCCCACAACTTTATCAGCAAGCCGGTAACGGTTGAGATGATTTTGAAAGCCTTCTTAGAACAGACGACAGACGATGAAGTCCCGGATCAAGAGATCTCTTTAGCGCGTATGGAGCGTGAGTACATTGACTATATCCTCCAGACCTCGGACGGAAATATCACTCAGGCGGCAAAAAAATTAGGACTGCATCGTCAAAGTCTTCAGCGTAAACTTCGTAAGAACATTCCCAACAAATAGAAAAGGCGCTTATGCAGCGCCTTCCGTTGTTTCCTTTTTTCGATTTTCAATGAACATCAAGAGCAGCAAGAGTCCGACCCCGCCGACGATGGCCATATCGGCGATATTGAAAGCGGGCCAGCTCCAGCGGTTGTAGAGATGGAAATCCAAGAAATCGATCACGTAGCGAAAACGCAAACGATCAATATAGTTCCCAATAGCGCCCCCAAAGATACTTGAAAGAGCAATGATTTGTTTTGTGTCATCATCCTTCACGCTGCGAAGAATTCCCAAAATGATCACCAAAGCAATGGGTGGCATAGACAGGAAAAACAACTCGCGGAAAGACGGATGGCTTTCTGCCAAGAACCCGAAAGCCGCCCCGAAATTTCTTACATAAGTAAAGTTAAAGAAATTAGGGATGACAGAAACGGATTCTCCCAAGTGAAAGTGAGTATGAACGTACACTTTCGTTAGTTGGTCCAAGGCCACTAAAAGGCCGGAAATAAGCAAAAGCCAGATGTATTTTTTCTTCATGATAATGCCTCAACACATTTCGGACAGATTCCAGGATGTTTCGGATCTTGGCTGATCTCGGTCGAGTAAACCCAGCAACGAACGCATTTTTCGCCCGAAGCTTTGACGGCTTCGACTTTGTAAGGTCCATTTTTCAGTTCCACATCAGAAACAATGAGGAATTCTCTCAGATCCGCATAATTCTGCAACTTTTTAAATAGTTCGCCCTCAGAATGGACAATCACCTTGGCTTCCAGGCTGGAGCCGATGACTTTTTCAGTGCGCAGTCCTTCCAAAACCTTTTGAACATCGCCACGAACTTTGAGGTACTCCTCAAAATTGGCTGCAATTTCTGGATTTGTCCATTGTGCTGGAACCTCGGGGTAATCCAGCAAAAAGACCGATTCTGCTTTAGGGTCCGCTTTTAAATAACCATAAGACTCCTCCGCCAAGAAGCTGAGGATCGGCGCCATCATGCGGATCAAGTAGTCGGCCATGTAGTAAAGGACGGTTTGAGAGCCGCGACGAGGAACACCGTCGTGTTTCCAGGTGTAAAGACGGTCTTTCAAGACGTCCATGTAGGTCGCAGAAAGATCCACGGTGAAGAAGATATTTAGCGCATGATAGATCTTGTAGAACTCATAGTTGTCGTAAGCTTCAGTGACTTCTTTGTGCAAAGAAGCCAAACGAGAAAGCGCCCACTTATCAACCCAAGTCAGCTTCTCATAAGGGACAATATCTTTAGCGGGATCAAAGTCGCTGGTCGCGCCCAAAAGATATCTCATGGAGTTGCGAATACGGCGATAGGTTTCTGTCACGCGATCCAGCTCGGCTTTGCCGCAAGACATGTCTTTGCCGTAGTCTCCATAAGAAGTCCAAAGGCGAATGATCTCGGCGCCACTCTTAGATGAAACCTCTTGAGGCTCCACAGAGTTGCCTAAAGACTTACTCATCTTGCGCCCTTGAGAATCCAAAGTGAATCCATGTGTGAGAAGCGCTTTAAAAGGAGCTTCTCCGTTTGTGCACATGGAGGAAAGCAAAGACGTATTAAACCAACCACGATGCTGGTCACTGCCCTCAAGATATAGATCTGCAGGGAAGCCCATGCCTTCGCGCTTCTTTTGAACAGCTGCATGGCAGACGCCGGAGTCAAACCACACATCCAAGATGTCACGACCATGGCGGAAGCCTTGAGTACCAAATTGAGGGTTGCCCGATTTCTTTCGAGCGTTCTCAATCGCCTCAGCGGAAATGAACTTCGTCGGATCGTTTGCAGTAAAGGCGCTAATGCCTCCTTCCGCCTCAATCACATCCGCCACTTTCATCATCACATCAAAGTCCGCCAAAGTTTCATTGGTGGCGTTACAAGTGAATACGGGAATCGGTACTCCCCAAAGGCGTTGACGACTCAAACACCAGTCGGGACGGTTTTCCATCATAGAGCGGAAGCGCGCCTCCCCCCATTGCGGAACAAATTTAATTCCATCAATCGCCTTCATAGTCTTTGCGCGGATATTGGATCCTTCAAGATCCAATCCGATAAACCACTGCGGAGTCGTTCTAAAGATAAGCGGAGCTTTCGAGCGCCAGCAATGCGGATAGCTGTGTTCGATCTCTTTGTGCGCTAAAAGGTGGCCGCTCTCTTTCAGTTTTTCAACGATCAGAGGATTGGCTTTAAAGATGTTGATACCTTTGTATTCAGGAACCTCATCAGTATAAAGCCCCGCATCGTCCACCGGATTGAGGATAGGCAGCTTGTAGGTGAGGCCGACTTTAAAGTCATCCGCACCATGGCCCGGAGCCGTGTGAACAGCACCCGTACCTGCATCAAGGCTGACATGCAAACCAAGAACGATGATTGAGTCGCGATCAATCCAAGGATGACGGGCTTTTCCCAACTCAAGATCTTCACCTTTGAACGTGAAGCCTTCGGTCAAAACAAGGCCCGTGTCTTTTTCAACAGATTCTTTGAGTCCTTTGGCGATCACATAGTTTTCAGTACCACCGTCATAGACAGAGTACTCAAGTTCCGGATGCAAAGCGATTCCCGTGTTGGCAGGTAAAGTCCAAGGGGTCGTTGTCCAGATCACCATGTTGGTCGGCTTGCTTGGATTTCCTAACTTCTTCAAAGTTGCGGCATCGGTGATAGGGAACTTGACGTAAATGGAAGGAGACTTGTGGTTGTGATACTCCACTTCCGCATCGGCCAACGCCGTTTTCAAAACCCAGTTCCAATAAACAGGTTTAACACCGCGATAGATAAGACCCTTTTGGAAAGAGCGCGCAAACTCACGCACCTCTTCGGCCTCGTAAGCGGGTTGCATTGTGAGATAAGGATTTTCCCAGTCCGCCAAGATACCCAGACGACGGAAGTCTTCACGTTGAACTCCGACCCACTTCTGAGCTTCTTCACGGCAAAGAGCCAAGATCTCTTGATCTGTCTTTGTGATTTTTTTTGCCTGAAGATCTTTCAGAACTTTATGTTCAATCGGCAGACCATGGCAGTCCCAACCAGGAATGAACACAGTTTGTAAACCGCGCATGTTTTTGTATTTGATGATCACGTCTTTCAAAGTTTTATTCAGCGCGTGTCCTAAATGAATACCACCATTAGCGTAAGGAGGGCCGTCAGGCAGAACGAATCTTTTTTTGCCCGCATTTTTTGCCACCATTTTTTGGTAGATCTTTTTTTCTTCCCAGTTCTGAATGATTTTAGGTTCCTTCAGGGGAAGGTCCCCTTTCATGGGAAATTCAGTTTGTGGCAAACGGATCGTAGACTTGTAGTCAGGGGTTGCAGTCATGCTCGTCCTCTAGTCGGCGGATGAATAAGTCCTCCATCTTTGCATCTGGATCTTCTTCATCAGCTCTAAATAATTTTACAACTTACTGCCTTTTTGAGGCAGCGGTCTAAAGTGGGCAGTATATCTTATTTTTTGAGTTATTTTAAATGATTTCCGAGAGATAGGGCTATGAGCCAGCCTATCCCAGCAGATTTTTTGAGCGGCTATAGCCAATTTTTATGAGCATACGCAAAGCCTCAAGATCCGAGCTCAAATTAAACTCTTCTTTGACTTCGTGAATCATGCCTTTGCTACAAGAATCCAAGAGTTCCATGACGTCTGTATTGCGAGTCATGGCTGTCACTGTTTTCTCGGTGTAGGAAACCTGAGTCTGAGTCGGGCTGGCAGTCTGGACTGGAGGAGGAGCCTGGTGGTGAGAGGGGGCCGCTTGGATCGTGACCATCGGCGGAACCGTCGCCTGGGGGCGATCAAGTTCACCCATGATTCCGGCAAGGCTCTTCAGCTCATTTTTGAAATTCTGAATGCTCGGACGCTCAAGGGCGCTGTCCCCATCGCGAGTGGCCTTCAAATAAAGACTGACCAAGATATCTGGAGTCGTCGCCATTTCCTTAATCGAAGAGTTTTGATTCATAAGCCATTGGTAGGCTTTGAGCAAAGTCTCTTTCGTGTAAGCCTGTGGCGGCAATGGGTTCATGGTCATTAATCAAAGTCTCCGGCGGTGAGGGACTGAAACTTACAGACTCCATTACGACGAGTCAATGTAGACTCATAACAAAATCCAAACAATCGCTGCTCAAATAGTGGGCATCTCTAGATAGCGGGGCGTGGGGAGGATTACAAAACTAGAGGCAACGCGAAAAACGAAAAAAAGAGAAAGAGTTTTTCTTGATTTTTTAGTCACGTTTGATTTTTTCAGACCTGGGAGTTTACAAAAAAAAGCCCATCATCTTGTTGCAAGTGATGGGCTCCAAATTATTTTTAAACAGAGAACATCTAGTTGATGTAGTCTTTCGCGTTGATCCCGTATTTCTCAATCTTGCGAAGAAGAGTCTTTTTAGGAATGTTCGCGTGCAGAGCGGTTTGATTAATGCGTCCACGGAAAGTTTTAAGGGCTTTGATGATAAACTCTTTCTCAAAAGCTTCCTTTTGGGCATTGAAATCCAAATTCTCAGATCCAGAGTAAGGAACAATTTCTTCTGCGTCCAGGTCCTCGGCGTCGGCACTTAAATCGCTGTCATCTTCATCTGCCAAACCCGCGTGAGCTTGAGCTGCAGAGCTGACACCAACTGCCGCGACACTGTGGGCTGTTTCGATGAGAGGGGGCACATCAATCAAGTTCGTGCCTGTGGCGATCAAAAGTGACTCTGGCAAAGATGCGATGGTGATGATGTTCGACATTTCCAGTACGAAAGCATGCTCAATCACGTTCTCAAGTTCGCGGATATTTCCAGGCCAAGCATGTTTTTTAAGGACCGCCATCGCATCAGGAGCAATTCCATTGATGCGTTTGCCGTGGGCCTGATTGAATTTTTTAATAAAGATGTTCACCATGTGTTCCATGTCGTCTTTACGTTCCGCCAAAGCAGGCAAGAAGATAGGTACGACATTCAAGCGATAGAAAAGATCTTCGCGGAATGAACCCGCTTTAATCATGTCTTCCAAAGGGCGGTTGGTGGCCGCGATGATGCGCACGTTGGTTGGGAATTCTCGATTGGAACCGACGGGTGTGAACACTTTCTCTTGCAAGACACGCAGGATTTTAACCTGCATCAACTGAGGCATGTCGCCCACTTCATCCAAGAACAAAGTTCCGCCTTCAGCAAACTGGAACTTCCCGATTTTGCGTTGGTCTGCTCCCGTGAAAGAGCCCTTCTCGTGACCGAAAAGCTCGGACTCAAAAAGATTCTCGGGGATGGCAGAACAGTTGATCGCCACAAACTTTTCATCTTTACGAGCGGAATTGTAGTGAATGGCTTTTGCCACAAGTTCTTTTCCAGTTCCAGAGGCTCCGCGAATAAGAACAGGTGTTTCGACCTTGGCAAGACGATGAATGATATTAAACACCTTCTGCATCTGCGAGGTGTGACCAATGATCTTACGACCCGCTTCGACCATAACAGGGGCCGAGGCCGCAATATTTGAAATCAAATTGTGCGCGTTGACGGCTTTATCGATGAGTTGCAAGAGGTCGTCGCTGCTAACGGGCTTTTGCAGGTAATTGTATGCTCCGTCCTTTACGGCCTGAATAGCGTCATTCAAGGTTGCATGCGCGGTCATGATGACAGCGATGATTCCGGGATCGAACTCTTTGATTTGGCGAAGAGCTTCCAGTCCGTTCATGCGAGGCATATCAACGTCCAAAATGACAAGATCGTATTTCTTGTCGCTGCCTTTGATTTTTTCCATGGCGTTAACACCATCGAAAGCCTCATCGACTTCGAAACGTTGGGTGACGGCGAGTGCCGATTTCACCGAGAGTCTTAAGCCCTGATCGTCATCTACAACCAAAACCTTAAGCATGTGTACCCCCTTGCTCGATTGGTAGTTCTACCGTAAATGTGGAACCATTACCATGGGAAGATTCTACAAAAATGCGTCCCCGGTGAAGTTCTGTAAAATATTTGGCCAGATAAAGTCCCAGCCCCGATCCCTTGATGGGAGAGCTTTTAACGTTCTTAGAACGGAAAAACTTCATAAAGATGTTCTGGAGCTCATCCGAGGGGATCCCAGGCCCTTGATCGGCCACTTGGACGATCACTTTGCTTGGTGTCTCTTCGCTGGTCACCAGAATTTTAGTATCTTCAGGGCTGTATTTAATCGCATTCTCGACGAGGTTTGAGAAGACTTGCTTCATGAGGTCCGCGTCCACAGGAACGGGAAACATAGGTTCCAGCTCAGAGACGATTTGAATGCGCTTCACCTTTGCAAGGAATTCATGCTTACGGATCACCTCTTGAAGGAGGTTGTTGATATCCTTGCTTTGCAGATGAAGCTGAACGCCCTGACTTTCAATTTTTCCATAGTTTAAGATGGCATTAATGAACTTCAAAAGGTCATCAGACGAATGTTTGATGGTATCGACGGCCTCGCGCTGTTGGGGGCTCAACGTGACTGGGTCCGCCAGAATCATGTCGGTCATGCCTTGAATGCGCGCAATCGGTGTCTTGAGGTCATGAGACATCATCGAGATAAAGTTGGTCTTGAGTTCTTCGACTTGGCTCAGCAGCTTGTTCTTTTGGTAGTATTCCCAACTGCGACGATTTTCGACAATCAAGCGGTAAGGAATAAAAAAGTAATAGCACAAGAAGATCGTCAAAAGAGGGGCCGCCATCGGGAGCCACCAACCCATCAGCCAAAAACTTAAAGCGCAAAGGCCGACGAAGCCAGCAATGGTGCCGCCCAGAACCACGAGGCCCTGAGTCGGCTTCAGGGTCAGCACCACGTGAGTTGTTAGAAGGGAGGCGAGTAGAATAAACAACCAACTGATGAATTTGGGCGTTTTAACCGGGCTTGAATTGCGAATCAAAGTATCAATGGTGTTGGCTTGCAGTTCAATACGGGTCATCGAAGTGACATCGCGGCTGTAAGGACTCAGAATGTATTCCGCTTCACTTAAGCCAAGATCCGTTCCGATAAGAACAATTTTATCTTTAAATCGCGCAGCTGGCACCTTCCCCGATAGCACATCCTCAAAAGAGGCAGAGGGATAACTTTTTGCCGGGTGAAAATCAATATAGGCTTGATCAGTTCCATAGAAGTCAAACTGGCCACGAATCTTATGGATGTCTTTGACTTCGGGATTAATGAGGCTTGCCAGATAGACCGGAAGAAGAGGGCGATCTTGATAAGTGAGAATCATACGACGAGTGACGCCGTCTTTGGCAAAGTTCACCAGATCGGATGTCTTTGGAGCGGGAGACAAAGAAACTTGTTCAAGAGGATCTTGCAGGAAAAGCTGTTTCTCTTCTCCCTTCAGGGGAGTTGTTCTGCCCGCGACAAAAACATTACGGTGAGCGACCAGGCTGGCTTCCCAGTTGTTTTTTTCTTGAGTGCTGCCGGGGACTTCCGAAAGATCAAACTCATAGGTGATGGCTTTAGTTCCTTCGGCGACGAGCTTTTTCAGAAGAGCCTCTTGCTCTTTGGCGGAAGGAACGCCTTTGAAAAGTTGCACCGTTTGGGGGGTGATATAGATCAACTCAATGGCTTCGGACGTGGGGTTGATCAGTTTAGTTCGAACGCGCAAGTCATAGAGGTAAGACTCGATATAATCCAGATTTGTCTGCGCGATGAGAAAAGAAATCCCCAATGCGAAAGTGATTCGCAAAATAAGAGCTTTGTAAGCCCCTCTTGGGGAGGAGGCTGTGTTCTCTTCAAGGGAGGGAGGAAGAGCCATAAATCCTATTTCAAAATGAAGTGTTTCTGTTTAGCGAACAGGAATGCAGCCTTCGCCGGTTCCGCCTGTGCCAGGTCCTGCGATTTGTGAATTCGGAAGAGCGGGCTTGAGAGGTTTGATTTTTTTAATGTGTTTTTGTTGTTTCATATGTTCCTCTTTAGCAGGCGACCCTGCTTAATTTATAATATAACAATGCGGTTCCGATCAAGCTGCGAGTGCGAAAGCAGAATTGACCATCTTTACGATGTTTGCTTCCCGTACTTTGCTTGTGAATAAACATACAACCACCGCCACACAGGAATCGCGCCCAGCAGCTTTGGCAGTTGTTTTTTTCGACCAGGGGAGCTTGGTATTGAGCGAGTTGATCGTAATTCAACTCGGCCCCTTGTCCCACTTGCTCCTCTTTGTGGCCCACTTCCCAGGGGCAGGTGTAAAGATTGTTCTTTGCATCCACCATTAAAAAGGACTTCCCAGCGCCGCAGTAATTTTCGGTTTGCTGTTGGTTATCCAAAGCGAAGAAATACTGATCAAAAATGCCGATCTTACGAAGCTCTTTTTCGCCCCCAGCCGCAAAGGCTGTTTTAGCGATCAGATTCATTTGCTCAACAAAGAGTCGATTGCTGTCATCATCATTTTCTGCCACCGAGTATGTGAACTCGTAACGATCAGCCTTCAGGGTCTGATAGAAGTTGTATGCAGAAATAAGATCCAAGTTATCGCTATTAAAAACGCCATGAAGGGTTAAGAGCCCGAGGGACGCTTTGGCATCAGAAAGTTGGCGTAAGCCTTCAACTACCAAAGAGGTGCTGCCAGAGCCGTCTTTGCTAGGACGAGCTTTATCATTGATTTCAGGGGGGCCATCTAAGCTGACGGTCACGTTGGCGCGAAGATCCTTTAAAATAGCCAAGGTCTTGTCGTTAATAAGAGTGCCATTGGTCACAATCGAAAAGCCCGCGTGAATATTTCTTCCCGCGGCCATCAAGCGCACATAGTTGCCAATTTCTTGAATGCCCTCAGGGTACAAAAGAGGTTCGCCCCCCAGGAAGGTGATCTTGAAGCGACCGCCTTCGGGAACTCGCTCAAGAAAGAACTTCAACTGAGGAAGAGTTTTTTCAACATTGATCTTCGTTTGTGGAGCTCCATAGGAGCCATCTCCACCGGCTGCGCAGTACGTGCACTTGAGGTTGCAAATCTGAGTCACATTAATGGTGAGGCTGCGAATGCCAGGCTCTAGGTGGCCGGACTTGACGTCGGGATTGATTTCTTGTTCCCAGGCTTTAAGTTCAAGTTGGGCTTCGGTGGAGGCGAGGGTGTCCTCTTTCATGCCAGCCCAAGCTTGTTCGGAAATTTCGGCGATTTCAAGATTGCGAGCATGGAAAGCCAGGGGGGCTCCTTGGTCCCATTTGAAAGCTACAATGTCTTTGTATCGTCGTTGTTCCATACGCTCCGGGGAGCTGCAATTAGCGTTCCATAATGAGACATCTTGTAGATTTAAAAAAGACGAGTAATATTAATAAGATAAATCAAGTGAGAATGGTGCTTTTTTGCCCATCAAAGGCCCTGGAGTGGGGACAAAAGGAAACTATTTCATGAATGTCTATGCCTCTGCCAGGGATTTTAGATCGAAGGGGCTTTGCGTTTTGCATTTTATAATATGCTATATAATATAATAAAACATTTTATTGATATATTTTAATATATCATTAAAGCATTTATTGATATATTATAAGATATATGAAAAAGAGCAAGGCCCTCGTCAAAACCCAAAGAAAAAGTCTGGATGAAAAGCTAAAAGCATTTCGTTTTGCGCGAACCGTGGTGCGGCCCAAGTCGGGATGGATCAAGGCCATTCGGGAAGCTCTCGGGATGACGTCGCAACAGTTGGCAGAGCGTATGGGCATTCAGCAATCAGGAGTGATCCTTTTAGAGCAAAGGGAAGTCGACAAAAAGGTGACTTTGGAAACTCTGGAGCGCGCGGCCCAGGCCTTGGGGTGTGATCTGGTCTATGCTCTTGTTCCGAAAGACTCACTGGAAAAAAGTATCGACGATCAGGCGCAAAGAGTGGCCAAAGATTTGTTCAGCAAAACCTTGCACACCATGGATCTGGAAAAACAACAAGTCGGCAAGTCAGAAACCAATCTGCATTTGCAAGAGTTGGCAACCGAACTTAAAAATAAATTAGACAGTCGACTGTGGAGAGGGAAGTCATGAGTTTTCAGATTGAATACCCGCCGGGCGCAACACCTCTTAATCTTAATGAAATGGCCGGTCTTATTCCGACTTATATTTCCACTCAGGGTGAACTCAATGCTGTTGAGCAGGACAATATCAGTCGGGGGGAAAGTTGGGCCTTCTTGCGCAAAAGAAAGAATGTCCTGACTGAAAAATTTTTGCGTGAACTGCATAAAAAAATGTTCGGTCTGGTTTGGAAATGGGCTGGGACTTATCGCAATTCGAATAAGTCGATTGGAGTGGAGTGGTTTCAGATCCCCGCTGAAATTCACAAGCTTTTGGCTGACGTGCAATACTGGATTACTCATGAAACTTATCCAATGGATGAGATCGCGGCTCGCTTTCATCATCGCCTAGTTTGGATTCATCCATTTCCTAACGGGAATGGACGCTGGGCTCGCACTATGGCCGATGTTTTGTTGTACTCACTGGGACATGAACGTTTTAGTTGGGGAGCGGGCCTTAAAGAGGGAACTCTCAGTGAACACGGCGAAGCCCGACGTCGATACATTCGCTCTTTGGGATTGGCGGATGCGCGAAACTATGACGAACTATTGGCTTTCGTAAGATCTTAAGAAGCCGAGCTAAAACATCAAGGGCCCCGTTCGGAGCCCTTGGTGTTTTTGAAGATGCCTTTTACTGCAGGGGGGAAGGCGTCGCTGTGGAGCGGAACTCACCCTCAGCATCCGTGTAAAGACGAAGATCAAAGGATCTGTTGTTGATGACGTTTTGGATGTACATCAACGAGCGATAAAGCTTCTCTTCCGCGAAGAATCCGAAGCTGTGTTTGACCGTTGGCATTCCTTTCGCAGAAAGAACCATTTCATAACGTAGAAGGTCGGCGCGAGAATCTTCGGGAAGATACGACATCAAGAAGCCGATGCCGCGTTCTCTCCAGATTGGAATTTCTTGAAGATCTTGGAAGGCCTCGAAGCGCTCTTGCGTGGTCTTTTTGGGATTGATGATGATGGACAGTCGGTTGGCCACGCGACGGACATCGCCTGTGAAGGCTGCAACCCACGAGAAAATGTAGTCTTTAGGGCTGTTGCCGCCGATGAATGGGCGAGAACGAGGGCGGCCCTTTTCGTGAACGTATTTTGCAAATCCGGCGGCGATGTTGGCTTCTGATAAGTATGGCAAGGCTCTCAAAGCATCGGGATTAAAGAAGACTTCTTGTTTAAAGTAGCCGTTCACCACTTTCCCATTTGAGAAGTTCCACTCTTTCCAGTCAATTTTATTGTAGTCCGTGTCGCCAATTGTTTCCCGAACCAAACGTTGCGCTTCTTGGAAGTCTTTGGCGCTGACGTCTCTCATTCTCATCTCATGGCTGGTCGTTAAGGTGACGAAGCGAGATGGATTCCACTGTGTATCCGCAGTGAAAAGAAGATTGGAGGTCAGCAATGTTTCTTCACCAAAAAGACCAAAAAGGATTTTGGTTTTTTTGAATTTTGAAAAGGTATCGAGAAGGAAATACTGTTCTCGGTCGTATTTGTCATAGCTCAAGACTTTGTTTTCACCAAAAGCCCGACCGGCTTCAAACTTCCAAAGATTCAAACCGAACTTGATTCGAGAGTCGCGAGTGACACCCTCTGACGAGCCCTTGAAAATACGATCAATGCGGCGCTGTTGGGCCTGCTGTAAGGCGTCCTCTCTGGCGATATCCTCAACATCCGTCAGATCTGTTAAGAGTTCTTTTGTAAGATCTTTTTGTGACAGGGTGGGGTTGATGATTTTAATGTCCTTCAATTGGACTTTATTAATCATCAAGTTGTCATAAGCTTGAGCGGCTTGAGGGTTGTCCAGATTGAAGACGTAATCCAGCATGACCACATCGTATTTATGAATGCCCGCTGCGACGTCAAGAGGGGTGAAGCTGAGCCATCTTTCGATTCTGTCATCAATAAGACTAATGCCGAAAATCTCAAGATCTTGAGAAAGGTCAATCCCCGCGCCGGCGCCCATGCCTTTTCCGCGAATCGCAATAAGCTTTACGCGGACTTTATTATCAGCCATGCGGAAGACGTGAACCATGAAGTCCCCAGAGATCAGAGCATGAGTGGAAGCCCCCGCATGGAAGGACCCTTTAAGGGCGTCGTGCCCCAGAGAGATGACAAAGGAGAGTCTTCCTTGAAAGGCTACGAAGTCGCCGGGCTCAAGGCGCTCGATAGCTCGTTGAGCAGTGAAGGGAAGATTTCGAGGTGTGTAGGGGAGGGCCAACAAAGAGGAGCTTTGGCTTTTAAACTGACGAGCGAAGATGATCTCAGAGTTCTTATCCATGCGCATACCCACAGGAGTATCGAGATCTTCGATGAAGTCACCGGGGCTCAGACCGAAGTTCAAAACATACTTGTCGATGCGAGTATAAAATCCATCCATGTAAGAGGGTTCGGACTGGATACGATAGCGTAAGGAGGTCGAAATACCATCAAGGACTTCTGCGCTGACTAAGTTGACGCTTGCGCCGATCTGTTGTTTTGCGACCTGTTTTTGAATTCGCTCCCACACGTTGGCGGGCTGCAGAGCTTCCCAACCGGCTTGAGCGGGTGAGGTCGCAATAAAAGACAGGCCTGACACTAAAGACAGTGCCAGAAGTTTTGTTCTGAGCATCATAGGCTCTCCCTCTATACAAGAAACGCGTGGTGAATTGCTCGGCAGTGTTGGACCATGAACCCTTCAGATCTCAATACCTTCTAGAGCAAAAGCGCGAGTAAACCCCAGGTGCTTACCAAAAAAAACCTCGAAGGCAAAAGTAAATTCCAAAAAAAGGAATAATTATAAGCAAATGGTGCTCGGCTTCAGGGGGGAGTGTGGCTAATAAGACTCTACCAAGGTCTATCTGTTTTAGATCATAGGCCGCGACAAAGTCGGGGTCATATAATATGTGTTTGATTCGCCTTTCCAAACGCGTCATTCTGTCAGATATATGTCGCTTACTATTAAATTTTGGGGAGTAAGAGGCTCTTTACCCTCAGCTCCGCCGCCGATTGATTGGACTTACCACATTGAAGGAATCTTACGGAATTTCTTCTCAATGGGGTATCGCGACCCTTCGCAGGTTTCAAAGTACATTCAGAACATGGAAGTCCCTCTTTTGGGGGGATATGGGGCGGCCACCACGTGCGTGGAAATTCAAAGTCAGAAGTCTCAGTTAATTATTGATGGCGGCAGCGGAATTCGTAATTTAAGCGAACGAATCATGACGGGAACGACGGGAAGATCCAAAGGCCCCTTTCACATTTTTATGACTCACTTTCATTGGGATCACGTGATCGGTCTTCCCTTTTTTACACCCCACTTCATCCCGGGCTGTGAAGTTCATTACTATGCCGTTCAGCCTGAATTGGAAAAGCTGATTCGCGGTATCTTTTCGCGCCCTTACTTTCCTGTTCCTTTCGAAGCGTTGAAGGCTAAAGTCATCTTTCATGTCTTAGAGCCGCGAAAGGCTTATAAGCTCGATGACTTTACCATCACCCCCTATAAATTAGATCATCCAGACCCCTGCTGGGGATTCAAGGTCGAAACGGGTGGCAAGGCGTATGCTCATTGCGTGGACACAGAGGGAACTCGCATCACTCGTGAAGAGCTGGGGGAGGATCTTCCTCTTTATCAAAACGTGGATCTGATGTATTTCGACGCCCAGTACACCTTGCCAGAATTGGCGGAAAAAGCGAACTGGGGGCATAGTGCCGCGCAAGTGGGGCTGGATATTGCTCTTCGTGAAGGCATTCGAAAGATTCTTTTTGCCCATCATGATCCAGGGGCTCGCGTCGAGCAAGTGCTGGAGTTGAAGCGACAAACTCGCGAGTATTATGAGTCCCGCGAACGTTTTGCCTCACAGAACAATGACAATTTACCGGCGGTATCTTGGGACTTCGCCCATGAAGGCTTAGAAATCAAACTTTAAAAATCATATCAAAATCCACTGGGAACTTTGGCTGAATCAAAGATCAGTTCTACTTGAGAAGGATCATTCTCTTTATACGCGTTCAGTGATTCTAAAGTCTTTTGGTCCAAAAGCACTTTTTGAGTATTCGCGGGCCACGGAAAGTCATCGGCGGGGAAGCGGGTGCCGATGGTTTTCATGAATTGTGTCCAGATTGGAACAGCTCCATTGGAGCCCGTCAGTTTGTGTGGAAGGTTGTTATCGTATCCAACCCAAACGACGGTGGTCAGGTAAGGGGTGAAGCCGGCAAACCACGCATCACGGTTGTCGCTGGTCGTTCCCGTTTTTCCCGCAGCAGGATTAAAAAATCCATTAAGAGTAACAGAGCGAGCGGTCCCTGAAAGGACGGTTTGTTTCATCATGCCAACGAGGCTCGCGACAGCTGCGGGATCGATAGAGGGTTGGGGGTGAGGTTCGTGAATGAAAACTTCTTGTCCATCAGCATTGAGTGCCTTGCGCACAAAAGAAATGGATTGTTTTTCCCCCATGTTCGCCATGGTCATGTAACTTTGCAGAACTTCCCGCGGATACATTTCAAAAGCTCCGAGGGTCATCGCCGGGAAAGATTTGAGTTCTGAGGTGACACCCATCGCATGGGTGGTATCGATGATATTTCCCAGGCCCACATTCAAACCTAACGAGGCCGTCGCTGCATTCAAAGAGTTTTTGAGGGCGTAAAACATCGGAACCGTGCCAAAATATTTTTTTCCATAGTTATCGGGGGACCAAGCTTGTCCCTCGTACTTGTAAGTGAATTTTTCGTCGTTTAGTAAGGTGATCGGCGTGAAGGGTTGTCCCTCATCCGTGTCATTGAGAAGAGCTGTCAAGTAGACGAAAGGTTTCATGATCGAACCAATTTGGCGATGACCGTCAATGGCGCGATTAAATTGTGTCATGCGAAAGTTTCGGCCTCCGACAACGACACTCACCAGTCCGGTTTTATTGTTGCCGACGAGAATACTGCCTTCAAGGCTGTTGCCTTTTTCTTTGAGGCCTTGAATATACTTATTATTTTTCTCTAACTGATCCAGGTGGGAGCGCAAGGATTCCTGGGCCACTTCTTGGGCCTCAAGATCCAAGGCGGTATAAATGCGAAGTCCTTCCGTTGACAACCCCAGAGATTGCAGTTGTTTGCGAACGGCATCGAGATAGTAAGGAGCTGTTTCGGAAGCCAGAGAGCGAGGGGCTCCAGGAAGTGGAACTCGATCGGCTTGATCGGCCTCTTCGGCTGAAATGAAATCAAGCGTTTTCATTTTTTCTAGAACCAGATGGCGTCGGCGTTCCGCATTGACTGGCTTTTTGAAGGGATTATAAAGGCCCGGGCTGTTTACGATAGCGGCAAGTAAGGAACATTCACTCAAGTTAAGATCTGAAATCTCTCTTCCGAAATAATAGCGGGCGGCAGAGCCATAACCGCGAACCTGAAAGGTGCCGTTTTGCCCCATGTAGATGATATTGATATAGGTTTCCATGATCTGATCTTTTGTAAATCGAGATTCCAAAAGAATAGACATGATGAATTCTTTGAATTTTCTAGTGAGGGCCTTTTCACTCGTCAGGAAGTAGTTTTTCACTAACTGTTGAGTGATCGTACTGCCTCCTTGAGCTTTGCGGCCCGTCGCTATGTTTTTTAACGCGGCTCTGAGGATGCCCTTGATACTCACGCCCCCATGCTCCAAAAACTGAGCATCTTCGATGGCCATAATGGCGTTCAGGCACATGGGAGGCACTTCGCCGAGGGAAACCGTCTTTTGCATCAAGGGTTCGTTGCCAAGATATTGTGCAAGAAGGGGCGCTTCGCTGTGGGCTTCAGGGACTTCGGTAAAGGGCGCCCCTTTTAAGATTTTCGAGACCACATGGTCTTTTTGAAGGACCAAAACCTGGATAGAGTTATCCACATCACGGGTGGGGGTTTCTTGTGTCACCCATCCGATGCAGGTTTCTTGGTCTTCCGTGAGTCCTACTTGCAAACGAGAGGAGCACTCTTCTCTGGAGGCGATGAAATAGTCACCGGGAAGAAGGCGTTGATCATAGGTGCGGCGACGATAGTTCTGACGGAGCAGTTGTTTTTCTACGTCAGCTACTTGGATCACGCTGCGAGTGTAGTAAGTCGGAGGAGCAGCATAGTACTCTGTGGGCACGAGGAACTTTTTTGATTCCAGCTTTGCCGTAAGTTCTTTTTCCAGAGCAAAAAATGAATAAGCAGCAATCCCAAGTCCACAGATGATTACAAGCGTCACAAGGATTGTAAAAGCAACTAAAATGGTCTTTAATCGTGGTCGCAACATACATAAAGAGTAGTACGAAACTCTCTCTGAAGCAAATGAGCCGGTGGTTATTTTCTCGAACTCGTTTGGATGAAAGGATTGGTTGTGGCTAAGAAGAAAGCTTCTGCTAAGAAAGCCAATGTGAAGAAGGTCGCAAAAAAGACCGTGTCAAAAAAATCTCCAAAAAAAGTAAATAAAAAGTCGGCGCCGGTGAAGAAGTCTGCGACGAAGAAGTCTTCCGCGAAAAAAACGACGGTAAAAAAAGCGGCTGTCAAAAAAGCTCCCGCGAAAAAGGCTCCGTCTCATCTTGTGAAAGCAGCACCTGCGGTGAAGAAAATCGACTTAAGCAATTTCGTGACTCCCTTGGATGATCGATTGATTGTGCAGTTGTCAGGAACTGAGAAGATGACTCCAGGGGGACTTTATATCCCAGACACTGTCGCGGACACTTCTGGCAATCTTGAAGGATTTGTCGTGGCCGTGGGGCGTGGACATATGGGTAAAAAAGGGCAAGTGCGTCCGATGGATGTGCAGGTCGGTGATCGCGTTGTTTTCTCTGAATACGCGGGCTCAAAAATTAAAATTCAAAACGAAGACCTGATCATCCTCCGTGAGGGGGATGTTATGGGCGTAGTTTCAAAATAAAGGAATGAAAATGTTGAAAACGAATTTTTTGAAAGCGTTGGGTCTTTCAGTGGCGCTTTTGTCCACGACGGCTCAGGCAATGACCTTGGATTGGAGCGGTGGTTATCGTTTTGAATGGACCGAAGTAGATCGTCCCTCTTTAGCGACGCCCACACAAAGAAAAGCCTATGGTCTGAATTATCTTTACCTCAGCCCGAAAGTGATTGCGGCTGATGGGGTGAATGTCATTTCTCGTTTTGATGTGCTGAACAGTTCATTGTATCCCAACTCTCAAGTCGGGGAAATTTGGGGTTTGAACAATACTCAAGCCTCGGCAGCAACCAGCACCAATCAAGGTTCTGCCAGTGTGCAAGTCAGTCAATTGTATCTAAACGTGAATCAAGAGTACGGTGCGCTGATCGTGGGTCGCGCTCCTTTTGAGTTCGGTTTAGGGATGACATACAACGCCGGTAAGGGAGCTTTTGATCATTGGTACGACACTCGCGATATGGTGGCCTACAAAATCGTTGTGGGTGACTGGTTCTTCATGCCGGTGTTAAGCCGCAAACAATCAGGCGGATTCGGGCAAGGTGGAACAATTTCTTCCACGGGATTCCAGCTTCAGTATGAAAGTGAAGAAAATAAATCTTTGCTGGGTGTCTTCCAGGAAAATGTAAAGGGTGCCAAGGGGGCCTTGAACTATTCTGCAGATCAGATTGCCGCTTATGGTGGCGCTGGAACGGCTGCAAACTCGGATCTTAATATTCAACGCACGAACTTTGTATTGGGCCGCGGTTTTGATTCTTTCGGATTCAAATTAGAGGCGGGTTTCCAAACGGGTGAAACCGGCGTGACGACGGCTGCGGGAAAAGACATCAGCGTGAATGGCTACGGCATTGTGGCTGAACTATACGTTCCTCGTGCAGAGTCTAAATGGGATTGGAAGCTGAAGTTTGGGATGGCGACAGGAGATGATCCAGCGTCAACTGAATTTGGTGGCTATGCCCTTCATCGCAACTACGATGCGGGCATGTTGCTTTTCAATCATCGTTTGGGTCAAAGAGATTTCTTGAATACGGATATCTTCAAAGACACCACAAATTTGAATGTGGGAAATTCTGCGGATGATGAATCTATCAGCAACGCTGTTTTCATCGCGCCTTCGGTTGGCTATACATGGAATGATCGCCTTGATGTTCGTAACACCGTCGTGTACGGACAAATGTTGAATGCAGTAAAAAACTCTGTTGATTCTTCAAAAGATCTGGGCCTAGAATGGGATATCGAGTTGATTTACAAACCGAGTGAAAGAATTCAGTGGGTGAATCAGATCGGTCTTCTCTTCCCGGGTGCTGCCTGGAAAAACGGTAGTGACGGTTTGGGGAATGACTTTACATATGGATTTGCATCTAAAGCCGCCATCAGCTTTTGATTACGACGTGATTGCAACTTGTACGACAGCTTGATGACAACTTGAGACATCTTGTTTGGTGGTGAGCAGGGCCCGGGGGGCGAAAGTCCCCCGGGATTTTTTTTGTCCAAAGGTCTTCTGCAAATAAAAAAAGGGCCCGTCGTGGGCCCTTCGGAGGATCGGATCAAAATGTTTTCTTCTATTATTGCCCGCGAATCTGAGCTCTCATTCTGAGGGATTCGGGGGAAGCTGGACCCATGGGGCCGAAGCTCACGCCGGTGTTTTGAGTGGGCATAACCAAAGTGGTCGCACTTGGTGATGCGGACTGAACTTGAACTGGAACCAAGATGGTTTGTGTTCCTGCCGCAGCGGGGGCTGTGAGGTTCGCACCTGTTCTTGTTGAAACTCCAGGGTTGACGATGATAGTGCCACCAGTGTTGCGGCCTGGATTGGTCAAGCGAGGGCTCAAGTCAATCGCAGGGTTGACAGTAATTCCATTCAACATTGTGCCTTGTCCGTTCAAAGCATTGATCAAGTTGGTATTGAAATCTTGAAGGAACTTATTGTATGTCGAGTTCAACTCTACTGTGATGACATTATTGCCAGTCGCCTCTTGAAGCGCGTTGACGGTTTTTCCGCTCATTACACTGCGCAGACTTTCTAATTCATTGAGTCTTGCAAAGGCGTCTTGGCTAAGGAAAAGTCCTTCGGAAGTACCTTTGTTAGCTTCAGCTTGAGCTTTGGTCTGTTGAATTTGAGCGGCCTCAAATTTCATAATGTCAGTCTCTGCGACGATCAGATGTTGTCTGACGGATTCAAACTTAGTAGGTACTTCGCGAACAAGATCTTCGATCACAAAGAGAGCCTTATTGATGATCAGGTCTGTATTTGCAAAGGCATCATCTGAATTTTGGAAAGCCTGCCATGACGTCATATTAGTTTGAGCTCTTCTTGCGCGGGCTGAAATTCTGCGAGCTTCAGAGATCTGGCTGACCAGACGTGATTGAATCTCGGCCTTGTAGAATTGCAAAGCTTCATTTGGCTCAATCTTGCCGGCTTGTTTTTCATCCTTTAGAAGGGCAATGAAGCGCTCTTTATTGCAAGTCAAAGCTTCGTCTCTATCGGTGATTCGTTTACAAGCTTTGCGAATGGAATCAAAGGGGCTTTTCTTGACCACAACTTTTTCTGTTGTCACTTCAGCAGCGTCTTCTTCGGCTGCGACGACTTCTGCTTTAGGACGAACTTTTTGAAGAGCTCTTAAAAGTTGTACATTCAAAGCATCAATATCTTCTTTGTTCTTTGTGGTCAGTGGAATAGTTTCATAACCACAGGTATCGCACACTTTACCTTCAGTCATTTTTTTAGGGACAACAGCGAGGACTTCGCTTTCACCATTGTTAATGTATTTAACGGGCATCACGCCGTCAGTAGTGACAAGGCGGCTTTCAACAAGATCTCCGCTGGTGGACGCAAAGTCCGCCGAAGCAACTCCATCTTGATGAGAGTTTAAAGATACATTGAAGCCAAGGACAGCAAGCAAGGCCGCCGTCATAACCCATTTCTTTTGTGGGTAAGTGAAAGTTTTCATAAGTCCTCCTAGTTATAGGGCACATCCAGACCCTTTTTTCTACACTGATGTAAAGCGAGGGCCGCGCCAACGGAAGGGCCTCGGGCCAAGGAGGATAAGCGTTGGAAATTTCTAAGGGTTCTCATGTTGAGAAAGAGATTTTCAAAAGGAGGCTCTGTCAAACTTCTGGTGTTTCACTCTGGGAATGTTTAAAAACTCTGTGATCTCAATAAGTTACTGATGTCGTCAGAGGTTTTTCCAAAAACACGCAAAAGCGACGATTTCAGTCACTAAAAAGGCGTCTTGCCTAATAGAACGGTTTCCTTCATAAACATTTCGATGAAGTTTGTTTTTTCAAAGAGCCCTAAACCTGATCAATTTGCAGAGTCCGATTGGAATAATTGGACTTGGCAGCTTCGTCATTCCTTGAAGACGCAAGCCGATTTTGAAAAACATTTTGAGCTTTCCGCCGAAGAGCGAGCTGCCTTTCAAGGTGGCAAAGAGCTTTTCAATATTCGCACGACCCCTTATTACGCCAGTTTAGCGACCGGCAGGGGAGGAGATTCTCTTCGTCAGATCTTGATGCCTCATCGCCGAGAACTCGAAGGGGGGGCGCAACAGATGCTCGATCCTTTGGGAGAAAAAAAGAACAACCCCGCACCTCGTGTGATCCATCGTTATTCTGATCGAGCTTTGTTTTTAATTACTGATATTTGCAGCGTCTATTGTCGCTTCTGTACGCGCAAACACTTTACGGGACAAGAGCAAGCTTTCATTAAAAGCGAAGAGTACGAGCAGGCTCTTGCCTATATCCGAAACCATACGGGCTTGCGTGAGGTGATCTTATCCGGCGGTGACCCGTTGACGGTCAGTGATGCGCAATTAGAGAGAGTTCTGAGTGATCTTCGCCAGATAGAGCACATAGAAATCATTCGTATCGGCACACGGATGCCAGTGGTTTGTCCCATGCGAATCACAGATGATTTAGTGAAAATCTTGAAGAAGTATAAACCCGTTTACCTCATGTCTCACTTTAATCATCCCCAAGAGTTGACAGAAGAGGCGGCCATGGCGCTGGAAAGACTTGTTGATAATGGTGTCCCCGTGATGAATCAAATGGTGCTTTTAAATGGCATCAACAATCATCCGGCCCTGGTGCAGGCTTTGAATCGACGACTTCTTTATCTTCGCGTGAAACCTTATTACATGTTCCAGTGTGATCCATCCATCGGGACAGATCACTTGCGTACTTCCATTGAGGATTCATTGGAAATTCAGAAAGAGCTGTGGGGGCACCTCTCAGGTCTTGCAATGCCTCATTTGTCCGTGGACATTCCTGAAGGCGGAGGAAAAACTTATCTTGTTCCCAATTTTCAAGTGGGACAAGAAGGGACGACTCGGCACTTTGTGGGATGGGATGGGGTGAGGGCAGAATACGTCAGTCCCTCTGCTGAAAGTATTAGAAAACCCGATGCTTCTTTGTATGAAGAAGAGTGGCATTTGTTGAAAAATTCAAAAAACAGAAGTTAGTTTTTTACTCTTGAGATCTCACAACGAAACAAAATTTCGATTCAGTTTTACACAGGACTCGTCTTTTCAAACAGGGGATGATTTAAAGTCTTGATGAAATTCATCCCATGGTCCCGTGAAGTTCGCCTCTTGATTCCCGAAAAGTTTTCTACTGGTGACGGATTGTAATTAACTGGGGATAGAAATGGGAATGAGAGTTACAACGAACATCGCAGCCTTGAATGCGCAAAGGAATTTGGTAGGTTCACAACGAGCCATCAATGATTCCATGGCTAAGTTGGCTTCGGGAAGTCGTATTAACAAAGCCGCAGACGATGCTGCGGGGTTGGCAATTTCAGAGCGTCTTAAAGCACAAATTCGTTCTGCCAATCAGGCGCAACGAAATGCCAACGATGGAATTTCACTCATTCAAACTGCTGAAGGTGGTTTGAATGAGATTGGAAATATCATCGTGCGGTTGCGTGAGTTGGGAATTCAAGCCGCTTCCGACACCGTGGGCGAAAAAGAGCGGGGCATGCTCAACAAAGAAGTCTTGCAGCTTAAAGATGAAATGCAACGAATTGCCAAATCCACCACTTGGGGAACGACGAAACTTTTGGATGGGTCAGCTCCTAAGTTCGATTTTCAAGTGGGAATCGGCAATGATGCGTTTGCGGATCGCATCTCGTTCGATGCGGGATCTCATGCGGCAACCATCGATGCTTTGGGCTTAAGTGGATTGGATTATTCTACGAAAGAAGGGGCTCAGGAGGCTCTGACCAAGCTCGATGAAGCGCAAACTTCCGTCAGTGGAACGCGCGCCTATCTGGGTGCTTTACAAAATCGTCTGACTTCGACGGTTGATAATTTGGGAGTCACGCAAGAAAACTTGTCGGCGGCAAATAGCCGTATTCGCGACACGGATATTGCAGCGGCGTCCAGTGAAATGGTTCGAAATAATATTTTATTGCAGGCGGGAACATCTGTGTTAGCGCAGGCAAATCAAGCAAATCAATTGGCGCTTAAGCTGATTGGTTGATTTCTCCGTTAGGGGATGGTCAATTCCGACCATCCTCTTTTTTATGGCTTCAGTTCGACGGTCAAATAAGCATAATCATTTTCAACACCCTGACTGAAAGACATCGATTCAAGAGTCGAAAGATTTTTGAATTGAACCCAAGAGCTGGTGGAAGAAAACGCCTTGGACATCGGCTGATTGCGATCAATCACCCAATATAGGACTTCAAAGGCCGAGCGCTGGGCACCGCGATTCTCGTAGTGGCGAACTAGAAAATGAACCCGAAATTGACGAAGCCATTTGGTGCCCTTGCCGCACCAGACGTCCCAATCTGAAAGCTCCGGCTTATCAAAAACGTGAGTGCATTGAAGCTCGATCGTGCCATCGCTGGACTGATATTTGAAGACAACATTCTCCTCCGCAATAGCTTTGTTTCCCACTTTGGAAAAGCCAACGGGGGCTGCAGTGCTGAGACTCGAAAATGCGAAAAGAAACCCAAGAAGTGTTTTGGCAAAAGTTGTCATACTAAAAAGGCTAACAAGAGCCTCCAAGTGCGGCAATGAACGGCTGTTTTAACAAGACTTTGTGCAGGTCTGGATTTCAAAAGAAAAGGCCCAGGGATTCCTGGGCCTTTTTATCCTTAGGCGAACTAAGAAAAAGAATTAGAACGAGAACGAGTAGACAACTGAAGTGAAGGCTGCGTTTGAGGCAGACTTGCTGTCAAACCAGTTCCATACCTCAAGGCGCTCGACGCCGATGGCACCGTTCGTTCTAAGTTTCATTTGAGCTCCGTAACGGAAGCTGGGGCCCACGGCCGTGACATCGTCAGAGCCTTCCATTTTGATCATGGAGATACCAAATCCAGGAGCAAGGTAAGCATTGACAGAAGACGTGTCCACCAACTTGATCAAAGAGTGAGCGCCGAAGCTCAATACTTGAGGAACGCCAGCGTCTTTTTTCTCGGTTTGTAAGAACAAGTAGCCTCCCAAGGCCGCTTGCGTGTTTTCAAGCTCCATTCTGCCGCCTACATTCAATGCAGAGCTGGACATGCCAAGGCTGATGCTTGCCGACTTGTCGTTGTAAGCCGCGACATTTCTTGCCGCAAATGAAGTCGAAGAAGCTAATACACATAGAACCACTAATAGTTTTTTCACAGAACCTCCTATTTCAACGAACAAAGTTTTTGACGGGAATCCGTGATTTGGCAAGGAAAAATGAATTTTGCGCCCAATATAAAATCGTTTAGATTCGCTCTAGGCGCGCGTATTTGACAACGAACTTCTTCACCGTGTTGTCAGTGAACATCACGCTGACTTTGAAGTTCTCTCCTGCGCCCTCGGTCGCATAGATCGTTCCCGCGCCAAACGTGGGATGGCGCACCCGCATTCCCTTGGTGTATGGAGCCTGGGTGGAACCTTCATTTTCATAGTCAGGGAAGCTTTGGCTGTCATCAAAGCTTTCACGGCGAGCTTTGTTGCGATCCGATGAGGCGGAGCCCCAGCGAGGACTTCCCAATTCGCTGTCGGAGTCATAAGAGCTTGAGCCATATCTTGAAACGAAGCGAGGGCCCTCTGCGGCTGTTTTAAATTCAATGAAATTTTGCGGGATCTCTTTGATAAAACGGGACGGGGGATTGAATTGCTCTTGCCCCCACACGCGGCGCATTTTTGCATAAGTGAGCCATAATTTCTGACGAGCTCGTGTCATGCCGACATAAGCAAGACGTCGCTCTTCTTCCACGTCCTCTTCCCCATCTGCATCAAGGCTTCGACTGCTGGGGAAAAGATTTTCTTCTAGTCCGACGACAAAGACATAGGGATATTCCAAACCCTTAGAGATATGCAAGGTCATCATCGTCACCGAGTTCTGTTCTTGATCCAGAGAATCGACATCACTCACCAAAGCCATCTCTTCCAAGAAGCTGGTGAGAGTGGCTTCTTCGCCGCGCTCTTTGGCGAACTGAGCAATGGCGTTGTCAAGTTCCTCTAAGTTCTCGATGCGCGCTTGCGCCTCAGGCGATTCATCTTTTTTCAGAGCCATGAGGTATTCGGTGCGATCCAGGACAATGCCGTAAAACTCAACCAATTTGAAATCGACGGCGTGCCCTTGAAGTTCCTTCATTAAGTCGACAAAACGACGGATCTTGCCTGTCGTCCCCGCATTGAAGAGTCGCGCCTCACAGGCTTTTTCCGCCGCAACAAACATGCTGAGATTATTTTGGGCGGCATACTCCTCAATCTTCTCGACGGTGGTTTTGCCAATGCCTCGTGCTGGAACATTGATAATACGCTTCAACGCAATATCATCGGCCGGATTGATCGAGAGCTTCATGTAAGAAATCATATCTTTGATTTCCATGCGCTCATAGAAACGAACGCCGCCCACTAAGCGATAGGGGATTGCGATCGTGCGAAGTTGTTCCTCCAAAACCCGTGACTGCGCATTGGTGCGATAGAAAATGGCGTAGTCATTGTAGGAGCCTTCGCCTTCATTAATCATGGTCTGGATCGTTTTAGCGACGAAGCGAGCTTCGTCATACTCGTTCTTTTCTTCGCGCACCTGGATCAGATCCCCGGGATTGTTCGAAGTGAATAGAGTTTTGTCTTTACGTTGTGAGTTGTTTTTGATCACGGCGGTCGCGGCATTGACGATGTTTGCGGTGGACCGGTAGTTCTCTTCAAGCTTCACGACTTTGGCTTCGGGAAAGTCTTTTTCAAAATCCAAAATATTTTTAATGTCAGCGCCACGCCAGCTGTAGATCGACTGATCCTCATCCCCGACCACACACAAATTGCGATGAGCTTTGGCTAACATCTGCACCAGAAGGTACTGAATGTGATTCGTATCTTGGTATTCGTCTACCATAATGAAGCGAAACTTTTCTTGGTACATTTTCAGAATGTCGGGATACATGCGGAAGAGCTCATAGGTCTTCATAAGAAGATCATCGAAGTCCAGACTGTTCGCCTTCTTCATCTCTTTTTCGTAGGCCTTGTAAACCTCGACTGTTTTGGCATCCATTAAGCGGCGAGAGTTTTTCTCAAGCCCTTCCGGGGTGAGTCCTAGCATCTTGGCCTGGCTGATGCGGCTTTGAAAGCTTTTAGCGGGATACATCTTGTCGTTGATATCCAAGGCCGTCATGACCTTCTTAATCTGACTAAGTTGGTCCGAAGAATCATAGATTCCAAAGAACGGTTTGTAATCCAATAAAGTGATATGTTGGCGCAGAACCCGAACGCAGAAGCTGTGGAAAGTGTTAATCCAAAGCTGGGTGTGAATCTTGGCTCCCATGTCGGCCAAAATCTTGTAAATCCGATGTTCCATTTCTTTGGCGGCCTTGTTGGTAAAGGTCACGCACAGGATTTCATCGGGGGCGGCCACCCCTTGGCCGATGATATTGGCCATGCGATGGGTGAGAACCCGAGTCTTCCCAGAACCCGCTCCCGCCAGAATAAGCAGGGGTCCCTCGAGGGTCTCTACCGCATCTTTTTGCGAGGGGTTTAGATTTTTGGTAACAAAATCAAGAACATCCATGGGCTCGTCCGATCGCGAGTTGAGTCTCGCCTGTCTAAACTTTAGTGGAACTGACAAAGTTTGTCTATCCTCAAGTTTTCATTGAGTTTTTCGCCCATTCCGACTACAACTATAACGCAATAAGTCAATAGGCGAGAGGGATCCTCCGTTTATAGTGCTTAGGAAGGACTTTGTGAAGTGCGTTTTTAGCCGGATCACAGCAGCAATTTTAATCTCAGGACTGGTCGGTGCTTGCTCGCCGTCCCCTGATGCGGCCCAAGAAGCGGGTTCGGTGCGTGTTTTGGCTCCGTTGAGTAATTCCAAAGGCAGTTATTCCTTGGATATTTTTGAGTTGAAGGGGATTGAAGATCTGCAAACCATGACAGGAAAGTTCGTGCGCTTTTTTATGAGCCCACGAATTGTGAATAACCACCTTGAAGGCTCAGCTCCGAAAACTCGTTTTATTCGTAATTCAGATGGTGATTACATTCCTGGCAACGAAATGACCCAGCAACTTGTGACTCTCTATGCCCACATGCAGAAGTTGGCTCTTTTAGATGAAGAGCTGGGGGCTGGCGGCATTAACTCCTGGCCTCGAGACGTGGGAGTGGCGGTGAGAGCCAAGGGCGGAGTGAATAACAATGCCTTCTACGATGGCGCCACGGACTCCATGTTATTTGTGCCTTACACTCAAGACGGACTTCCTATTGCCATCAACGGTGGGATTTTGGCGCATGAACACTTTCACTCTTTGTTTTACAAAACAGTTTTAAACGATGGAACGGCCGAGGTTCATAGTCGCAAAGATTTCTTAAATAGAATCTTGATGGAAGATCTCAGTGCTCGGGAAAGAAAACTTCTTCCCGTTGCGACCGAAGCAGAGCTTACCGATGAACAAATGCACTTCTATTATCATTTGGCGTTCACTCGAGGCCTGAATGAGGGGTTGGCGGATTTCTGGGGTTGGATGTACACCGGCGATCCTGATTTTATCGCGCAGTCTTTGCCCAGCGAGAAATCTTTCCGCTCCTTGAAAGTGAAGGATGAAAGCTCCGTCAATTCGTTGCCATCAGAAGACGTGATTAAACGAGCGCTCAAAGTTTATTATTCAACGGGAAATAAGCAGCGTTTCGTCGACTATGTGACGGGTTATGCCTATTCCTTGGGGACACAATTTTCTCGAGTGCTTAAAAGATACACCGACATCTATGCAAAAGCGCATGGCGTGGAGGCTTTGCAAGCGCGTAAAGATACCGCAAAAATCATCGTGAAAGTGTTGCCGCAGCTTAAAGAGGACTTTTTGGCGGTAGGGAATAAGTATTATGCTTCGACTGACTTTGTAAATGCCGTCATCGCGAAGATGCAGGTCACTCAAGATATGAAAGAGGAAGAGTGCCAATTCTTTTCCGAGGTCTTAAATAATTCCAAGTCAGATTCCACGGTGAAGTATTCTTGCAAGAAGGATTCGGGATGGAGTATTGAGGCGACCGTCGAAGGGACGACACCGCCAGCCGGTGAAAGTTCCTCAAAATGAAGTACCGTCTTTTTGTTCTGACATTTCTATTTTCTGCCGTCGGGTGGGCTCAAACCTCCTCATTGCGAGCCTACTTATTGAATCCCGAGATGCGTTTTGAACGCGCCAACTCCCAAGAGATGATGGATCGCAGACCTTTGAATATCGCCTTGGGATATCAAAAAGAAAAGTTCAGCATTCTGGCGGAATATGCGCGCTTTGAAGAGGACACCGGGAATGCGACTTCGTCCCTTGATCGCACTCACCAGGATGTGGTGGTTTGGTTCCGTTATCACTTTTTGAATCGCATCGACAAACAAAGCCTCAGTACGACGACGCTCTTTGCAGGGGCCGGGGCTGGGGCCTACGAGGAGCAAGTGGTGACGACTCTTATGGGAGTTTCGCGCACGGATAAAACTCCGACAAAGTTCATGTCGGGATTTGTTGTGGGTGCCGAGTTTTCCATTCTTATGAACCCTCATTTTGGTTTTGTGTTCGGTGCAGAGGGACGCGGGCTGCTGGCCTCTGACTTTGATCCCAATCCAGTGTGGAGCGCGCTGCTACGCTTAGGAATTCAGGCTCCTCTTTAATGCTATTTCTCACCGGACTTTGGATCGACTCTGGTCATGTGTCATCAAAGAACATATTTTCTCTCATCGGACTCTCGCTAAAATGGGGACATGAAAACACTCAAAACTATTTTGATAGTCGTTTGTTTTTGGGGAGTCCTGGCAGAAGCCAGAAGCTGGGAGAAAATTGAAATTCCAGGAGCCGTCTGTGGAAACGGCCAACCTTACAGTGTCTTTTTAGATCGCAAACAAACAGACAGACTGCTCATCGAATTTATGAGCGGCGGAGCTTGTTGGTCTGAAGGGACTTGTTATGGCAATAGTCCTCTTGCCAGCCTTCAACCTCTGACGAGTGCGCCAGAGACCAGCGTTGTCGCCAAGGAAGGCGCCGGGAATCCCTGGAGTTACCACACAGCCTTGTACTTTCCTTATTGTACGGGGGATGTTCACGCGGGAATGCATGTGACGTCTTACAAGCCCCAAGTGTTGCTTTACCATGAAGGTTATAACAATGTGGCGAGGGCCTTGGAGTATCTCCATCAGCAGAACATCTTAAATTTTCAACAGATAAAAGACCTTACAGTTTGGGGAGCTTCCGCTGGCGCTATCGGAGCTTTGGTGCATAGTCGAACCATTGAATCTTATTTGAATCCCACGACCCATAAAACCTTGATTGCGGATAGTCCGGGCCTTCATTTCGGTAAGAACTTTTGGCGTAAGTTTTCCGCGGAACTCAATCGTGATTATCAAATGAACTTTGCCAAGATTGATCTTTGGTATTCTCTGGATGACGGTTTTTTGGCTCCGCACATGGGGCCAGTCTTTATGAAGCTCAGCGATTGGGATGTTGGAATTTTGCAGGCGACGAAAGATATGGTGATGTCGATTGTTTTCGGGAATATCAGCCCGGAAGCCCATCGCGCCCTCGTCTTGGGCCCTCAAGGAATCCCTGCCATTGCAAAAATGTATCCCAATGTCAGGGTGTGGATTGCGGAGACCACGAATCACACCTTCTTATTGCGGGATCAGACGGCCTCGTATCGAGATGTAAAAGGTGAACCGGCCTGGTCTTTTGCCGTTCGTGTTTATGGAATGTGAAGGGGAAATAAAAAACCCCACGCTTTTAGGTGGGGTTTTTCGGATGTGAAAAATGTTCTGTCTTAAGACTACTCAGTGATCTTTTGAACGATCGCTGATTCAATTTTTGTCTTACCCAAAAATTCTGTGCGATATGTTTGGGCTTCTTTTTGTGTCGCAAATTGACCGACACTGACGCGGTACCAAGTTTTTCCTTTGATGTTCGCAGGAACGTAGAAAGCACTGTAGCCTTTTCCTTTAAGATCAGAAGCCATTTTTTGAGCTTCGCCTTCGTCAGCGTAAGAAGCAACTTGTACAGTGAACTTTCCTACTGTGAATTGAGCGACATCTTTAGGTAAAGAAGACGGTACGCGCTCTTCTTTGGCGACGGTTTTTGTAGCCACAGGAGGAGTAGGAGTTTTTCCAGCAGCAATATTCTTCGCAGCAGAAAGAGGCTCTTCGTTTTTTGTCACAGGAGCTGACTTGTCTTTGGCGGGAGTTGGTTTGTGGATGTCAGCTTTTGTCTCGATTTTTGTTTTAGCCTCAGCAACCTCGCCGTGAGGAGTGGACTCTTCAGACGCCGCAGTTTCGCCATGCTGTTCTTCGGTGTTTGCGGGAACCGTTTCATCGGCCACAAACTCTTCTGCCAGCTTAGCGATTTCTTCGTCGGTCATCGCGCCAGCTTTATGTTCGCCTTCGGCTGCTGGGACAGACGCAACCTCGCGGTCTGCACCGTGAGTATTTTTTTGAGGCTCAAGGGCCGCCAGCTGATGTTGATTGTCACTGTATTTTTTGCCGACAAAAGTGCCGATAGAAAATGAAAGCAAAGAAATAAAGAAAACTATCGCTAGTTTGACAACGGCATCCGTTTTAGAACTCATTTTTTCAATCCTCATAATTGTTTAAACTCACTTGAGTTGTCTGCCCTCCGAGATTTCGGAAGCAGCTCTTAAGTTTAAGGTCCTTCCTTTGACCCTTCAATCATGTTAGCTTTAAGTCTTGGAACTGGTCAATCATCTGAGAGTCCTGTCTCAAAAGGAAAAGCATGGAAAATGGCGTAAAATCAATGGATTGGAAGCTGGTCTTAGGTCAGGCCATCAAAGCCGTGAGCTTGGGGCGCGAGGTCCTTCTTAATTATTTCGGTAACTTAGAACATATTGAGGAGAAGTTTCAGGCGGGACTGGTCAGTGAGGCAGATAAAGAATCTGAAAGAGTCATCGCGGAGCATCTTAAGAAAAATTTTCCATCCATCGAATTATTGGGTGAGGAAACCTTCGCTGCCAAACATGCTCCTGGGGCCAAGGTCCAGGCAGAGCCAGCAGGGGAAGAGGGGCGGTGGATTTTGGATCCTTTGGATGGAACAACCAACTATATCCATCGCTTTCCGATTTTTTGTATCAGTCTTGCCTTGGAAATGAATGGAGAGATTCAGTTGGCGGTGATTGATGTTCCTATTCTCAAAGAGACCTACACGGCCATTCGTGGTCAGGGGGCTTTTGTAAATGGTCGACCCTTGCGTGTTAGCAAAACCACAGAGTTGAAGAAGGCTCTTTTGGCGACAGGATTCGTGGCAGAGCATGAGCATGTGATCGCGGAGCAACTGAAAGTATTCGACGAAATGGTGCGCAAGTGTCGAGGCGTGCGCAGACCCGGAGCCGCCGCTTACGATCTGACTCAAGTCGCAAGAGGTGTTTTCGATGGTTATTGGGAAAGAAATATTCAGCCCTGGGACGCGGCCGCAGGAATTTTGCTAGTGCGGGAAGCCGGTGGAGTGGTGGAAACTTACCGCGGAGATAAATACCATCCTTACAAAAACTCGATTGTTGCCGGTAATGCGGAAGTTGTGCGGGAACTTCAAAAAGTCTTGCAGAATCATTTAAGTGCCGAGACCCAGTAGCTCTTAAAAAAAGACAAGCCCAACGCAAAACTGCCTTGGGCCTGCATCAAGGAAAAATCAGAACTATTTATCGATGCGAAGACGGAAGCTGCCGAAGTTTTCCAATCCTTTGGATGTAAATCCATCAGAAGATTTAACAGACTTCATAGCGCGTACGATCACCTCAAGATCTTGAGGGTTCTCCGTGTTCTTATTTAGAAGTGTTGAGATCTGCTCGGTCCCTGCCGCTCCCAGACTTGTTAGCGTTTGCTGGGAAATGACTTTAAAATCTTTATTCACAAGAAGGACCTCGAAGTCAGAGTATTGAACCTCTACGTTCGCGCCATTCGGAGCCGTGTAGGTTTCTAAGGTCGGAGTTTGATCGAGGCGCCATTGTGATCCCTGGCATTTCACCAAGGTGACTTTAAGAGCGGCTTCATGGCTCAATACCGAGGCCTTTTCGCCGACAAGTTCGACCAGAACATTCTTGGATCCTGGCAGATTTTCGGATTTATAGGAGCCATTGCAATGGACAGCGGCACCGTCAAAGGTTTTGAAAACTTTGGCTTTGGAGTCGGCCATGGCATTTTGAGCGAAGGCTCCCAAGGTCGCAGTGGCAAGGAAAGAGAGAAACAGTTTTGATTTCATTCAGGGCTCCCATTTTAGTTTTTTCCCTCTATGAGCAAGACCCGCGCCGAGAGGCGGCTCTGTGTAAACTCATATAGTCCTCGAGGGCGTAGAAATCGTGATGGGGAGCTGTTTAGATATTAGTCAGAGGCCGGAAGGGGGCATTTTCAGCCCCCGCCGGGGTTAGTGACTAAATTTGTTTTTGATTTGTTCAAACTTGCTTTCAACTTTGTCTCCAATCTTAGCCATAAATCCCTTCGCCATGGCATCGTCGATATGGAGCGTATCCATCACCTGATGAACTTTTTTGCTGGTCTCCTCTTTAGGGAGGCCCGTTTTTTGAGAAACTAAAGAGACGAACTCATCAGGACTGGTCATGGCTTTTTTTAGCTCGTCCTCACTTAAGTTTAAATTGCCGAAATTCTGTTTAAGGGCTCCTGAGAGTTCAGTGAGTTTTCCTTGGATCATATCTTTATCCATAAAGAACCTCCATTTTGGCTTGTTGATCTGCCTCTTTAGGAGGCGCTTCTTTGCAGGGAGAGTCAAATCTTCGCGCCAAAACTTTGACTCCTGTCAGAGAAGTTTTACCCAGGAAACATTTTCCCCACAGGCAAAATTTGCCTGAAATCAAATATGTTGGACCGCAGTTTATTCGGCAGGACCAGAGTCTTGTTGGCATCCGAGTTGCTTTCAATCTTGTAAGGACCACTCTGTGGTCGTTCATCATGGAGGATGAAGTGGCTGAAGAAAAAGCGGCAGCAGCGGAAGTGTCATCAGCTCCGAGCGGGGGATCTGGACAAAAGCCTATACTATTAATTGCGTTGGCGGTCATCAATATGCTCGTCGTGGCCGGCGTAGGCTTTATGCTCTATCAAGGACGCAAAAAAGATGCGGCAGAACCTAAAATTGAGCACGTCATTAAGGGCGAGGCCGAAGCACAACATAAAGAAGCGACGGAAGAAAAAGAGGTCGTTGGGAAAGTGGTGCCTCTTGAAACTTTTATTGTGAATTTGGCAGGCTCGAAGGGGCGTCAGGTTGCGAAAGTTAACATGGAGTTGGAAGTTAAAGGCGACCATGTTCTTGAAGAGATCGAAAAGCGTAAAGCGCAAATCCGTGACATCATTATTATTATTCTTTCTTCCAAGACCTACGCAGATGTTTCATCTCGTGAAGGTAAAGATAGTTTAAGAAACGAAATCAAGGACACGATCAACTCTTTCCTGGTTCAGGGAAAGATCTCGAACGTGTTCTTCACAGAGTTTATCTATAACTAAGGCAGGACTATGAATCAGGTTCTTTCGCAAAGTGAAGTGGATGCTCTGTTAGCTGCGGTCTCCGATGGGGATGTGGCAACGTCGGAGACAAGCAAGCCCGAGGCGACGGCCTCTGTGGGGAAAGTGGACGAGCGTAAGATTGTTTCTTACGATCTGACCAGTCAAGACAGAATCATCCGGGGACGTCTTCCTCAGTTAGAAGTGATCTACGAGAAGTTCATGCGAGCTTTCCGTGTTTCATTGTCTTCGGCACTTCGTAAAATTGCCTCGATCACCTTGACCTCGACTGAATTTTTGAAATTTGGCGAGTTCATCAATACATTGCCAATGCCGACGTGCATGAGTGTTCTTCGTTTCGGGAACTTACGTGGTTCGGCTTTGTTCGTTATTGAAAGTAAATTGGCTTATGCGTTGGTAGATAGCTTTTTTGGTGGTGCGGATCGCCCTTATACTAAAATTGACGGGAAAGACTTTACACCGATTGAGCTTTCGATCGTACAAAAGGTTGTGGGACTTGCCATTAATGATTTGGAGATGGCCTGGGCTTCCATTGAGAAAATCGGTTGTTCTTTTGTGCGTACCGAAGTGAATCCTCAATTCGTGGGGATTGTGCCTCCGACAGACGTGGTCATTGCGTCGACATTTGACGTGGAGCTTGAAAATGCGACGGGCACGATTTCCATCGTAATTCCCTATGCGACTATCGAGCCGATCAAACAAAAACTTTCAACGGGTTTCCAGGTGGAATCCGATCAGACGGATAAAAAACTTTGGACTTCTATTATTCAAGAACAACTTCTTGAAACTGATATGGAAATCAAAGTGAACTTAGGCGAGACCGAAATAAAACTCAAAGACATGATGAATCTCAAAGTAGGTGACGTGATTCCGTTGGATCAAGACGCCTCTGGAGAATTTGACGTCAATGTTGAGGGTGTTAAGAAATTTAAAGGTTATTACGGAATACATCATGGAACTGTGGCGGTCCAAGTGACTCGACCGGTGCAGAAGTAGCAAAAGTAGGGGGATGAATGACTGACGATAATTTGGACAACTTGGCAGACCAACTCGTGGCGGAAGCGGCGGGGATGGTTGCGGAAGGAAGTAAGAAAGCCGTAGAGACGCCAAGTCAGCATGATAGAAACTTGAATTTAATTTTAGACATCCCACTGAAAGTTTCTGTGGAGTTGGGTCGCACGAAGATGCCCGTGAGCGAGCTTTTGAATCTCACTCAAGGCAGCGTCATCGAGCTCAACAAGTTGGCCGGTGAGCCCATGGAAGTTTATGTGAATGATAAATTGATCGCCCGCGGAGAAGCCGTCGTGGTCAATGAAAAGTTCGGTGTGCGTTTGACAGATATTATTTCTCCAGCTGAGCGCGTAGAACAGCTCAGATAAGAGGTTTAAGATGCGTTGGTTGCTTTCTCTCATCTTTGTGGTTTCAGTCTCTGCCCAAGCGGCTGAGGAAACGGCAGTCGCTCCTGCGACAAATGCGGACAGCATTGTCGCGGAAGGAGTGCCGGCGGTCAGCTCCGAAGGAGTCGTGGCCGAGAAAAGCAAAGTAGACACTCGCAAAGAGTCTGAGATTCCTCTGAATCTAGATGCGAATAAGAAGGCCGCCGCCGAAGGCAGTGGTGTTTTCCGTATTCTTTTCACCTTGTCGATTTTGGGACTTGTTGGAACTGGGGCTTACTTCTTCCTCCGTAAGTATTCCATTCCGAAAGCTTCCAAACATCAAACCCAAATCAAGGTTCTTCAACAACACTATTTGGGACCTAAAAAGAGTTTGGCTATTGTTCGTGTGGCCGGAGAGTCCATTTTGATTGGTGTGACCGACCATAACATCACAATGATCAAAGCCTTGTCGCTTTTGGATGATGAAGTGCCTGAAGAGGCACCTCAAAATTTCGGAAATGTTCTAGGGGGCCTAGGCACCAAGGCGGACTTTTCAGGGAACGACGAAGAAGACGTGCCAGCTCCACGTAAAAAAGCGGCTCGAGAATTGGATTCTGACGAAGAGTTCGCCATCAGTGGCATTAAAGATATTGTTTCTAAACGTCTTAAAGGGATGAGGTCTCTTCAGTGAGAAAGACAAACTGGACTCTTTGCAGTCTTCTTTTATTGCCTCTGATACTTTTGATAAGTTCCAGTGCGTTTGCGCAAGTGACTTTGCCAACCGTGAATCTTGGCTTTAAAACCACGGACAATCCCAACGAAGTTGTGAATGCCGTGAAGTTGATCTTGATCATGACGGTGCTGACTTTGGCACCGGCGATTCTGATCATGATGACAGGCTTTACTCGTATTATTATTGTGTTCTCGTTTTTAAGACAGGCCATGGGTGTGCAGCAAATGCCTCCCAACCAACTGTTGGTTGGTTTGGCGTTATTCCTCACCTTTTTTGTAATGCAACCGGCTTTTAATGAAATGAACAAGAATGGGATTCAACCCTATATGGCGGGAAAAATCTCTCAGGACGCGGCGATTGAAAACACATTGGCTCCGCTTCGTAAATTCATGTTCAGTCAGACTCGGGATTCGGATTTAGCGCTTTTTATTAAACTCTCAAAAGTAGATAAACCTAAAACGCGCGCCGATGTGCCCACGATGGTTTTAGTTCCGGCCTTTGTGGTGTCTGAACTTAAAACCGCTTTTCAAATTGGCTTTATTATCTTCCTGCCTTTTCTGGTGATCGACATTGTCGCGGCCAGTGTTTTGATGGCGATGGGGATGATGATGCTTCCCCCTGTAGTTATTTCGTTACCCTTTAAGATCATGCTCTTTGTCTTGGTGGATGGATGGGGTCTTCTCATCGGTTCTATGGTCAAGAGTTTTGGGTGAGGTGAAAGATGACAGAAGAATTAGTAATTCGACTTGGACAAGATGCTTTAAGAACCACGGCGATGCTGGCAGCACCTCTCTTGGTGAGCACGTTGGTAGTGGGTTTGGCCGTCAGTATTTTTCAGGCCCTGACTCAAATCAATGAGGCGACTCTGACATTTATTCCCAAGATGATCGTGGTGGCTCTGGTCTTTGTGCTCGCGGGCCCGTGGATGATGGATGTGATGAGTACTTATACCGTGAATCTTTTTGAAAATATTGCGGTGATGGTGAGGGAATAAAGGCGTGATTAACTGGAGCTCAATGACAGAGGCACAGATTCTTCTTTTTGCGTTGATCTTTCTGCGCATGATTGCCTTTGTCGTGTCCTCCGCAGTCTTTGGATCTCCGACAATCAATACCCCTGTAAAGGTTTTATTGTCTTTGGTTCTCAGTGTGGTGCTGTTTCCTGTGGTGAAAGTTGGCAGTGTCGACTACCAACTAATTTCTAATGAAATCATCGGCTTAGCGGTCCGAGAATTGATTGTAGGATTGTCCTTGGGATTTTTAACCCGCTTGTTCTTCTTTGTGGTCACAATGACAGGGGATTTGGTGTCAATCTCGGTCGGTTTGAGTGCTTCTCAGCTTTACAATCCGATGTTAGGAAGCCACGGAAATACGATTGATCAATTCTATTCTACAATCGGAACATTGGTTTTCCTGGCGATCAATGGGCACCACATGCTCCTCAGTGCAATAGCGCAAAGTTATGAACTTGTGCCTGTAAGTTCCATGACTTTGAATGTGGGACCTTTCGCTGAAATGGCGGTTTACGGCCAAAGTGTGATGATCATGGCCATTAAGATGTGTGCGCCAGTTTTAGTGGCGATTTTATTGGTGAATCTGGCTATGGGCATTTTGGGAAGAGCTGTGCCCCAGATCAACGTCCTGGTGACGAGTATGCCGGTCACAATTATGTTGGGAATGACAGTGGTATTCCTCTGTCTTCCGCTTCTGGTGCTGGAAATGAATGGTCTAGTTGAAATCACTGCTACCAAACTGTTTGCGGTGATGAAACACTTATAGATAGGTCTGTACCCTGGCAGTGTCGGGGTTGGTTGCTTTTAAGTTCTAGGAAGGAACTCAATGGCTGAGGAAAACGGCGAAAAGACCGAACAGGCAACGGATGCGAGACGGGAAGAGTTTCGTAAAAAAGGGAACGTTGCACATACAAAAGAACTCGCGTCGGCAATATTGTTATTGGCCGCGGCGGGTGGCGTGTATGCTTTGGGTCGTTTTTTCTTCAAAAATATCTTCGAAGTTTTTCAATACTCTTTTGGACAAGATATGGTGGTGCTTGTGCGTGAGGGAAACTTCACGGAGGCTCTTCGTTTTTGTGCTGAAAAAGCTCTTATTCTAATTACACCAGTCATGGGAATTGCGGGGCTTCTCGGGGCTGCTTCGTCTTTGATGCAGGTAGGATTCCTCCAGGTGGAAGACGCTTTGGAGCCTAATTTTGAAAAGCTCAATCCCGTCGAAGGGTTTAAGCGGGTTTTCAGCTTACGGGCGGTGGTCGAAGCCATTAAATCAATTCTTAAAATGGGTGCGATCGGACTTGTTCTATATTTTCTTTTGCGCGGTGAAGTTAAACAAGTTCCCTACATGATCACCTTTTCGATTGAGCAAATTATCGTGTATCTGGGAGCCGTGGTGGTGAAACTTCTTGGCGGCGTTGGGGCCGTCATGTTCGTCATTGCCGCGGCGGACTACTTCTATCAGCGTTGGGATCTTGAAAAGAAAATGATGATGACCAAGCAAGAGGTCAAAGAGGAACACAAGCAGCGTGAGGGTGATCCCATGATCAAATCACGCATTCGTCGTATCCAAAGGGAGATGGCGAGCAAGAGAATGATGGCGGAAGTTCCTAAAGCGGATGTGATTATCACCAACCCCACTCACATTGCTGTTGTACTCAAATACACGGACAACCTTCCGGCTCCACAGTTGATCGCCATGGGCGCGGATCATGTGGCCGAGAAGATTAAAGAGATCGGTCGCCAGCACAATATTCCTATTGTGGAAAATAAGCCTCTGGCGCGGACGATCTTTAAGACTTTGAAAATTGGACAAGTTATTCCTCGGGAACTCTTTGTCGCTGTGGCAGAGGTGTTGTCGTATGTTTATCGTTTGCGTAGGAAGAAGAGATAATGGATCAGGTGTTTCAATTCTTAAAGAGATTCGAAAAGTTCACCAAGAATACGGATCTTGTGATTGCATTCGGATTACTGGCAATTTTGGCGGTGATGATCATCCCATTGCCTCCGTTTATGCTCGATATCTCTTTAACCTTCTCGTTGGCCATCAGCGTTTTGATTCTATTGGTGAGCATCTATACGGATCGCGCTCTTGATTTCACGTCATTCCCGGCGTTGCTTTTGATGACGACGTTGTTCCGTTTGGGTTTGAACGTGGCGACAACACGTTTGATTTTGACTCATGGACATGAAGGGGAAAAAGCGGCCGGTGATGTTATCGCCTCTTTTGCGAACTTCGTTGTCGGCGGTAACTACGTCATCGGTTTTGTGATGTTTATTATCTTGATGGTTATCAACTTCATGGTTATCACCAAAGGTTCGGGCCGCGTGGCAGAGGTTGCCGCCCGCTTCACCTTGGATGCGATGCCTGGTAAGCAGATGTCCATTGATGCCGAATTGAACTCAGGGCACATTACCGAAGCCGAAGCTCGCAAACGCCGTAAGCAAATTGAAGGCGAAGCGGATTTCTACGGAGCGATGGATGGTGCCTCCAAGTTCGTTCGTGGTGATGCCATTGCCGGTATCATCATCACCATGATTAATATTCTGGGTGGTTTGGCGATTGGGGTTATTCAAAAGGGCCTTGATGTCGGAACGGCGGCGAAATATTACACCATGTTGACGATTGGTGACGGTCTGTTGGCTCAGATTCCCGCTCTTGTGATTTCAACGGCGGCCGGTATCATCGTCACTCGTACTTCGAATTCCGATAAGGATGTCGGTCAGGAAGTCACGGGACAACTTTTTGTTAAACCTCGTGCCGTCATGATCTCGGGCGGTGTTTTGATTATGTTGGGGTTGGTCCCGGGTCTTCCGACGCTTCCGTTTCTTTTGATGGGAGGTCTTTTGTGTGGCACGGCTTGGGTTATCAATAAAGCTCGCGATGAAAAAGCTCAAGCCGAGAAAAAAGAATCCGAAGCAAGTCTCAATGTACCCAAAAAAGAGAACATCGAAACGATGTTGCCGTTGGACATGGTTGAGCTTGAGGTGGGTTATGGTCTTATCAACATTGTTGAATCGGATCAAAGCGGTGACTTGTTAGAGCGAATTGTCAGCATCCGTAAGCAGTTTGCACTGGATCTGGGGATCGTTGTTCCAAGTATTCATATTCGGGATAACTTGCAGTTGGCTCCGGGCGAGTATCGCGTTCTCATTAAAGGAAATCGAGTGGGCGGTGGAGTTCTTCGTCCTGAGGCGATGCTCGCGATGGATCCTGGTAATGTGGCGGAACGCATTGAAGGGATTGCGACCAAAGAGCCTGCCTTTGGTTTGGATGCTCTTTGGATTTCTCCATCTCGTAAAGAAGATGCGGAAATTGCGGGTTACACTGTGGTGGATCTTCCGACGGTCATGGCGACACATCTTACTGAAATTATTCGCTCCCACGCTCATGAGCTGTTGGGCCGTCAAGAGGCCTCAACTCTTATCGAGAACTTCAAGAAATCGCATCCTAAAGTGGTGGAAGAACTTATTCCAGATCTTTTACCATTGGGATCCGTGGTGCGTGTGTTGCAAAGCTTGTTGAAAGAGCAAGTTTCAATTCGTGATCTTCTCACCATCTTTGAAACTTTGGCGGATGAGGCTCCTCGCAATAAAGATATCGAAGTCCTGACTGAGCAAGTTCGCCGTGGTTTGGCTCGAGGGATTACTGCGAAGTATACCACCGAACAGGGCAATATTCCTGTCATGACACTTCATCCTGTGATTGAAGAAATGATTGCGAACTCTTTGTTGCAAACAGAGCAAGGGGTTCAGTTGGTGATGGACCCGACAACGGCCCATCGCCTGATCAATGAAATTGCGCGGACCGTGGAAAATCATCCCGAAGTGGCCAGTCAGCCCATTTTGCTGACCAGCCCGACTTCGCGCCGTCATTTATATAAACTTACGTCCCGATTTATTCCTCAGCTTGTGGTGCTTTCGCACAACGAGTTGACGTCAGACGCAGATGTTCAATCGGTTGCACTCGTGGAGATGAGCCATGCAGGTTAAGAAATTTGAAGCACGTACCATGAAAGAAGCCTTGGAAATGGTGAAGACCCAGTTGGGGCCCGATGCCATCATCCTTTCTGCTCGCGACAACAACAAGAGTTTCGGACTTGTCGGAGAAGGCAGCGTGGAAATCACAGCCGCCGTTTCCGAAGAGACACTGCAAAAGAAGAAATTCGCAGAGTCCAGACTGCGAGAGCAAGACCGTGAAAAATTCTTAAGAAGCCCGGCTCGTCAGCAAAAAGAGTTGATCCACAAGATGGTGGAAAAACACGTGCAAAAGACGCAAGCCCCGGCGCCCATTACACAGCGTCGTTATATCGATATTGAAGATGAAGCTGAAATCTCCCGACAAAAACAGGTTGCGGAGGAAAGAGTTCGTTCCGCAGCGCAAAGAGCTTTGAATGCATTTCAGGAACAAGAAGAAACATTTGCCAGATCCGCTCCGAAGAAGGTTGCGCCTGTCGTGAAGGCGGGCCCTCCGACAGAAAGCCCTGAGGTTGTTGCGCTCAAGAATGAAATTGCCAACTTGAAGCAGGTGATTTCTCAGTTCCAGCAAATGCCGCAAAGTTTTGTAGGAACACATCCTGGCGCGGATTATGGAATTTCTTATGATCTTAGTTTCGTTTTTGAAAAGCTGACCAGTGCGGGTATGGCTCCAGAGATCGCCGCAGAAATTCTAACTACGGCACAGGAAACTCTTCCGGCCTTGAAATTAAAGAATCGTTCTTTGGTAGAGGCCTGGGTGGCACGGTACGTGTTGGACTCCACAAAAGTCTCCAACAATCCCACTCAAGGAAAGATCCATTGTTTTGTGGGCCCTGCCGGCAGCGGAAAAACATCGGCTTTGATTAAGATGGCCAGTCAGATGGTCGTTCGTGAAGGAAAGAAGATCGCTCTTTTCACCACAGACACCTTCAAGGTCGGCGCGGCCGATCAGATGAAGATTTACGCTCAGATTTTAAATGTTCCCTTTTCAGTGATTCGTTCTCAGAACGACTGGACAAATTTGATGCGGTACCTTGCCAATGTGGATTGTGTTCTTGTTGATTACACAGGCTTGAGTTTAAAGAGCAACGAAGAAATTCAAATGCTCAAGAGTCTCTTGCCGCCAGCAGCTTTGAATCCCAATATTCACTTGGTTCTTTCCACGAATGCCAAGGACGGGGATGCGACAGAGCTGGGGCGTCGATACTCCGTACTGGGTTATAAGGATGTGGTCTTTAGCTCGTTAGATGAGTCCACACAACACGGCACCATCTACAACTTTATGAAACGTTTTGATGTACCTTTGCATTCTTTTGGCATTGGGCCACGTGTGCCTGAAGACTTTGAGTTTGCAACCAAAGAGCGTCTTTTGGATCTGATTTTTAAGATTACAAAATTCAAACAACAGGATTCTGAAGCTGTATGAGAAATATGAATGCCTTTGATATGTATCGCACCAGAACCATTAGTATCACCTCTGGCAAGGGAGGCGTTGGTAAAACCACCGTGGTTGCGAACCTTGCTCTCACGCTAGCACAGAAGGGCAAGAAAGTTCTCATTCTTGACGGAGATCTTGGGATGGCCAATGTGGATATTCTTTTTGGTGTTAAAACCAATGGCAATATTCACGATATTTTGGCGGGCCGTAAAGAGATGAAAGACATTTTGGTGGAGGTGTCCAAAGATGTTTTTCTTATTCCTGGCGGAAGTGGAGTTGTTGAATTCAACCACATGAATCACTTTGAGCGAAGAGCGATGGTGGAGGCGGTGAGTTCACTGCCCTTGGGTTTTGATTATCTTCTGATTGATACGGCACCGGGGATCGCTGAAAACGTTCTGTTCTTAAATTCGGCCGCTCAAACCGTGTCTGTGATCATAACACCAGACCCCGCAAGTTTTGCTGATGCTTACGCTTTAATCAAAGTTTTGAATAAGAACTACAAGGTGAATCATTTCTCTATCATCTGCAATCAAGTGCGGGATGAACAAGAGGGGCTGGGGCTTTACCAACGATTCAATGACGTCGTAAACAAGTTTCTATACATAGGTCTGGACTACTGGGGTTCCATTCCCAACGACGTGGTTTTGCGAAAAGCAAATCAAATGCAACGTCTCATTGTGAGACACGATGTGGGGGCGGAATCGTCTAAAGCGATTCGTCAGATTTGTCATCAGATCGAAAAGTCTGCCAAACAGATTGAAAGCACCGGTGGGATGCAGATGTTCTGGGATCAGGTCGTTGGGTTTGCATAAGAAAATCTGAGAGAATTGGACTTTCAGCTCACGAGCCTGTTTGATAACATAGACTTCAAGAGGGAAAAACATGGGGAAAAATGCGGCATTGTTGAAGAAGTATAAAGAAGAGCCACGTAAGCTTGCTGCTAATCAAAAAGATGATCTCATTAAAGAGTACGCGCCATTGATTAAATTCATTGCGCAGAAGATTGCCGTGCGACTTCCCTCAAATATTGAATTGGATGACTTGATCTCCGCCGGTGTCATCGGTTTGATGGATGCGATTGAGAAGTACGATTCCACTCGTGATAATAAGTTTAAAACCTATGCGGAATTCCGTATTCGTGGTGCCATCTTGGATGAACTTCGTGCTCAGGACTGGGTGCCGCGTTCAATTCGCGACAAAGCGAAACTTCTCGATAAAACAATGGTGCAGCTAGAGGCCGACTTGGGGCGCGCACCGACAGATGAAGAAGTTGCTAAGTGTTTGAATGTCTCAATTGATGAGTTTCATGATCTTGTAAATCAAGTTCGTCCGGTCAGTCTTTTGCCGATTGATCAGGCAACGACCTTCAGTAATACCGATAAAAAATCGATCATGGATATCTTAGAAGGTTCACGTACCAACAGTCCGTTCAACCAGCTAAATGTTAAAAATATCAAAGAAGTTGTCGCTCAAGCGATCGAGGAGCTTCCGGAAAGACAAAGATTGGTTCTTTCTCTTTATTACTATGAAGATCTGAATCTGAAAGAGATCGGACAAGTTCTGCGAGTGACGGAGTCGCGTGTATCTCAGTTGCATGCTCAGGCGGTAACTCGTTTGCGCGCAAAACTAGCGGCAACGATTGGTGCCGGGGAACTAGAGATCGCATAAGACAAGACAAATATAAATTGGATAGTGAAAAGGGGCTTTGATGAAGATCAGAGCCCTTTGTTTTTTTGCCGCCAGCTATTCGGAGAGATCTTCTTCCATTTTTGACTTAATCTTCTTCATCAGACGAGCCTCCATCTGACGGACCGCTTCGCGAGTGATGCCGTATTTTTCACCGATTTCTTGAAGGGTTAAGGGATCATCATTCAGAATACGTTCATCCAGAATAATCTTCTCTCGATCCGAAAGTTCGGGTCGAATTTCTTCAATTTTCTTTTTGAGAATTTCAAGTTGCTCTTCTCGGGCCAGAACTTCATCTAACGGTTGATCGTTGACGTTCTTCTGCAAGTCCCCAAGACTGGTTCCCGAGTCTTCATCGACAGGGCGATCCAGGCTCACATCCCGACCTGACATACGCATCGCCATATCACGAACTTCATCTTCGGGGATCCCTAAACGGCTGCTGATTAACGCCGCATTGGGTTCAATTCCCATGGCATCCAGGGCCTCTTTCTCTTTTTGCAGCTGATAAAAGAGGCGTCTTTGATTTTGCGTGGTCCCGATGCGCACCATGGAATACTGGCGCATCAAAAACTCTTGAATGTATCCGCGAATCCACCACACGGCATAGGTGATCAGGCGAGCCCCTTTGTAGGGATTAAACTCTCGCACGGCATGCATTAACCCGACGTTGCCCTCTTGAATGAGGTCAATCATCTTGGCGCCAAACTTCGAGTACTCAGCGGCAACTTTGACGACAAAACGAAGATTGGCCTTCACCAGGGCTTGAGCCGCCTCGGGGTCTTTGGATTCAAAGTACTTTTTTGCAAGATTGGTTTCTTCTTCTTTGGTCAAAACCTTATAGCGACGAATTTCATTCAGGTACATGACCAAGGGGTCCGCTGAGGTGATCGCCTTGGTGGGTTCGCTAACGGACAGCGCCTTAGAGTCTTCAAGTGGCTCTTCAATGTCAAAATCACCTGAGGGAACGGCATAGGCCTTCTCGGTCTCCGCGGAGGGACTTAGGTCCTCCTGGGATTGATCTTCGACGAGTTCGGCAACAACACTTTTGGGTTCCACTTTCTTCTTGGAAGAAGACGCGACTTTTTTGGAAGTTACCTTTTTAGCAACTTTCTTTGTCGTTTTCCCATTTTGGGGAGTTGTGGGTGCTTTTGCCTTCAGTTTTGCCATAAGACTTTTTTTAGCCTAAATACTTCGCTAGTTTTCTTTGCAAAGTTTCTTGGACTTTACCTTTGAATGGAGTCAGCATCAACGGCAGATCAACTGTGACAGAGACTTTACTTCCTGCGCCAGCGGCCGCCACGGCCATATCAGCCTTAAACTGGGCTCCCATCAAGGCCGCGCTCTTGGATCCGTCGTTAAAGAGGCATTGAAGCTTTGGGTCAAAGCGTCGAATATCCTGATCATTTGAAAGGAATTCTTTAATTTTACGATAGGCTTCTTCGGGGGCGTGGCTGCTTTGGTGATCAATCGTGAATTTCGGCATGGCAATGTCCTTCTTTGAGCTGTTCAGATTCTGAGTATATCGTTGGACGGATTCAAAAACAAAGCCCTTAGAAAGTGACGTCTTATAAGACTTGATTTTGGGAGGGATAATAAGATGCTTTTTGACTGCCTGCAGACAATATGCAAGTCTGGATCTAGTTTCTATTCTGAAGTTTCCCTTCAAAAAAGGTATCGTCCATGAAGTTTGTAAAAGAGCTGAAAAGAACAAATTATTGCGGAAGTCTAGGTCTTCCTCAAGCCGGTCAAAAGGTTGTCGTGATGGGATGGGTGGATGTCCGCCGCGATCACGGAAGTCTTGTATTCATCGATCTTCGCGACCGTGAAGGAATTGTTCAAGTTGTATTGGACCCAAATAAAGCCGAGACCTCCTCTGCCAAAAACTTGCGTGGTGAATTTGTCCTTGCGGTGGAGGGGACCGTACGTGCGCGCCCAGACGGGATGAAGAACGCAAAGATCAAAACAGGAGAGATTGAAATCGAAGCCACTCGCTGTGAGATTCTCAATGAGTCTGCGGTGCCGCCATTTCAAGTGGACGATCAAAATGTGAATGAGTCTTTGCGCCTGAAGTATCGCTACTTGGATCTTCGTTCTCCACGTTTGACCAACCATTTGATGACTCGCCATAAGGTGGCGCAATTGGTTCGTCGCTTCTTGTCGGAAAATGGATTCATCGAAGTGGAAACTCCCATTCTGTACAAATCCACCCCTGAAGGAGCTCGTGACTATTTGGTTCCTTCACGTGTGAATCCAGGTCACTTCTATGCTTTGCCGCAATCGCCGCAAACCTTGAAGCAGCTTTTGATGATTTCAGGTTATGATCGCTATTTCCAACTGGCACGCTGTTTCCGCGACGAAGATTTGCGCGCGGACCGACAGCCAGAGTTTTCTCAGATCGACATGGAGATGTCCTTCATCGACCAAGAAGACATTATGCAAATGAATGAAAAGCTTCTTCGCACCATCTGGAAAGAGGTGAAGGGCATTGATGTCGGCGAGATTCCGCGCATGACCTATCAAGAGGCCATGGATCGCTATGGTATCGACAAGCCGGACACTCGCTTTGGCATGGAGATCAAAGATCTGAAGTCTGTTGTCACAGGCTCTGGCTTTAAGGTTTTTGATGACGTTCTTTCTCGCGGCGGAATTGTGCGTGGAATCGCGGTTCCCAAAGGGGGAGCCTACTCCCGTGGTCAGTTCGATAAACTGACCGATATGGCCAAGCGTGCGGGAGCTAAAGGACTTGTGTGGATTAAGTCTGAAGCCGATGGATCACTCTCTTCGCCGGTATCGAAGTTCTTTAGTCCTGAAAAATTGGCCGAGATGTTCAAGGCCGTAGGAGCTGAGAGCGGAGATTGTGCCTTGATCGTAGCGGATGATTTCGATACGGCCTGCGCCTCCCTTTCGACGTTGCGTTTGCATTTAGGTCGTGAGTTGGGCCTGATCGATACCAGCAAATACAAATTTTTGTGGGTCGTGGATTTCCCATTGTTAGAGTACTCTCCAGACGAAAAACGTTGGGTGGCCCGCCATCATCCGTTTACGTCTCCGAAGGATGAGTTCGCTCAGGATCTTATTAGCAATAACGAAGCGGCTTACGGCAAGATGTTGGCGAAAGCGTATGACCTTGTTTGTAATGGCTACGAAATGGGTGGCGGAAGTATCCGTATCTATCGCAATGAGATCCAACAGGCGATGTTCCGTCTATTGGGAATGAGTGAACAAGAAACACAACACAAGTTTGGTTTCTTCTTGGAGGCTCTAAAGTACGGAACACCTCCTCACGGTGGTATTGCTTGGGGTATGGATCGCTTGGTGATGCTTCTTTGTGAAACAGATGCGATTCGCGAAGTGATTGCTTTCCCGAAAACGGCGAAGGCCACAGATCTCATGGCGGATTGCCCCAGTGAGGTGAACCGCGATCAGCTGGCAGAGGTGGGAGTCCGTCTTAGCTCCTTGGCTGAAAAACATCTAGAGGATTTGAAGAAATCCTAATCTTGAGGCTCCACGGTGATGGAGCCCTCGATAGTTTGAACTTTAATATGACCCACTTCTTGAGGAAGAATCTCGGAAGTGGGTTTTTGATTTAAGTTGTTCTGAATTTTCCCTGAAACAGATTGTAAATCCACTTCATAAAGATTTTTTGTGGGCAGTTGTAGCTGCACATGCCCCTGGCGAGTCTCAATGAGGAGGCGTCCTTTATAGGATTCGGGGACATAAATATCAGCCACTAACTGCGCGTCCGAGGCTTGGGTCGTTTCTTCGCCGTTAACATTCATTTCAATCCAGTGACTGGCCAGAGGTTCTTGAAATTCGATATTCAAATTGTCTTTGTCGACGGTCTGCAAAATGAAGGGTCCACTTTCAAAGCGAGGAACCTTCCCATGCAGAACCACCTTGAGATTTCTTTCAGAAAAAGTTTTGACATGAACGTCAACTCGACGAGAAGAAAAACGAAGAGTCTCAATCCCTTGAAGAAAAAACTCTTCAGCCTCTTCGTATTTTTGTCCCTGCATAAACTTTTCTGTCACAGAGTTAAAGGCATGAAAAACCGTATCGGGATTGTTAAAAACATACCCCATGATCAGAATCAAAGACCCCATCAAAATAAAAAAAAGAGCCACCAAGCCCAACAAAAACTTTTTCAACATTCCCAAAGAAATCCTTCCCTAGGCCCTCAAAAGAGCCTCAGCAAAGGCGGCTTTCGAAGATCAGAATTATCATATTGAATCCGCACCAGAAAAGTAATTGAATAGAGGAAAGGAGACTTCATGCAGCGTATTCTGCCCGAGACAGATCTTGAAAAGAAGGTGATGTGCCTGGGTGCTGTTTTTATTGAAGAAAATCAAGTTCTTGATGAGCTGTTTCAAGTTATTGGGTCTGATCTTGAAGACGGCAAGGAGCTCCCCGAGGATATCAAGGCACAGGTTCTGGACGAAATTGGCGAGTACTTTTTTCGTTTAGATATGAACTACGGCCCAGATATCAAAATTGACTGTATTGGCATTCTCGAAGAGTTCTGGGGTGTTCGGGATAAAGCCACTGCCCTGAAAAATTTAGAAAATATTCGGCTTCAAGGGCACCGCACTAAGTTCAATGTTTTAAAATCTTGTCTGCCGGCAGAGGGAACTGTGGATGCGGCTTCCTTGAGTCGTTTTAAGCAGATTTTTGCTTTTGATCTGGAGGAGGGGCAAGAGTTGCAAATGAGCGATGAAGACTATCGCAAACTTGCCCAGTGGATTCAGAAAACCAATCGTTATCTCAAGGATTCGAGCATCCTGGCTTGGGATGCTGCTCGTTACGTTCATCTTGTTCGTTTAAGTTATGTGGCAGGTTACCTCACTGATTTAGAGGCCTGGGCCGAGATCTTGAAGTTAGCGCCTTTGATTGAGGGACGCTTTGATTCTTGGATGGAATTTTCTCAGAGCTTTTTAATTGGTCGAACCTTTTGGTCGGGAGGAGATGATCCCCAAGTAAAGGCTATTTGCGAAAAACTTCTCGGGCACCCCGCCAGCCCCTGGCATTTCTTCTCCTGGACCTAATTCTAGTTTTCCCCCCTTTGTCTCAAGTTTGAACGTTTTATTCCGATACATTTCCTAGAGAGCCAGGATGGCTTTCTGCAAAACACACACGGAGGTGTGGAATGGAAAAAATCAGTGGCATTCTTCCGTCAAGCCCGCGAACTCGAGTGGCCGAAGTGGCCGCCGCGCAGCCCGCTCGCCCCGGAGCTCCCGCTCTCGGAAGGCCGATGGGGAAAAACTCTTTAGGCGATCGGGTCACGCTGAGCAAACAGCTTGAAGAGATGCGACAGACGGGTGTTATTCCTGAGATTGATGAATCTCCGGTTTACAAGAATCCTGCGGAAGTGAAGAAGCTGAAAGTGATTGAAGATCTCAATCAGAAGTTCTTCAATAATCCGAAATCGGTGGCTCGGGAAGGTGATCAGACAAAGTCTGAAGAGACTTTAAGTAAAACCACGGACAACGAGGGTCTTTTCTATGTAGAGAAGGAACTGCGTCCAGAGGCAGCACCTTTAAAAGAAATCACAGATAACAAACTTGCCTAGATCTTGACATCTCCTGTTTAGAACACAAACTTTTGAACGGGAGGCTTCATGGAGCCGTTAACGCGATCTTGGCGAATTGTTCGCGCGACATGGCTCACGAAGAAGCCATCCGCTCGAGCATGGTATATTGCTGCATGGTCAGCTATTTCTCTTTTGTTGGGAAGTGGTCTTTATTGGCTTGATGGCCTTCATGCGGCCTCTTGGATGCCCGCATCCCGCCAAACTGTCTTTTCGCATTACGAGTTTTGGAGACTTTGGACGACCTTGTTCGCCCACGCAGACCTTGGGCATCTTACCTCCAATTCATTTCTTTTTTTTATTTTCGGATATTTTTTGTCGGGCTATTTCGGCGTTGTGGTTTTTCCACTTTCAGCCCTGATATTTGGCGGCTTTACGAACGCCATTGTTTTGCTGACTTACGACCCAACGGTTCACCTCATCGGCGTGTCCGGCGTTGTTTATTGGATGGGGGGTGTTTGGTTGGTTTTATATCTCTTATTGGATCAGCAAAGAACCTATGCGCAAAGAACTTTACGCTCTCTCGGAGTGGCCTTGGCGGTCTTTATGCCATCGACCGCTTTTGATCCCCAAGTGAGCTATCGAACTCACTTCGTGGGTTTTATTCTGGGCGCTGTTTTTGCGTGGGTATTCTACTGGTTCCATCGAGAGACCTTCAAAGCTGCTGTGGTCACAGAGATTATCACGGAAGAAGAATCAGTCCCCGGTGAGTCCGATTTTTAGAGACTCTCGCAGGGCTCAAGAAGAATTCCATGTTCCTCCACGGAGCACAGACGATAGGCTCCTTTAAAGCGGCGATGTCCTGTTTCAGTTTTTTCTGCAACGACAACATAGTCTAAAGAAAGTTGAATCAAGCGGCGAATGGCCAAAAGACTCCATTGCGGAGCTCCCATCTGAATCAACATCTCAAGGCGAATTAAGGCTTGTACGGGATCCTGAGCGTGCAAAGTTCCAAAGCTTCCCGTGTGCCCAGTGGCGAGAGCCATGAGAAAGTCTTTCGCCTCAGAACCTCGAACCTCTCCCATAACGATACGATCAGGGCGAAGACGCAAAGACCTTTTTACAAGTTGCATTTGGTCCACCGACGGAAGGACGCCTTGAGAGTCTTCTCGTGTCAATAGTTTCATACTAGCTAGATTGGGCAGAGCAATTTCTGAGGTATCTTCGATGACGATCACTCGTTCATTTTCAGGCAGCAGTTGCAAGAACGAGTTGAGCACAGAGGTCTTACCGGCACCCGTTGAGCCCACGACGAGAAAGTTTTTTCTTTGTGTGATCAATCTTTCAAAAAGAGGGAGATCCTGGGGGCGACACCACTCCATCTCCGCCAACTTGGGGAAGGTCCAAGGGTTCTTAGGGTGGCGACGAAGTGAAAAATGGGCTGAAGCTTGCGTGAGATCCCCACCAATCAGGCTGAGTCGAAAATCTCCAAAGCTTCCATCGGCGCAAGGATGTTCTTTACTGATATGGGTTTTGGCCTCGTGAGATAAGCGATCTAAACAATTGCGATAGCTCAGCTCTGAAAAGAATGAATCGGTGTGTTTTTGCAGACGTCCATTTTTTTCAATCCAGATGGAGTCAGGGCCATTGACTAAGATTTCTGTCACATCCTCATCAGCCATCGGCACACACAAGGGTCCCCAGGACGCGATCTCGTCACGAATCCTCATTTCTACAGGGACCGTGGCATTCTTGGTGTGATGAGAAATGATTTGCTCTGCTTTTTGAGAGCGAAGTTGACTTTCCTCTTCCGACGACAAAAGAAACTCATTGAGTGGAGTTTTTTGAATGTCTTCTTGAATAAGATGAAAGAGTTCCTTGGCAGTGTTTATCATAAAGACTCCTTTTGAGGTTGGAGATGAGTCATTTCTTCGTTATCTTCGCCTTCTTTGAGGATGGTGGGTCGTACAAAAATAACCAATTCAGAGCGGTTTTCTCGAAAGTCCTTGCTTGCGAATAAAGATCCGAGAACAGGGAGGCGTGAAAGGAATGGAACTCCTTCCGAGCTTTTGCCGTCTTCGCTTTTAAGAAGTCCTGACAGAGCAATTGTTTGCGGGCGAGTCAGATCGAAGTGACTGGAAACACGGTTTGTAAGAATTCCGGGAATATCGTCGACTTTCCGAGAATCATCAAGAGTCGTGACTTCGGTTTCGATAGAAAGACTGATTCTTCCCGCAGCATCTGCCTTGGGTTTGACCCGAAGAAGGATTCCATATCTTTTCCAGACGACATCCTGAGCTTTGAAATTTAATATCTTTATCGGAAACTCACCACCAGCTAGAAATTCAGCTTCCTTGCCGCTGCGACAAATAATATTCGGACTGGCAAGAATCTTTCCATAACCTTGAGCTTCCAAGGCGGTAAGATTGAATGGCAAGTCATCCAGAGTCTTTTCCCCGGTTCTAAGAATTTTGGCGGAATAGCTGGAGGGCCAGCGCAGTCCGTATTTCAAAGAGAGGTCTCTTTTAATTTCGGCCACGGTGATTTGAACTTTCACCGTCGGAGCCACATCAAGACTGTTTTCGTCGCGAATGACGTTTACGCCAAAGGGACTTAATATTTTCTGATATCTTTTGAGAGCCAGTTCTGGCGCGCTCACCCGGATCTCTGGAAGAGGCGTAAAAATAACGGTTTGCGGTGGTACTCGGGATTGATCAAAGAGATCTTGAAAATATCTTTGGGCCTCTTCCTGAAGTGAGGAGGACAGGCGGGCTTGCATTTGATAAGAAAAGGACTTGGATCTTGCAAAGTCCGCAAGCTTTATCCAGTCCTGCAGACGGTAAAGTTGTCCGTTGATTTGTAGATCCCCCTCGGCCACGGAGGTCGAAAGCCCAACAACTCCTTTTAGATATTTTTGTAGATCCTCAAACGAGCCCGTTTTGGCTGGATGCAGGACTTGAATCTGAAAGTTCGTGGAGCCCATTTTTAATAGAGTGCGACCCTCCTTGAGTCCCTTGATAAGAAGTCTAGAGCCAACTCCTTCGGCTTTCAGGATGTCTTTATCTTGAATCCAAACCGAAGAGGTGCCCGGGAGTGAAAGAGTCTTTTCTTCCCCCAAGGAAAGGGTGAGGTTTTTAGTTTCGGCAAAAGCAATAAATGGAATGATCAGAAGGAGCGCAATAAGTGTTTTCATGCCCAGGAGTAGAGCAATTCTTGCGCGACATTAATTTAAATATAGGAACGGCTCAAAGACCGGGAACCGGACGGAATTAGCCGACCGGCAACTCAAAGAATACCATCACACCCTGATCTGTATTTTTAAACTGAAGGGTGGAGTGGTGTGACTTTAAAATTGACTGACAGATAGTAAGTCCCAAGCCCATGCCTGTGGAGTGGTGCATGACATCTTCGTCGATATAAAAAGGTTTTGTGATTTTATCAACGACTGAAGAGGGGAGGTGGGGCCCCTTGTTGTGAACCACAAAGCGCAACTGAGATCCGTTGCGAAGGCTTTCCACGTGAATATCGCTGCCATCATCACCAAATTTTGCAGCATTGTGAATTAAGCGCATGACTACTTGTTTGATGAGGCGGACATCCGCCTTCACATGGATGGGCTCAAGTTTGCTGACAATTTTTTGGTGTTTTTTGGAAAGGAGATCCAGGAGCTCTTTACTGAGTCCCTCGTCGAATCTTTCAAAAGCGGTGCTTTGCATATCGATTTTAAGTTGATTCGTTTCTGCTCGAACAATCAGAAGAACGTCTTCAACAAGACTCTTAAGGCGCTCCGCACTTTTGGTGATTCGATTCACCATCAGTTTGTCTTCCTCATTCAAATTGGACTCAGCCAACAGGGAAGAGAAACTTAAGATCGAGGTGAGGGGCGTTTTCAATTCATGATTTATCAGAATCATGAAATTGGACTTGGCGACGTCTAAACTTTTTAGTTCTTCCAAAGCTTTCGCCAGCTCTGCATTTTTTTGTTTCAGTTCCTGTCCTAAAGCGAATCTTTCAATGGCGTGTTCAACGGTGTTGGAAAGGTCTACGGGATCCCAGGGCTTTGTTAAATATCTAAAGATCTGTCCTTTGTTGACCGCCATGATAACGGACTCCAGATCCGTGTACCCCGTGAGAAGAATTCGAACTGTCTCAGGATGAGAACTTAAAGTTTTCTCTAGAAATTCGACACCAGTCATTTCGGGCATGCGTTGGTCTGTAATAATAAGAGCAATAGGTCCTGGATTTTGGTCTAGAACCTGAAGTGCTTCTTTTCCCGAGGTGGCCTTTAGTACGGAATATTTCTTTCGAAATAACCGTTCGAGGGCATCTACGTTATCTATTTCATCATCTACACAAAGAATTGTGTGCTTCGCCATAAAAGGTAGTGTAGGATTTGAAAATGAGCAGTGCAAAGGAATTTGCACGGGCCCGGGTGTTGTCATGGATGATGACCAGGAAGGGACGTGGAAATATGCTGGACTACAGTCTAGTTTCACATTCTTTCAACAATTTTGCTCAGAAATGAGTCAAGTCTGCGTCTTTCCATGACGATCAGTGAAACGGTAGAAGTTTTATCCTTTTCAGGAGATCGTGTATGAAATTATGGATGCGCATTGCAGTTCCCTTCACAACCGTGATGAGTTTTGCAGTCGGGGTTCAAGCACAGCAGTGGGGAACCGGAATGTACGGCGGTATGCAAGCCTGCCCTTACAATTACTCGGCTGCTGCGGGTTCTTCAAGCTACCTAGATGAAATCAAAGAAGCGCAATCTGCAATTCGCGAAGCTGAAAAGCAACTCCGCTCTAAGAAAACCGAAAAGAAGAGACTTGAAAAAGGCATGGAGCGATCTCGCCGAGATGTCGAAGATGTTGTTTCTGAAGACTTCACCGAATTCATGTTTGAGCACATCGAGAACAACGTAAGTTGTAAAGAGTATAAAGGCATGGCCGGAAGTGATGAGTTCATTGCTGGTGGCCAAGAGGGTGAAGCCGCAGTTCAAGCTCCGGCATCCCGTGAGGTGCGTGGTTTCTCAATTACCGAGTGGACTCGTCTTTGTGATCAAAATAAGAGCGGCTCCGTTTCTGCGACAGTCTGTGATGGAAGTCGTTTCCGTCAGACTGAAAAAGGTAAAGCCACGTCTCAAGACTGTAAGAAGGGTCTGACTGATTACAGAAAGAGCTATGCTCAATCAAATAAACTTCAGCGTGAAATTGAATCTTTAGAGAATCTAGTTCGCCGAAGCAAAGAAGACATTCAAGATGCTCGTCAAAACTATGCTGACGAACAACGCGAAAAACAGCGTGACCAGCTTGAAGGTGGAATCTGTATCGACTGTATTTCTCAAGGATCTGGTTACACTTATCAAAAACGTGAGACCGACTGGGGATCTGTAGTAGGAAATATCGGATTAGGTCTTGCTGCGACTTACATGGGTTATCAAACCAATAAAATGGTTGCCGATGCAAATTCAAATATTGGTTGGCCAACACAGCCTTATCCAGCATGGGGTTACGGATTTCCGTTCCTTGCGACTGGAGTTAGTCAGGCTCTTGGTGGCGGTGGTGGAATTTACGGAGCTGTCGGCGGCGGTATCGGAGCGGGTGGCTTTGGTTGCGCTGGTATGAATGGTGGAGCTTACGGAATGATGGGACCTTACGGTGGCATGAATGGAAATGGCATGTGGGGTAACCCTTATGGCATGGCCGGCATGGGCATGGGTGGTCTTGGTGGTGGAATTTATCAACCCGGCATGGGCCCTTGGGGCATGGCCGGTCCTTGGGGTATGGGTGGACCGTACGCAGGGGCGATGGGCTATCCTATGATGGGTGGCATGGGCGGTATGGGAATGCCAATGGGCGGAATGCTCGGCGGCGGTCTTGGTGGAATGATGGGAATGCCTATGGGCGGCATGGGTGGCATGGGTTACCCAATGGGCG